>NZ_JAELTV010000113.1 GCF_016429005.1 Pedobacter sp. ASV19
CATCACCATAGCCGTTGTTTCCTTTTTAGTTGCATCTTTCATCACCCGTATCGGATATAAAAAGTCTATGCAAATTGGTCTGACTGCAGTAGCCCTTGCATGCTTTCTGGTCCCTTCCGTTAAAACCTTTATTGCGATCAAATTGCTTTTTGCAGTTACCGGGGCCAGTTTCGCTCTAACTAAAATTTCCGTATTTGGCAGTATTGGTTTAATCACCAAAGGAGAAAAAGAACACATCAGTTTCATGAATTTTCTGGAAAGCTTTTTCATGGTTGGAATTTTAATGGGCTATTTCATTTTTAGCTATTTTATTGATGATGCAGATGCAGCCTCAGGAAGATGGTTCCATATCTATTATTTTATAGGAGGACTCTATCTACTTGCATTACTCTTGCTCAGTAGTGCCCCGCTTAACGAATCAGAAGCCAGACCTGCTGAATTACTTAAAGCCGAGCAGTCTTTTTCGGATATGCTCAAACTCCTGGTTCTTCCACTGGTCGTTTCCTTTGTGATTTGCGCCTTTCTTTATGTACTTATTGAACAAAGTATCATGAGCTGGCTGCCAACATTTAACAATAAAGTGTTGCATTTGCCCTCTTCCTTCAGTGTTCTGATGGCGGGAATTATGGCCGCTTCTACAGCAATCGGTCGTTTTCTGGCCGGAATCATACTTAAAAAAATATCCTGGCATATTGCCTTAACCACTTGCCTGATCGCGGCGGCCTGTCTGGTTTTAATAGCGTTGCCCCTGGCCAAAGCAGAAAGCGGCCACCAAATACATGTTTGGGCTGACGTTCCTTTGTCTGCTTATATCTTTCCACTGATTGGTTTCTTTCTTGCACCGATTTATCCAGCCGTCAATTCGGTAATTCTGGCCGCACTGCCCAAAGAAAAACATGGTGCGATGTCTGGACTGATCGTTGTATTCTCTGCACTTGGAGGTTCCTTAGGTTCTCTGATCACCGGCTATATTTTCCAGCATTATGGCGGTCAAAGTGCATTTTATTTTTCCCTTGTACCACTCACTTTACTCACCATAGCTCTTTTTATCTTCAAAAGAACAAGAAGCGCCGCCCGAATTAATAAAGAAAACAATGCACCAAAATAGTCCACATAGCCCATCCCTGTTTGTAGAAGAACTGGAAGAACTCTTTACAGTTGTACAGATGAGTGCTGTCTTTCCAGACCAGAAAACCTTTCCGGATTGTATTCCAAAACGGCCCGTAACAGAAATTCTCAGCGAGTATAGAACTCAATATCATACTTTGGGCTTTGACCTGAAAGCTTTCGTTGCAGAAAATTTCCTGGCACCTAAAACAGAAGCCAGTCATTTCAAAAGCGAGGTCAGCAAGGGCATTGAATACCATATTCACAGCCTCTGGGATGTTTTAACAAGAACCGCAGCCGATCATCATGGCTCTCTCCTTGCTCTGCCTGAAAAATTTGTCGTCCCCGGAGGGCGTTTCCGTGAATGTTTTTACTGGGACAGTTATTTTACTATGCTCGGCCTGCAGGTTTCCAAAAGAATAGACCTGATAGAAAGTATGATAGAGAACTTTGCCTATCTGATTGATCAGTTTGGTTTCATTCCCAATGGAAACCGCACTTATTTTTTAAGCCGCTCACAACCTCCATTCTTTTCCCATATGATCGAATTGCTCAGCGAAGAAAAGGGGAATGCAGTTTACCAGCATTATCTGCCGCAGCTACTTAAAGAATATGCTTTCTGGATGGCCGGGGAAAACCACCTGAATCTTCAAAACCACACCGAACAACATCTGGTGATGATGCCCAATGGCGATCTGCTGAACCGCTATTATGATCAGCTAAACAAACCAAGACCCGAAAGCTACCTGGAAGATACAGAAACCATGAGACAGGGAGAGAAGAACATTTGTCTCCATATCAGGGCAGCTTGCGAATCGGGTTGGGATTTTTCCAGCAGATGGTTCAAAGACCACCAAAATCTGGAAACCGCATATACAACTGATATCATTCCAGTAGACCTGAATTCCCTGCTCTGGCATTTGGAAAAAACCATAGAAAAGGCAGAGCGAATGAACGGAAACGTCGGCAATGCCGATATTTTCCACAAAAAAGCAACGTGTCGTGCACAAAGTATACGGAAATACTTGTGGTCAGATTCGATACAGACCTATTTCGATTATCTGCGTTCAGCTGAGCGTCAAACCAACTTTCACTCCATAGCAATCGCCTATCCCTTGTTTGTAGGCATTTCGAACCAGGAAGAAGCTGATGCCATTGCCGAAAAGCTGGAACGCAACTTCCTTAAAGAAGGTGGTCTGCTCACCACGCTGAACTCCTCCGGACAGCAATGGGATGCTCCAAACGGCTGGGCACCACTCCAATGGGTGGCCTATAAAGGGCTTCTAAACTACGGGCACCATGATCTGGCAGAGAAGATCCGCTCCAGATGGACAGGCCTTATTGAAAAACACTTTGCAGATACAGGAAAGATTTCTGAAAAATACAATGTAGAAAATATAGACTTAACTGCAACTGGTGGCGAATATCCAAACCAGGATGGTTTTGGATGGACCAATGGAGTTTACCTTAAAATGAAACATCAACACTAACCAATTAATAAAACAAATTATGAACAGACCTTTATTATTTCTTTTACTTCTCTGTATCCTCAGCGATGCAGAGCTGGCAAAAAGCAGTCCGGGGACTGCATATCTTAAAAAAACAGAAACGGTATCAGGTACCGTTGTGGATAAAAACGGTCAGCCTATTCCCGGCGCAACGGTGACCATTAAAGGATCCAAAACCGGCACCTCCACAGACCAGGCGGGAAAATTTGCCTTAAACGCAGCGGCAGGAAAGATTCTTGTGGTCAGTGCTATAGGCTATAAACCGGTTGAACAAACCATCACTAATGCTGGTGGCCCACTAAACATCGTTCTGCTGGAAGACCTTATGGAACTCAATTCTGTTGTGATTACCGGAAGCACCAATGCCTTAAAAAAAATCGAATCCAGTGTGGCCATTTCCAGCTTCAACAGCAAAAATATTGAGCAACTTGCTCCTTCCAGTGCAGCTGATTTATTAAAACATGTACCTGGTTTTGTTGTAGAGACATCTGGTGGCGAGGTTGGAAATAACCTCTTTGCCAGAGGCATCCCCTCTGCAGGAGCTTATGAGTTTGTACAGGTTCAGGAAGACGGTATGCCTGTATTTGAAGACGGGGCTTTACAATTTGCCAATGCAGACAATTGGCTGCGCGTAGACGAGACCATCTCCAGAATGGAGGCTTTAAGAGGGGGATCAGGCTCTATATTTGCCACCAATGCTCCGGGAGGTATCATCAATTTCATCACCAAGACGGGTAGCAATGACTTCGGCGGAACTTTAAAACTCAGTACAGGCACATCCGGACTCTTCAGAACAGACCTAAATATTGGCGGAGCCATCATTCCGGATAAATTATTTTACAATATTGGTGGTTTTTACAGAACAGAAAACGGAGTCAGAAACCCAGGTTTTAAAGCAAATGATGGTGGTCAGTTCAAAATGAACCTGAAATACAACCTCGATAATGGTTACATCAAACTCTCTTACAAAAGACTGGATGACAGAAACCTTTTCTTACTTCCAATCCCTTTAACAGACAAAGACCATCCTAAAGGTATCGATGGCTTTAATCCAAATACGGGAACATTGACTTCCAGAAATTTCAGCCAGTTAAGCGTACCGCAATTGGGCGGGGGAACTTATAACAGGAACCTGGAAGATGGCGTCCATCCTGTTGTTAATGCGTATGGTGCAGAATTCAAAACTGATTTAGGCCGTGGCTTTAGTGTAAACAACAACATGAGGTATACCAATATCAATATGCAATATACAGCCATATTCCCGGGGGCAGAGCCACAAACTGCAGCTGATTTTGCCAAAGGCTATACCACCTCTGCAGGGGCTTCTTTCCCGGTACTGAACCCCGAATATACAGATGCCGGCACAGGCGCTGTAGTAAACCCGGCTTTGGTAGCCAAGGTGGGGTATTGGGCCATTGACAAGCAAATGAGAAACTTTGCCAACAACCTGAGGTTTGATTACAAAAATGACAAAACGACCCTTTCGCTTGGTTATTATTACTCCAACTGGACTTCCAATCAGCAATGGAACTGGAGCAACCTGCTCGTCAGCGTATCCGACAATCCACAACTACTAAACCTGGTGGATAAATCGGTACCTGCAGGAAGTAGCAATTACTCCAGAACCTATAACGGTGTTGCAGATATTTCATTTTTAACCCGTCAGGCACAGACCAAAGGAGATGTCAATGCTGTTTTTGGAAATGCACAGATTAAAGCAAATGAAAACCTGACCTTCGATCTGGGATTACGCTTTGACATGGACAGGTATAGTGGCTACAAGGCTACGCAGTCTGTAGCCCAAAGCCTTGACAACAGCAACAATACAGGTTTTGATTTCAAAAGCACCACCGCAGACAATTCCATTACCAACATCAGTGGTCCTTACCAATATTGGAAATATAACATTAACCGCTTATCCGGAAGCGCCGCCGCAAATTATAAATTTTCCGATAATATGGCTACCTACATCCGGTACAGCAATGGATTCCGCTCTCCTTTGGAAGAGTCCTATTTTGATAATGCCAGCAATTTAACAGCATTAAAACCAACTATTATCAACCAGTTTGAACTCGGATACAAATATCAGGGCCAGCAATATGCTTTCTTTGCCAATGCTTTCTATATGAACCTCGACAATATCGCCTTTACAGATGTATTGGCCAACGGTACTTCAGAAAATAAATTTGCCAAAGCCAAAAACCTCGGGTTGGAACTGGAAGGTCAGCTCAATGCCGGCGATTTTAGCCTCACTTTAAATGCTACGATTCAGGATCCAAAATTCAGAGATTTCTCGGGCAATGGTTTTGATTACAACGGAAACAAAGTACGCAGAATCCCGAGTTTCTATGGCACAATACGCCCTTCGTACAACATTACCAAGGCCTTGACCATCTATGCTGAGGTGAATCATTTTGGCAAAAAATATTCTGACAATGCCAATGTCTTTGCCCTACCAAGATTTGATGTACTGAATGCAGGTGTTTCCCTGAAAGTAAACAAAATGCGCTTCGCTATAGATGGTTCTAACTTAACCAATACGATCGGGTTAACCGAGGGAAATCCGCGGATTACCACGGCTCCTGGATCTATCTATTATGCACGCCCGATTTTGGGCAGGTTTGCCAGACTATCCGCCGCGTTTAATTTCTAGACAACAGAAAAATTCACAAAAAAATAAGGGGTTACCATCCGGCAACCCCTTACAACCCTATCTAAACCAAATTATGAAACTTTAATTTCTTTGCTTTGTGATTGACTTTCGTCTTTCTTACCTATAGTAATGTTTAAAATACCATTGGTGTATTCTGCACTGATCTTATCTCCGTCTACGCTTTCTGGTAATACAAATGATCTTGCGAAAGAGAAATAATCAAACTCTCTGCGGGTATATTCTTTTTTATCTTCTTCACTTACTTTTTTCTCTGCCCATACAGAAAGTGTGTCTTTTTTCAAATTGATTTGAAAATCTTCTTTGTTTAAACCTGGTGCCGCAAGTTCAATTTTGTAATCTGCATCAGATTCTAAGATGTTAACACCAGGAATTTTATTCACGTTTAAGTTTTTATTTAACGCTTCGTTAAACAATGAGTCAAAAATGTTGTTAAAATAAGGTGCGTTGTTTCTGGTTCTGTTGTTAAATTTTACTAGTGTCATTGCTATTTCTCCTGTTATTTAATTTTAAACTTTTTATTTTAATCGTATATCTCCCATTGTTCAACACTCATACCAATCCCTATTTTTATGATATTTAAGACATTATGGCATTCAAAAGAAAAACAAACAGACAAAAAGGCAGTAAAAATGAATGAATTGGATTTATTCAAGTACAAAACGACATTAGAACTGCGCTTTGCAGATTATGATATGATGGGTCATGTAAATAATGCGGTGTACTTTACCTATCTGGAGATCGCCAGAGCCAAATACTGGAAACAGGCTATTAAATGGGATTGGAAGAAAACCGGTGTCGTGATTGCGCAAGCCAGCCTGGATTATATTCACCCTATTTTATTAGAAGATAAGGTTCATATCTATGTACGTACCTCGCGGATTGGGAAGACGAGCTTTGATCTGGAATACATTATTGTAAAAACGACCAACAATACGGAACTGATCTGCAGCAAAGGTAAAACAATATGCGTTGCCTTTGATTATCAAACCAAGGCAGCTACTGAAATACCTGAAAACGAAAAGAATAAAATGATTGTTTTTGAACAGTTGAACAACAACTAAATAGAATTTCAAGATCCCGGATGACATTCCGGAATCTTGAATACAATCTAAAATATTTTACCAGGATTTAAAATACCATTTGGATCAAACACTTTCTTAATGCTCCGCATCAGATTTAAGTGGACCTCACTATATTTAATTGGCATAAACTCTTTTTGAACAAGTCCAATTCCGTGCTCTCCGGAAATAGTACCACCCAGTGCACTGGTCAACTCAAAAATCTCTACAATACCATCTTTAAGTTTACTCTTCCAGTCTTCATCACTCATACCTGCTTTAATGATATTTACGTGCAGGTTTCCATCTCCAGCATGTCCGTAACAAACACTCTCAAAACCATAACGTCCTCCAATTTCCTTAATGCCTGCAATGAGCTTAGGTAAAGCAGCTCTTGGTACTACGGTATCTTCTTCCTTATAAATGGAATTGGATTTCACGGACTCTGGCATTGTTCTCCTGATTCTCCATAAATCATCTTTTTGCTGAGCGGTATCTGCAAATAACACATCTGTACAATTGAAGTTCTCAAGTACCAGATTTGCTTTTTCACAATCCTTAAAGATGGTATCCAGGTCATCCCCATCAAACTCCATCATCAAAAATGCATTCACTTCATCTTTAAGATCAAACTTGATGTCATCGTATTTAATTACCCATTCCACCCCTTTACGCTCCATAAACTCCAGGGCAGAGGGCGTAATCCCTGCCCTGAAAATTGCAGAAACAGCCGCACAGGCATCTTCATTTTTAGTAAAAGAGGCCATCATCAATACATTTTGCGTAGGCCTTGGAATCAGTTTAGTCACAATTTTGGTCACCACGCCTAATGTACCTTCAGAACCAATCATTAATTGAGTCAGATTGTAGCCTGATGCATATTTTAAAGTGTTTGCTCCGGTCCAGATCACCTCTCCTGTAGGCAATACTACTTCCAGGTTTAAGATATACTCTCTTATTGTTCCATATTTTACCACCCTTGGACCGCCTGAACCGTGTGCAACATTACCACCAATAAAACAAGATCCCTTACTGGAAGGGTCTATAGGATACAGCAAACCCTTTTCAGCTACCGCATTCATAAACTCTTCTGTAATAACACCCGGCTCTACAATAGCCTGCAAATTCTCTGTATCAATGTCAATGATCGCCTTAAATTTTTCCATAGACAACAATACACCTGCATAAACCGGCAAGGCACCTCCACTCAGACCGGTACCTCCACCCCTTGGTGTTACAGGAACATGGTGTTCATTGCATATTTTAAGTAAGGCAGCAACACTTGCCGTATCTAAAGGCTTTACCACAACTTCCGGGTAATATTTAAGATCTTCGGTTTCGTCATGCGCATAGTTACCCAAAGATTCTTCATCTGTAAAAACGTTGGAAGCACCGACAGCTTCTTTAAGTTTCAAAAGAAAATCAGGTGTGATTTTAGTATAGGACATCAGGGTTTGTATTTGATTTTATAAATTTTACATTCATGTTCTGCCATCTGGCAGATTTATTCTGCTGTATAACGCAACTGTACAAAGGAGTGGTTAATCTCTCCTGGCATTGGGGGATGCAATTTTTTAATCCCAACCTCAATGCTGAGCAAAAACGGATAGCTCTCCAATACCCTGTCCAGCATTTTTTTCACTACCGTTTCGAGCATTTTCTGCGTATTGGCCATTTCCTCTCTCATAATCGTATTCAATACTTCGTAATTTACAGTATGGAGCAAATTCTCTGTATCACCCGAGTGGTTAAAAGTGACCTCAATACTGACTAAAAAGTGGTTTCCAGTCAATTGCTCTTCTGGATAATACCCATGTAAAGCATAGAATTTCACATCTTTAAGTGCAACAGTTTGTACCAACATTTCTTTGTTTTGCAGCAAAATTAAATTTTCGGACGCTTTTAGCAGCCCATTCCGCTAAATTATTAACTTTGGACGTAACTATCCTAATAAATCAATTGATTTAATTAAACATAGAAAAAGATAGCGGAACCAAATATTTGTACATATGAATACATCTGCAAAGAAAGACCTTTACGAAGCTCCTGACTATTATCTTCTGGACGAACTGTTGTCTGATGAACATAAACTGATCCGTTCTACTGCACGTGATTGGGTCAAAAAAGAGGTGAGCCCAATTATTGAAGACTTTGCCCAAAGAGCAGAATTCCCGAAACACCTGATCAAAGGCCTTGGTGAAATTGGCGCGTTTGGACCTACTATTCCCGTAGAATATGGTGGTGCAGGCCTTGATTATATAGCTTATGGCATCCTGATGCAGGAAATAGAGCGTGGCGACTCGGGCATTCGTTCTACGGCTTCTGTACAGGGCTCTCTGGTTATGTATCCTATATACACTTATGGAACTGAAGAACAACGTAAAAAATACTTACCAAAGCTGGCCACGGGCGAAATGATGGGCTGCTTTGGCCTGACAGAACCAGACCACGGTTCCAATCCTGGTGGAATGGTGACCAATATCAAAGAAAATGGCGATCACTATATTTTAAATGGTGCAAAGATGTGGATCTCCAATGCCCCTTTTGCAGATATCGCTGTTGTTTGGGCAAAAGACGAAACGGGTAAAATCAGAGGTATGGTTGTAGAACGCGGCATGGAGGGGTTCAGCACACCAGAAACCCACAATAAATGGAGTTTAAGGGCTTCGGCCACCGGCGAACTGGTCTTTGACAATGTTAAGATCCCGAAAGAAAATCTATTTCCTGACATCCGAGGGCTAAAAGGGCCGTTGGGCTGTTTAAACCAAGCCCGATATGGTATTGCCTGGGGTGCTTTAGGTGCAGCTATGGATTGTTACGATACTGCACTGCGCTATGCCAAAGAGCGTGTGCAATTTGGAAAACCTATCGGCGGCTTCCAGCTCCAGCAAAAGAAACTGGCCGAAATGGTCACTGAAATCACTAAAGCCCAGTTACTGGTTTGGCGTTTGGGTGTTTTAAAAAGTGAAAACCGCGCTTCAGCCGAACAAATTTCCATGGCCAAAAGAAATAGTGTTGAAATTGCCCTGGACATTGCCCGAAATGCAAGGCAGATGCTCGGTGGAATGGGAATCACAGGTGAATACTCCATTATGCGCCATATGATGAACCTGGAATCAGTAGTTACCTATGAGGGCACACATGACATCCACCTGTTGATCACCGGGATGGATGTAACTGGTCTGAACGCATTTAAATAGAACAACAGAGAATATACATATATCAATGAAAACGTTTAAAAAATACTATAGTTTCCCCGCTCCTCCCGAAGAAGTTTATCTGGCACTGACCAAAGAGCAAAGCATTCAGCTCTGGACTGGTGCAGAAGTTGAATTCACAGAAGAAGCCGGAACAGAGTTTTCCTTCTGGGATGGTGACATCGTAGGTAAGAACATTGAATTTGACCCTGGAAAGAAAATTGTACAGCAATGGTATTTCGGAGAAGATAATGAACCCTCCATTGTAACTATCAAACTGCACCCGGATAAGAAAGGTACTTCTCTTGAATTTGTACAAACCAATATTCCTGAAGAAGATTATGATGACTTTACCGGCGGCTTAAGTGAACATTACTTTGGTGGCCTGCAGGATTTCTTCGAAGAAGAGTAAAAAGAGGGGTTCTAAGCTGGACCGAAAAAATAAGGATACATTTTCTGGACTGGAGTCTTTGCCCCGCTTCGCTCTTGTGGCAAAGCCCCCTGAGGTCCTGAAAATGTATCCTTATTTTTTTGAAGACGCTTAGTAACAAAGGCGGGGAATCCATGCATGGCGCAGAGTAAAGACGCAAAAATCGCTTTCACCATAATTCATAAGCAACCAACTAACGGTCTTACTCCCTCAAATCGAAGAGAAAAATTAAATATTGCTTATATGCGAATCGCTATAGGCAACAAAAAAAATCAATATACTCTGAGAGGACCTCAGGGCGCCTTGCCGCAAGAGCGCAGCGGGGCAAGGAGTCCAGTCCTCGAAGAGTATATTGATTTTTCAAACAAGCCTATTCGCTATAAGCTACATTTACATTTTCACGGAGGTTATAATGTGAGGCCATGACTTCGCCATAAGCTCCTGTACTCCTCAGCGCAATAAGGTCACCCCTGCTCGTTTCCCGCAATTCCACTTCTTTACCAAAGCAATCCGTACTCTCGCAAATCGGGCCAACCACATCATACTTAATGGAATTATCACTTACACCCTGCCTGGTTAAATTCTCAATCTTATGATAAGCCTGATACAAAGCCGGACGCATCAGTTCCGTCATACCCGCATCCAGAATAATGAAATTTTTCTTCTTACCGTTCTTTACATACAAAACCTTACTAATCAGTGAAGACGATTGTCCAACCAAAGCACGTCCAAGCTCAAAATGAACCTCCTGATTGCTTCTCACCTCCAGAAAATCGTTAAATATCTTAAAATAAGCCTCAAAATCAGGAATCTGCTGATCTGGGTTATGGTAATCAATACCTAAACCACCGCCAACATTCAGCACCTTAACTAAAAAGCCGCGCTCTTCAAACCACGTTGCAAACTCATTGACCCTTACACAAAGGTTTTTATACACGTCCAGATTTGTAATCTGCGAACCGATATGAAAATGAATACCGATAAATTCCAGTTGTTCACATTGCTTTAAAGTTTCTGCGCAGTCAGATAAGTCCCAGGAATTGATCCCAAACTTATTCTCATCCAATCCGGTAGTAATGTTATGATGCGTATGTGCATCCACATTCGGATTAATGCGAATGGCCACCCTTGCTTTCTTCGCACGTTTGGCCGCAAGCTCATTAATTACCCCTAATTCCTGAATAGATTCTACATTAAAGCAGAAAATATCCTGATCAAGGGCATCGTTAATCTCTTTATCTGACTTACCGACGCCGGCAAAAACCACCTTACTCCTATCAAAACCGATCTCAATAGCTTTTTTCACCTCTCCACCACTCACACAATCTGCACCAAAGCCTGTTGATTTGATTTTTTCCAATACCATTGGATTAAAATTAGCTTTCATGGCATAATGCACATGAAAATTATACACCTTTGCAGCCTGAGCGCAGGTATCTAATGTATTTTGCAGTAAGGTAAGATCATAATAATAGAATGGCGTCTCTATATTTGCAAAATGGGTAATATCTTTATTAGAAAACATAATGTTTAAATATCTGATTATATTTTGTTTAATTGGATTGTCATTGATTTATATAGGCAACTATTTCGATCTGCAACGGCACAAGATCAGTAGAAAAGAGTATGACAGAAGAACCAGGTTCTTTATCATACTCGTCTTTATTCTTATCGCCATCATCACTTACCTGAGAAAGAAATGACCTGCCGGTTATTCTTATTCAAATAAACGGTTATGCAAACTTCTCAATGCTTCAGTTTTATCGCCGGTATTGATCAGCAATGAAATATTATAGTTACTCCCTCCGTAAGAGATCATCCGTATTGGAATATGTTTTAAAGCATCCAATACTCTGGAAGCATAACCATGCTTTTCAGCGCCAAAATCACCCACAACACAAACAATTGACTGATCTTTATCCAACTCTACCGTACCAAATGCATGTAACTCCTTTACAATTTCATCCAGATGATCTGTAAAATCTATCGTTAAAGATACTGCCACTTCAGAAGTTGTGATCATATCGATTGGCGTTTTGTAACGCTCAAAAATCTCAAATACTTTTCTTAGAAATCCATAAGCCAGCAACATCCGGCTTGACTGGATCTTAATCGCCGTAATACCATCTTTAGCTGCAATAGATTTAATTTTACCCTTTTCACTAGCTGCAGAAATCAATGTACCTAATGCTTTAGGCTCCATCGTATTTAAAAGCCGAACAGGAATCTTGTATTTTTGTGCAGGAAAAACCGATTGCGGATGAAGAATCTTTGCGCCAAAATAGGCCAGCTCTGCCGCCTCATCAAAAGAAAGATGAGAAATCGGCTTGGTTCCTTTCACAATCCTCGGATCATTATTGTGCATTCCATCGATATCCGTCCAGATCTGTACTTCTTCAGCCATAATTGCCGCGCCCAATAAAGAAGCGGTATAATCACTACCCCCTCTTCTCAGGTTATCCACTTCACCAAAACTATTCCTGCAAATAAAACCCTGGGTAATAAACAGTGTATTTCCTTTATGCTGCTCCAGTAATGGGGTCAGGTTTTTAGTCGTAAAAGCAATATCCGGCTCATTGTCTTCGTCTATCTTCATAAAATCTAAGGCTGGAAGCAATACTGAAGCAACACCGATAGATTTTAAATAGATATGATATAAGGTAGTAGACAACAGCTCACCCTGTGCCAGAACAACTTTTTCTTCAATTGGCGTAAAAATATCATTGACCAAAGAAGCCAGGAAACCGAAATGATAATCTACCACTTCCTGTCCTTGTTGTCTGAAATCACCCTCAGGCAACAATTCAATTACAAATGCATTATATTTTTGATGTAGGGCGTTAATCAAAGTTAACGCCGTTTGTTTGTCTTCCTTTAAAAGTTTGCCAGAGATTTCTACTAAACTATTGGTGGTACCAGACACCGCTGATAAAACCACAATTTGTTCTTCTGCGGGATTAATGATATCCAGCAACTTAGTCATCCGCTCAGGGCTTCCAACGGAAGTTCCTCCAAACTTTAATATCTTCATTTTTTTTGGGGTTGTTTTTTCGTTTAATTTAAAATTGCATTTTCGATGGTTATAAAGCCATTCTATAGGGTAATATTTATATTTTTGTTATTCATGACAGAAAAAATTCCTAATTAATTGCATAATTTGGATGAATTTCTATCAGGGCGTGAAAATAACTAAAACAGCGTTAATAATAAGGATATAAGCAAAATAAAATTTGGAAACAGCGCGTTTCGGGCCTTCCAGCAAAACATCCTACTAAAGAATTTGTTAAAGAGTAAAATTTTAAAAAAGACAAACTAAATATATGCAGTTAGAATCCTCAACACTAAACACCATAAACCAATGGCTTAATGGAAGTTACGATCAGCAGACAAAAAACGACATCCAGCAGTTATTAGATAAAGAAGCGTATACTGAATTGACGGATGCTTTTTATCGCAACCTGGAATTTGGAACAGGAGGATTAAGAGGGATTATGGGCGCTGGTTCCAACCGGATCAACAAATATACCATTGGTACGGCTACACAGGGATTAAGCAATTACCTGTCAAAAAAATACCCTGGCGAGCAAATTAAAGTAGCCATAGCTCATGACAGCCGGAACAATTCCGACTATTTCGCAAAAATAACAGCAGATGTTTTTTCAGCAAACGGAATCCATGTCTATTTTTTCAAAGAATTAAGACCTACACCAGAACTTTCTTTTGCCATACGTGAACTGGGCTGCAAAAGTGGTGTCATGCTCACCGCTTCGCACAACCCAAAAGAATATAATGGATACAAGGCCTATGGAAATGACGGAGGTCAATTCACTTCCCCTGACGACAAAGAGGTGATGAATGAAGTGGCCAGAATCACCAGTATCGACGAAGTTAAATTTGACCGCATCGACAGCAATGTTGAACTGATCGGCGAAGATATCGATCAACTTTACCTGGACAGGATTACAGCTTTGTCTGTTTCTCCAGAAGCCATATCCAGACAAAAAGACCTGAAAATTGTCTACTCTCCTATCCATGGTACCGGGATCACTTTGGTTCCTAAAGCTCTGGCCCAGTTTGGCTTCACCAACCTGACTGTGGTGGAAGAACAAAGTAAACCAGATGGTAATTTTCCAACCGTAGTTTATCCAAATCCGGAGGAAAAAGAAGCGATGACACTTGCACTTAAAAAAGCAGCGGAAATTGATGCAGACCTTGTACTGGCTACAGACCCGGATGCAGACCGTGTAGGAATTGCTGTTAAAAACAATAATAATGAATGGGTACTCCTAAACGGCAACCAGACCGGTAGTTTACTGGTTCATTACTTGCTCACCGCATGGGAAGAGAAAGGAAAAATCTGTCTCTTATACACATCTGACGCTGCCGACGAACGTAAAAAAGAGATTTTGTGGGGGGGGGGGGGGGGGGGGGGGGGGGGGGGGGGGGGGGGGGGGGGGGGGGGGGGGGGGTGGGGGGGGGGGGGGGGGG
>NZ_JAELTV010001119.1 GCF_016429005.1 Pedobacter sp. ASV19
CCCCAGATCTACACCGGCTAACGTTCGTCGGCAGCGTCAGATGTGTATAAGAGACAGATTTTATAATTAAGCTCGCCAGCAGTACCTGAATAGTCTAAAGCCAGCTCTATGCCTTTATTATTTACTGTACCTGCATTTACGGTTGGTGTACCATTGATACCTGCACTTGGTGGTATTGGAACGGCAAGCAATACGCCGCTTGATGTTTTATTAAACCAGTCAAATACCAACGAAAGTCTGCCATTTAAGAATGCAGCATCAAGACCAGCATCGGCTGTCTTTGTTTGTTCCCATTTTAAATTCTGAGGAGAAGCGGTTCCGCTGGGAATAGATCCCAGTATCATCCCACCATTGGTGAGAAAGTTCAGGTTATTGGTAATTCCGTTAATGGTAGAATAGTTTGGAATCTGATCGTTTCCTAACAGACCATAGCTCCCTCTGATTTTCAAGGAATTCATAAATGCGGAGATTCCTGAG
>NZ_JAELTV010001120.1 GCF_016429005.1 Pedobacter sp. ASV19
GTCCATAGCTGCAGCAACAAATGGAGCTGGTCTAAAAGGAGTTACTTCTCCATTAACCAAATTGATTGGTACACCATAATGAATATTATATATATAATAATAATAATAAACATTGCCACCAGAATACATATAAGAGGTTCCTGTATTCTCTTTTACGGGCGAGAAAAAATCAGCGTGGAAACCTTCTCCAACATTGCTTACCATTTCATAAGCCAGGTTAAAGGTCTTTTTCCATTTAAATGTTTCCGGATCGATCCTGTTAGTTGACTGGTCTGTAGATACATAAATACCATAAGTTGTAAAATTATATCCATAGCAGGTAACATTCAGCGGCTTACCCTGAAGCACAAGCTCTGAACCGGTACGTCCCAAAACATCTGTAATAGGGCCATATACATTGTCAACTTTAGAGATCATGTCTAATCGGGCCTTTCCATTCACCTCATTCAAGACCATCCAGCCCTCATAAATACTCG
>NZ_JAELTV010001121.1 GCF_016429005.1 Pedobacter sp. ASV19
TCGGTATAGGGGCCGCTGTTGTGTGTATCGGGGGCTGGGTGATGTGTATAAGAGACAGCTATTGAATAAGGTAGATTTGTCACCGGATACCTCTATTATTTCACTGTAAGTTATTTTCTTGGTTGTACTGTCAACAAATGCCTTTTGTCCAAATGTTGTTGAATTAAAAATAAAAAGGATAACAATTGTAAATACTATTCTCATAACGTTAGTTTAATTTACACTAAACTAATGAAAATTACTTTATCTGAATAGCTTTTATCACCTGATCTGCTTTAAAGTTTGCCACAATATCAGCAAGTTTAGGTAGTTCGTTTGCTACTATTGGATTTATAAAATCTTTTCCATGGCGGTTGCCGGTGTTCATTTTATTAAGTGATTTTGAGTTTGTAGAAACTCGAACACCTTTTTGGTTCACCCATGCTGATCCTTTAGTTCCTCCTTGTCCCTTACCAGCCCCTTTGATTAGCCATACC
>NZ_JAELTV010001122.1 GCF_016429005.1 Pedobacter sp. ASV19
AGCCTGATCGTCATTTTTAAAGACTGTTTCTTGAACCAAACTACTTTTGAGAGGATCGATTTCAAGAAATTGTTTACAAGAGAAAAATAAGCATATAATTATTAATGATATAATTTTTAGTTGATTGTATTTCATATTGGTAGGCTTATAATGTGATGTTTAGTGCTAGCGCAATAGATCGTAATGGAGGTAGATTGAAGCCCGAGGTTTCAGGATCAAGACCAATGTAGTCGGTCCAAGTAAATACATTCTGTCCTTGAAGGCTTATGGCCGCATTCTTTATTTTTAAAGCATAGATTAAACTTTTAGGAATTGTATATGCTAGAGCTATATTCCTAAGCTTGATATAAGAAGCATCAGTAATAGAAACATTTCCATAACTTTTAACATTTGTATTTAAAGAATTATTTGCGGATAACGTAGTGTATTTTTGGACTATATTTGGGTCGCTTGACTGATGCCAACGTGTTAATACC
>NZ_JAELTV010001123.1 GCF_016429005.1 Pedobacter sp. ASV19
CCCCCCCCCCCCCCCCCCCCCCCCCCCCCCCCCCCCCCCCTTTTTAACTCCACGGCGACCCCCGAGATCTACACCGGCTAACGTTCGTCGGCAGCGTCAGATGTGTATAAGAGACAGGTGGGAGGATGACAGGTTCACAAGGACAGGAGCTAGATCTAAATGGCTTCATTATTGTCTTCACCTCCAATATCTCTAAGGAGGATTATAAGAAAAGGATCTCGCCAGAACTGCGCTCTAGGTTTGATTACAAATGTATGTTTACATTATTGGGCAATGAGGATAAGATGAAGTATGTGGAATTCAGAGCCAACAGTATTGCCAGAAAGCTCAATCCCAATGCGGGGGGGGGGGGGACATCTGACGCTGCCGACGAACGTTAGCCGGTGTAGATCTCGGTGGTGGGCGGAGGGTGGAGAAAGGGGGGGGGGGGGGGGGGGGGGGGGGGGGGGGGGGGGGGGGGGGGGGGGGGGGGGGG
>NZ_JAELTV010001124.1 GCF_016429005.1 Pedobacter sp. ASV19
CCCCCCCCCCCCCCCCCCCCCCCCCCCCCCCCCCCCCCTTTTCAAGCAGAAGACGGCATACGAGAGAGAGCTGCCTGTCTCGTGGGCTCGGAGATGTGTATAAGAGACAGGTTCTATTCGGGGGGTCTATGGTGGTACTGGAATTTCTTTGATAGGGGTAAGTGCAGTAATTGCCTTTAAAAATCCTGAACGTGGTACGCTCTTTTTTACCATGTTTTGGTTACTGTATGCCCTTTCTAGAATAATTACCATATGGGCAAATGGTCCATTGGGAGAATTTGGCAATAACTGGTTAAAAATAGAGCTTTCTTTTGGCCTATTTGCTCTTGTTCTATATCTCTTACACCGTAATAATAAATGAAATAAACGTTTTTCACTTTGGTGTTATACAAGATTATGGAACCTATCTCAAACAACCTGATTACCTTATAATCTGTCTCTTATACACATCTGACGCTGCCGACGAACGTTAGC
>NZ_JAELTV010001125.1 GCF_016429005.1 Pedobacter sp. ASV19
CCCTTGAATCCCTGCTTAGCTCTTGCGTTAAGTTAAAGTTGTAAGAAGTACCCGTACTAAATTTGTAACCTGGATAATTGTTCAGAATATACTGTTGAATGTTGATAGATTGTGTTAGCTGGAAATAGTTATCCGGCCAGTTTAACCTTCTACCCAAACTTACAGTTATCCCGTTTAAACGAATCTTAGAATACTGAGGACTGGATTCATCCACACCATAGATCCCGGTTCCACCATTTGAAGAAAGAGAAGTAAAAGCACTTAATCCAAAACTTACCGGTTTTTTACCACCTAACCATGGTTCAGTGAATGAGAAGCTATACGACTGGTATTGTTTACCATTGGTCTGACCACGTAAGCTCAACTTCTGTCCATCTCCTTTTGGAAGTGGTTTATACGCTTTAAGATTAAACAGGTTTCTTAAAGAGAAATTATTAAAAGTCAATCCAAGTGTACCAATGATACGTCCACCAC
>NZ_JAELTV010001126.1 GCF_016429005.1 Pedobacter sp. ASV19
CTTCAAACGCAGGAATCGATGTGGCTACCAATGCCCCAATGAGACCATCTATCATTAAGCAGTTTGAAGCAGGTGTAAAAAATGATTTTCTGGAAGGCAGATTGTCAGCTAACGTAACCTGGTACAAGATCCTCAACAACAGGTTTGCACAAACAGCTGAACTTAATTTGCAAGGCGCGCCTAACGGGGATACAAATCTTAAAGAATTTACAGGGAAAACGGCTAGTGATGGTCTTGAGATCGACATCACAGGTACTATTGTTGAGGGCTTAAACTTTATTGCGGGCTATAGCTATAACTATATGCGTTATACAAGCACATCGGACACCAGGGTATACGTAGATCCCAACTTAAGACCTTTAAGATCTCCGGAGCCAAATGTATAGAATAAACTTCCATTTGCAGTATTTTTCGTTGTTCCGACTATGCGTTCACCTTCTACAATACCACTAATAATAGTCTCTTTTTTGGTTT
>NZ_JAELTV010001127.1 GCF_016429005.1 Pedobacter sp. ASV19
TGTGTATAAGAGACAGTACGTAACCATATCAGAAGCGCTAGATTTTATTAATCCCGCAGGCGCTGTAATATTCCATTTAAAGAATTCCTGACGACCACCATTGGGATTCTGACCAGTTGTCCTGTTTTTTACATCAAAATCTTTCGTGAATGTATTTTTCAGCTTTAAAGGGTCTATTATTTTGCCTTTGATAATTTGATCATAACTCTTGTTGTACACTTTTTCCAGTATCTGGCCAAGCAAAGTATATCCTATTGTAGAATAACGATATTTTCCATAATCTGTTAGTTCAGTACAATTATTGATGATATCACTCAATGTTTTCTGCGTTATACCATTTACCGGTTGCTGCGGATCTAGTTCTATTAATTTTGCAAAATCTATATCAGGCAAACCGGATTGATGAGATGCCAGATCTGAAATTTTTATTTTGTTTCTAATATTTTTATGCAACTGATACGCATTCGGAAGGA
>NZ_JAELTV010000114.1 GCF_016429005.1 Pedobacter sp. ASV19
GCTCTGCAGTTAGCGTTCTTTTGTAGGGAACAGGGCATTCATAAAAGCCCAGCGGTATTTCGGATGTCAGGTCAAGAAGATCAAAAACACGCTGATTGAAAACTTTTTCTCCTTCTTCTTTCGTGGCAAGCAGACTTGTAATTATAATAACCGCCTCTGTTCCCAGATCATTCACCCGCTTCATGAAATCTGCCTGTTCAAGGAGGCTTCCTCCAAAAGTACCCGTTCCAACTACAGGAATTGCACCATCAACAACCTCTATCACATACTGAATAACCTTAAGTCTTTCTTCACTGCTCAGTTCAAACATTTCACTCGACAGACAATTGGCAAACAGGCCAGATGCTCCAGCCCTTATATACATCTCCGTCAGTTCTCCAAGTGCCTTAAAATCTATTCTTCCATCGCCCAAAAAAGGCGTAAGCATGACCGGGATGAACCCTTTCGCTGAGTTTTCCATTTTTCTAATTCTATTTTTTTCTATCCTATACCAGATCTTTCAAGACTATTCAAGGGGATTTAAGGAACCGTCTTTATCATTTTATTCTTGACTTTGGTCAAGAATATCCCGACCAGGAAGATACTAAGGGTACCTACTACAATAATCATATTTTTATTTAAAGGATTTCTTAAAGGCCCAAACTGATCCGGAAGATGCGGAGAAATAGTCATCCAAACAATCACTATAATACCAATCATCGTAGCGATCAGAGCCTCATGATTGCGGGTTTGTTTACTCACAATACCTAATAAAAACAATCCGAGCATACCAGCAGCAAAAATTCCTGAAAGCTCCCACCAAACATCCAAAATGCTTTTTACACCAATCATAGCAATACCCGCGCCCATCCCCAGCAAGCCAAACACAACTGTTGCTATGTGCAGTAAAGTCAAATGCTGTTTATCTGTAATGTCTGGTCTAAAATATCTTTTGTAGATATCTACCGTAAAAACAGTAGCTGAAGAATTCATACCAGAGCTGATGGTACTCATAGCCGCCGACAATATGGCCGAAACGATCAGTCCTACCAAACCTGCCGGTATTTTTGTCACCATAAAATGAGGCATAATCTTATCGCCATAATCGGCAGGCTGCAAAGCTTTCTCCATACTGGCAACCGCTTCTACAGAAGCCTTAAGAGGCAACCGCTCCAGAGCAACCTGGTGTTTTATGGACTGCACAAGCTCCGGATTAATTTCATAATAAGCATACAGGCAGGATCCAATCACAAAAAACATCAGTGAAGCAGGAACATATAACCAAACGCATAACCAGATGGATTTAGACGCCCCCTTTGACGACGACGCCGTATGATAACGCTGAATATAATTCTGATCCATACCAAAGTTATTGAGGTTAATAAAGAAACCATACAAAAACACCACCCAGAAAGAAGACCCCAAAAAATCCGGAGAGAATGTACCCAAGCTGAATTTATCTGCAGACCTTCCAATTTGAACAACTTTAGAAACTCCCCCAGGAATATTGCTAAGAATTAAATACAAGATCAATAAGGCACCAAAAGTCTTTACAACCGCCTGTACCACCTCTGTCCAGATGACCGCCTCTATCCCTCCCATTACCGTATAAACCACAATACAAATTCCCATTACAATCATAATCATCTGCATAGAATAACCTGTTAGCGCCTGCAGGCTTAATGCAATTCCAAAAAAAATAGAACCCATGCGCGCCAATTGTGTCAGCAAAAAACAAATGACCGCATAAGTCCTTCCCCAGGCACCAAACCGATTTTCCAAATGCGTATAGGCAGAAATCTCGCCAGTACTCCTGTAAAAAGGCACAAAATACCTGGCAGCCACCCATGCAGCAAAGGGCATGGAAAGACTAAATACAAAGGCATTCCAGTTGCCTCCAAAAGCCTTGCCTGGAACGCCCAGAAAAGTATTGCTACTTAAAAAAGTGGCATAGATAGATAAGCCAATAGCCCAGCCCGGGATCAGACCGGAAGCCTTAGTAAATTGTTCTGAACTTTTATTTCCACGGGAAAAATAAATTCCAACCAAAATCATTCCGACTAAATAGATGAAGATTACAACAAGATCAAAAACAGGGAGTCCCTTCATTAGATGATTAACTGGTTTATAATTTGGTTAAAGCAAATATCAACTTGCCGGTTTCTATATTAATATAATATTTTCGCTTTATGCTATAAAATCTTATCTAGTTTTAACCTTTATCACAAGAATAACCTGAATTATTGTACATCTAACGCATCTATACTCAAACCTGCCGCGTCCGAAATGCTAAGGCGCACCTTATAAGAGCCCGCATTTATCATCGTCCCGGTGTTGGTATTGAGATAGTTCCACTTCCCCTCTTTCGTTGGTGTAAGCTCTATTTGTTCTGCTGGTTTTAATATACTTCCGTCCATCGCAAAAACCTCTATTTTCGCTTTCAGCGAGGATCCATTGGAATTATGGTATTTTAAAGTCAACGAATAAATATCTGCCACACCTACACCAATTTGCCACTCTATCCTGCCAGCAGATGATGTTTTAGCACTAACACGTTCTTTACCCGACAGGACTTCTTTCTGTAGCCCCGCCCCCAATAAACTGGCATCCGCAGCCCTATAACTGGTGATTATTTTCAGATCGTAAGCAGGCTGCATATTATTCGCCGGAACAACCGCAATACTATACATCGCAGAGCCTGGATCCCTCCAGCCAGCATTAAAAACTTCTCCGTTCAGCAAACGCTTACGAAAGACACTAAAGCGAATTCCTGCACTATTTTTAACCACAGTATGCGTATCCTCAGCATCTTTCAACCAATCTGGCTTTTTCCCTTCCCTAACATCCGCTGCGATATATACATCTGCATCGGCTTTCACCTTAAACTGCAGCTGTGTATTCAGTTTATGACTTGTCTTGACCCATTCAGCCCCATATAAAGCAGAGGGCAAATCAACAAAAGTAACTGAATCATCTGTGTATTGCTGATCCCCAATATCCATCCAGGTCTGTGTCTGCATACCCTTTGGCACTTCAATGATACCCCTGTTTTCTTTTACAGGAGAAATACACTTATCCCTGGAAGCTATAGCGATTGCAGAGATTAAAGCCTGTCCAGACTTTACCCGGGGAAATGAAATCACCAATTCCCCACCCTTAACCTCTGCCACAATGGTCTTTTTCAGGGCAGAATCATGCCCTGCTTCCTTCCAAATGTCGACATCTTTAAGCAAGGTTTTGCCATTTACCGCAACATCAAACAACCGCATTCCGCTGGCATCCATCCCCCCACCTGTGCCTAACCAGGGCTCTATGAAATACAATTCTACCCTATACATCCCATCGGACACAGGAAAATGATAACTGAGCTGATCGCGCCCGTACCTAAAGGCCTGGAACAATTTCCAGTCTTTACTACCCTTAACCGGATCAAATGTACGCCGCTGACTGGCAAAAAATTCCGGCATACCCACAAAAGCGGAAGTCCAGGATTGCGAACCAAAACCACCTCTGGCAAACGGCCGGTCTGCCGACCACCATTGTCCATTATAATCCTTATAGGCAGGTCCTCCGCAGTTGACCCTGTACAAATATTGATTGTCTTTTTCTGCGGCAGTCAGGTTCTTATCCCCCTTATAAAAATCGTCAAAATGCGGTGCCTTTGGCAAATTATTCAAAACCACATAATCTTTAGCCACAATCTTTCCATGCACATAACCAATGGCATAAAGCACATTATACTGAACATCAACATTATCCCACTGAAAATGGGTACCAATGGCACCACGTTTTCTTTTGCCCAGCGATAAAGCATTTACATCATTAAAAAGCTCTACCTCCTCACAATTGGAATAAACAGTAATACTGTCTTTCCGTCCTGGCTTTAACCACCTTTCCGGCCAGGTATGCGAAACCAGGTACACCATTGGAGATGTCTTCGCTGATGCATAATTGGCCCTGAACATATAAAAAACATCCAGGGGCTCCTCCCATGGTGTAAACAAACCCTTATAATTCACCGGACCTACCCTATCCAGCTCCCTCAACCCCTCACCTCCCTGCACCCTACCAGGATTATCGTGTGAACTGTACAGCCAGAAGAAATGACCTGCCGTTTTATCTTTGACCGATTCTGCTAACCTCACTTTGGTTTCCATCAACTGAGTCATATTATTTTCACTATAAACTCCTTTTTGATTAAAAGGACCTTCTGTATGCAAATCAAGGGTACGCCAGGCACCATATTCTCCAATAAGCACCTGTCTTTGCACATCGTCAGCATAACTTAGAGGATCACCTCCATAGGTTCCCGTCCAGTTTTGGGGTACATCCCAATCCGTTCCCTTCCCTCCATTACAAGTGGTGATCTTTCTTTGAGCGGATGCGGTAGGGTCTAGTTCACGAATAATCGCACTACACTCTTGTGCAAAGTCCTCCGGCAATGTACTTTCATTTTCCAGGCCCCACAAAACGACCGAAGGACTATTGCGTCTTTCCTTCACCCAATCCCTTAGCAACGACTTAAAATTGGCCCTGAATTCGGGTGTATCATACCAGATGTGAGCGGCCATTTGTGTCCAGGAAAGGACACCCAGCTTATCCCAATAGGTCTGATACAATAAGTTATGTGGCTGGTGTGCATCACGAAAAGCATTAAAACCAGCAGCTTTGATCTGCATCACCCTGGACCGGATCTGTTCCGGACTAAAGGCATGACTCTGGCCAATCAGATGCTCATATTCCGCAATTCCATTAATAAAAACAGGTTTGCCATTCAGCAAAAATCTTTTAGGATCAACCGGATTTGATCCAACCGGCCAGCTGATCCAGCGAATGCCATATGGAGTCTCCACCTCATCTATCACCCGGTTTCCTTCTTTGATACAGGTTTTCAGAGTATATAAATAAGGTTGCTCAACAGACCATAGTTTTACGGATTTAATTTGCCCGGTCTGTTGAGCTATACGGATCTGCTTTCCTGGTAAAAGGCTTTGGGCAGCGGTACATTCCACTATTTTTTTACCAGTTTGATCTAATAACGTATTAATAATGGTAACCTGGCGCCGGGTATTCCCGTAGTTCTTCACCTCAGTTTCCATATTCAAGATTGCCGATTGAACTGATACCTTTTCATCGTTCCAAATATGCACGCCAAAAGGTTCAACCCTGACTTCGCTGGTACTGATCAAATGCACCGGCCTGAAAATCCCCATAGGCTGTGATCCTTCAGAAAATCCACGTTCGGGAGAACAGCCCCCATCTACCCAAGGCAGATCCTGAATACCCGCTGGATGATCTGCCCTGACAGCCAATAAATTAGATTCTTTACCCAATCTGATTTCATCAGTAACATCTATAGTAAAAGTCGTACGTCCTCCTGCATGATAGCCTACTTTTTTACCATTCAACCAAACGGTTGCATAAGAACCCACACCTTCAAAAAAGAGAAAAAATCTCTTTCCCTGCTTTAGTCCAGGGGCCATAAATGTTCGGCGGTACCAGGCATAACCATGCCTGTTCCCATGCAACAATCTCCTATACCCCTCGTATCCGTCCCAGTTGTGTGGAACATCAACACTTTTCCAGTTTTGATCGTTAAAACCAGCCTGCTCAAACCCAGCAAAAGCAGATCTGTTTGTATCATTTGCAACTGACTTCCAGCCGTCATTTAAAGAAACCATATTGCGGCCCCCTTTCTGAGCAACAGCAGAAAAGGACAATAAAACACTTATAAAAAAAAACAAACACTTCTTTTCGATCATCTCTATGTATATCTTTTCAACAGAAATAAAGCCTTACAGCATTTCCAAATTTCCATTCAATTTATAGGTAAGCCCCGATTGGGTGCTTATTTTTTTTATTTTTTCGCCATAACGCAAAAGACAATCACCGCCAGATTTAGAATACACCTCAAGTTCCGACAATTCACCATTAGCCCATTTCATATTCAGCACAAAAGCACCCCGTGCACAAATCCCTCTCACTTCACCTTTCCTGATGTCATCAGGTAAAGCAGGCAACAGATCGATATATGGTGTATGGCTTTGCAACAACATTTCAGCTATTCCCGCAGCAGCCCCAAAATTACCGTCAATTTGAAACGGAGGATGTGCATCAAACAGATTCACATAAGCACCACCACCTTTCTCAGCAGGACTAATCAGCATTTTCAGCATCTTCATAGCATGATTGCCATCCCTGAATCTGGCCCAAAAATTAATTTTCCAGGCCAGGCTCCAACCCGTCCCCTCATCACCACGATAGATTAAAGATTGTCTTGCGGCTTTCATCAGTTCCGGCTGTTGCCATGTAATGTCATTACCAGGATGTACACCCCATAAATGGGATACATGCCTGTGTTTGTTTGTCGTATCATCTTTATCCTCCAGCCATTCTTGTAATTGTCCATACCGGCCAATCTGGTTCGGCGCAATTAATCGAACCTTCTCCTCGAGCAACTTGCAAAAATCAGAATCTGTATTTAAGACCTCTGCTGCTGCTACACAATTCTTAAACAACGTACGTATAATCTGATGATCCATTGTAGGGCCGGCAACCAGCCCCCCATTTTCAGGAGAATTAGAAGGACTGCTGATCAGCCAACCTGTTTTGGGATCTTTGATTAGAAAATCCACATAAAAAGCAGCAGCCTGTTTCATTAAAGGATAGGCTTCCTCCCTTAGAAATCTTTCATCTCGTGTAAACAGATAATGTTCCCACAAGTGTTCCACCAGCCAACCCGAGCCCGAAACCCAAATACCATGATTAGACGCATTAATGGGTGCCGTAGCATTCCAAAGATCAGTATTATGATGAAGCACCCAGCCGCCCGCATGATAATGGACTTTTGCCGTTTCAGCGCCATTTTTAGCCAGGGCCTTAATTTTAGCAAACAATGGCCGTCCCATCGCTCCCAGATTCAATACTTCTGCCGGCCAGTAATTCATCTCCAGATTAATATTGGTCGTATATTTACTTCCCCAGGGCGGGCTGAGCAAATCATTCCAGATGCCTTGTAAATTTGAAGGCTGCCCACCTGGCCTCGAACTCGAAATGAGCAAATACCGGCCATACTGCATAAAAAGAGCAGCAAAAGCAGCATCCTTTCCATCTGCAAATTTCTCAATCCTTTTTTCGGTACTCAAGCCATCGTTTTCACTATGCCCGAAATTAACAGAAAAAGTATTATAGTAACTTTGATAGTCCCGAATATGTGCAGTTTTCACCTCCTGATAGCTCTTTCCAATTAAACGCCTGATTGCAGAAACATTTTCAGCGCTCGGATCGCCACTGGTATTTTTATCATTTACAAAGCTGGTCCCCGCCGTCAGGTAAAACGTAACTTCATCCGCATGGTTAATTTTAAACCTGATTCCATCTATCTCCAATTTCCCACCCTTAACAACAGCCGTCAATCTGCTTTCACCCTTCAAAACACCATCACGAACTTTTAATGAAAGTGCAAGCGTATGATCATTAAGTTTTCGCACTACGGTATATTTATGCGGACTGTTCAGAAATGCATTTAAGCTGATGCTGTTTCTTTTATCCGCCGTCAGATGAACAACCACAGCCTGATGAGGCTGACTTGCAAAATATTCCCTCCGGTAATTAACCCCCTTTATCGTATATTCAACAGCAGAAACTGCAGTTTTTAAATCCAATGACCTCCGGTATCTCGTCACTACAGCTCCATCTGTTTTAAAACCAAGATGCAAATCGCCAAAGGGCTGATAACTTGCCTGATATTGCGCAACAACCGGTGGTTCATCATTCTGAATTCTGTACTTCCATAATTTAGCCAGAGATAAGGTATCCCCTGTTTTAGAACCAGAAGGATAAAGGCCAATAGTTCGTTTTGTATCCTTATAACCTGCTATACCACCCTTATCAAAATAGTTAAGTACCTGGATCGCTATGGTATTTGAGCCTTTCTTCAGCACTTTAGCAGGAATCGTATACCTCCTCGGATCAGTGCCATCGGTATTACCCACTAAAGCACCGTTCACATAAGTAAAGTCCTGGTCACGGATCCTGTTCAGGTCCAGAATTAAATCCTGACCCGACCATTTTTCCGGAAGCTCAAATGTTGTCCTGAACCAAACTGCACCATCCAATCCAGATAAACCCGCAGTTTCCCAGCCATCAAATGTAGGTACCCTGATCAATTTCCACCCGCTGTCGTCAAAATTTTTCAGAGAAGGATCTCCAGACATCCCTTTTAACGATTTCATTTCTGCTACCCACTGTGACCGGTTTCCCGAGGTACTTTGCATCCCCATAAAGTGTTCGGCCGCCAGTTTTTCCGCAGCCTCTTGTTTTCGGGCAGCCAGCAATGCTCTAATCCCCGCCAGATATTGTTCTGCTCCTTTATGATTATAATCTCTCGGACCGCCCGTCCACAAGGTCGCTTCATTAAATTGAATACGTTCATTTTCCACGCCTCCAAATACCATTGCGCCAATGCGGCCATTCCCTATAGGTAAAGCATCTGTCCATTTTGATGCAGGTTTGAGGTACCAAAGCACTTCATCATTCTTGTGCTGCGCAATGGCACACTCTGCAATTAAACAAAGTGCTAAAAAGATCCAGGTTCTGTTTATTATCCCAGTCATCATGCTTTATTTAACCGGGTCACCAGAAATTATCCTGACAGCTTCCAAAACCTCTTTTCCACTTAGAAAAGGCATCTTCGCATGTCTAAAATTATTATTACCCAGCGTTACATTACTCGTCTTGCTTCCATTTAATTTCAAATACACATCAGTATTTATAGCTGGAAAAGCATTATATATAAATGCATCACTTACGTCAGTCAATTCTATTACTCCAACATTTTGATGCGGAGTAAAACTCTTCCATGCATCCACTGTTAATCCCGTCACATTCATCGCCTTAATGGAAGGTCCGCTCTCTGTATTCACCTCTACATGATAAAAGGCAATCCTTTTTACATTAGAGATATCGAAACCTGTTTTCGCCTCCATATTGATGTCATTGAAGGTAATGTTCTCTATAGGCAACTCTTCAAGTCCATTCAGATATGCCGCCTGGTTTACCTGCCCGGTGATGTTGCTGAAATGGATATTTCTAAATCTTGGGGTCCTGTCAGATACAGACTCAACAGCCGTTTTTGCATATTGCAGATCAAGTACAATTGCCTGCTGCCTGATGTCTTTCATAATAATGTTATTTACACGGATCTCTTCAACGATACCCCCTCTTCCACGGGCAGACTTGATACGGATACCTCGGTCCGTCCCATCAAAAACACAATTCGAGATCGCTATCTTACGTACATCACCCGACATTTCACTACCAATGACCACACCTCCATGCCCAGACAACATCGTGCAATTGGTAATCGTATAATTTTCAGCTGGAACCGCCATCTTTCTACCCGGACCATCTTTACCAGATTTGATCGTGATACAATCATCCCCCACACTGATGTGGCAATCAGAAATATGTACATTATTACAAGACTCCGGGTTAATCCCATCTGTATTTGGCGAGTGTGGATTATTAATCGTCACCGCATGCACCGTAACGTTTTCACAAAACTCCGGATTAATTGTCCAGAAAGGAGAATTAACAATCGTAATTCCTTCTATCAGTACATTCTTACAGTACATCGGCTGGATAAAAGGCGGCCTTAAAAAACCCCGCTTCATTTGTTTAGGATCATCCGGAAGCAGAATTCCCTGATTTTGTTCATCAAACATCAGTTGCCATTTTGAACGCGCTTGTCCCTCCTGATAACCTTCTACAAAATCCCACCATTTCTTGCCATGACCATTGATCAATCCGCGGCCTCTGATCGCAATATTCTCTACTTTATAAGCATAAAAAAAAGGGGAAAAACTGGTCACATCAACCCCTTCATACCTACTTTTAACCATAGGAAGATAATCATCAAAATGATCACTAAAGTGCAGCTCAGCACCAGCATCAATAAAAATAGTAATGTTACTCTTTAGATGGATCGGACCTGTCAGATACTTTCCTGCGGGAAAGTAAATTGTACCACCGCCCGCCTTTGAAGCCGCTTCTATAGCATTTTTAATAGCAGCAGTGGCCAGTTTACTGCTGTCATTTTTAGCCCCGTACTTCAGCACATTATAGGATTTCTGCGCAAATGTATTCAAGCTGCAGCACAAACAAATCAAGAAAATCTTAAACTTCATTCTCCGGTTTAATTAAATAAGCTATTTTAATTTGATGATCGCAGGCCTTAAATCTGCTGCATGATAAATTTCCTTACCGTCAGCAAAAATCCGCAGTCCTTTACCCATATGATATTTTTTCCCCGTCACATCCCATAAAAATTTAAGTGTAAGGCCATGATAAGCTACATGATCCAGTAAAAACCAATCCCAAGTGCCAGCAGGGATAAGCGGGTAAAATCCCACAGTATGATCCAGTTTTGGTTTGATCCCAATCAGGTCATTGATCACCAGATCACAAAAAGTAGAGTGATTGTAAAAGCTGCTTCGGGGGTTATCCCCCTTTAGCCATTCTCCATTTTTTTCATCCTGATATTCACCCAAATAGGGCTTCCCGTTCTTTTGATGAGATTGCGCATATTTGTGAAGTTCCTTATAAAAAACCTGACTATTCATTTTCCCATGATTTTTATAATTGGTCAATAAATTAGCCAGCCCTTGGAGGCTTTGCGAGCTGGAGAAGGGCCATAATGCTCCATCCCATTCGCAACTGTGTCCCGTACCACGGGTCCGGAAAGTTGGATCTCTTCGCTCTGCCGTTGTTAAGCCCCAGGGCGCATTGAAGCCTGCAGTATCCAATAACTGGTCCCATGCCTTCGCATACAACTCCTGATCAGGCGGCAAATTAAAATCCCAGGGTATAAATCCAATGGCCTCACGCACTTTCACCAAATTGCCATCCGGCTTTCTTGTTTTAAAAAAACCGTTCCTATTATCCCAAAGGCTATCCAGTATCATTTTTTTTAATTGCTGCGCCTTCTCTTTGTATTTACTCGTCAGTACCTGATCCGCCAATATATCTCCCATATCAGCTAAGGCTTTTGCATTTCCATACATATAGCTATTGATGGTCGGCCTTCTGTTTTCTTCTTTTCTGGAACCACTAGCAGATTCCTCCATCCCATCTTTCACATCAAATTGCCAGAAAAGACCACTTCTCAACTGCCTTTCTTTCTCCCATTTAGCATAATCAGCCTCCAGGGCCGGCAAAATCCGCTTCAAATGCGTTTTGTCCGGATGAACCAGATAATTCTGATAAACAGCATCATCTATCCAGCTACTGAACTGATGGAAACGCTGTTTGCTTTGTCCAACATCTGCATGGTACAACCAGAAATCAATATATTCCTGTAGATAAATTGTATTTTTCAACCACCTGCCTTCATAAATATGGTGTCCTAAAGCACAGCTAATCGAATTGTATTTACCCGCATGTTTAACCGGCTCTATGAATTCGGTAAAAATAAAACCTTCCGGACTTTTAACCAGGTGCTTACGAAAAGACCACCAACGATAGTAATAATTCTTCTCGATCACTTCGTCCGGGCATTCCAGCAAAGGCACGTTTTCAGCCAGCCAGTCAAATGCCTGTGCATTTGGCACAAAATTCTTTACAGCCTCCGTATCTATCGAATTAAACTCATCGACATATTTTTTAAGTTTCGCAGTCCCTTCTGATAACTGCGCCATAGCTCCCGTTCCTAAAAACAGCAATAAAACAGCAATCAACTTTTTTCTAGTCCTCATTATTCAAACAACCAATCCATATCTTTTCCTTTACCATCCAGGCCAGCGTTATAAATCCGCATTTCCTGTCCGTCCTCTACAAAGCCGAGAACCATGCAAGCCCCCTTCCCTAAGGTTAATGTATTGGTACCCGCAGCAAACGAGTACGCATGAACATTAACCGGAGGATAACCATCCAGCACCACTGCATTAGAGATCTTGATCTCCGCCTGTCCATAGTCATTTGCACTGGCATCCACTTCCAATACAGGAGCAGTGAGGTAACCCGGACCAGACTGATTAAAAAAGCCCACCAATACTTTTACAGGCGTCTTTGAGCGAAACGTAAGCCTTGTACCCTTATTTATTTGTTCAGTCTTGTTTAATTTCACCCCTTTAAGCCCAAGCAACTGTCCGGTAACATCTTTGATAGCCACTGTCGAATCACTGAATATCCTGGTATCCTTCCCTACAGTATACCTTTCCAGGGAAGGGATCAGTTGAACTGGAGCATTCTTAAACGGCTGCATAACATTGGATTTCCCTGTACCAGCCGCCTTTAAAGAATCAATACTTCTTTTAAAATGATTCAGCTCTTTGGTAAATACGGGCATCATTTCCCTCCAGTGGATAAAGGTCTTATCCACTCCACGCATTGGTATCTTGCGTTGTTTAGTTTGCATACTATTTGCGTATAGGTATGAATTTTCTGTTAAACTGGCTAGTTTTCCATAATGATCTAAACTACTCTGAAGAAAAGGCAATGCTTTATCCAGATCAGCAATATCATTAGAATATTTATAACGCAATACCCACAAAGCCGCTTTGACTTTTTCCGCATAGAAACTCGCCATCTCCTGATAACAATACATATCATTTCTGAGCCTGTTAAATTCTTCCTGATTTTTCGTCACAGAAGGCGCCGCTTTTTCTATTGCGGCCACTGCCTTTTTACCATGCTCTACAACTTCTCCTGCGATCTGAACCGGCGTTTCGCCAATGTGTCCTTGCTTTTTCCATTCCTTTTCCGCGTATTCAATGATCATCTCGCCTTCCGGTGCTTCAGACTCATACAACATTGTAAAAAGACCGTACCTGAAAGGATTGATCAATTGTGTCATCAGCATCCCCAAGGTCAGTGTTTGCCTGTTGCCATCGGTGATTCCATAGCGTCTCAGGAGTTTAGGAGAGATCTCACCAGATTCTTCATAAGCATCCAAAATGGCTTTACCAGCATTTAATCCAGCTCCATATTTATCCGAAAGTTGCGCTCCCCAGTAATCAATTTCACCAGGACGATCCCTCCTGGAATTCCAGGCATAACGCGCCCATGCTTTATACCAAATCCAATCGCGATCAACTTGCAGCAAACGATCGGGAGCTTTATCTGCCGTATATGGCCAATCCCAGTAAGAAGCCTGAGGATAGATATGCAAGCCATTAGCACCATATATACTATGCATTGCCTGCACAGATTTCTGGATAAAATCAGCAGAACCATAACGAAAAGGCTCCAGATTGGCCAAAATATGTACATTTTCAATATGCACTGTCCCAATATTGCTCAATTTACGATGCAGTTCTGCCCAACTTCCTCTTGGAGTATAGGTCGTCAATGCTTCACCATTGTATTTTGCCATCGTATATAGATTTTTATATAAAGGCAATGCCGCCTTCATTACGCGTGGCGCATCTGTATCATGCGCCCGTAAGACAATGGGTGGTTCATTTGCTATACCGGTTTTCTTCAATCCATCTTTAACCCCGGGTATAATGGTTTTTGTAAACCAGTCTACATCATCCTGGCCAACACCTTCCATTGCTTCACCAAGCGTAATCAGCAAACCTACATTTGGGTATTTTTCTACAAAAGCCGCGATAGACTTACGGGTATAATCTGCAATTAGCGGAATGATCGGGCGGTTCCTATCCTGTGTTTTAAGATGGTGCTTTTCAGCAAATGGTTTAGGGATAATGATATTATAGAACATCTGTATAATCCAGATCCCGCGTTTATCCGCTTCTTCAGTTAAAAACCTAAACATTTCTTCGTTCTTTCTGAAGGTAGCCTCATCTACTTCCACAGCATAGGGATATTCTTTTAATTTCACTAAAGAAGAAAAAGGATGTCCGTTCCACAAGTACAAAGAATTATAACGGTTCTCCAACATCATATCCAAATAGCGTATCCACAAGTCCTTATCATAAAACCAGGGAAAGGTTTCTGGCGTATAAGGATATTCATATACGTCCCTGCCAGGCAGGTAATCTGGTTTTTGTAATCCTATACAAGTACCACGCAATACCATCTCCGGCTGATCTGAAAGATGTAAAGCGGGTGGTAGTTTACCTGTTCTTTTGATTTCATCCTCCAGCTCTACACAGCCGTAAAGTGCCCCTGAGGCATCATTACCTTTCACAACAGTAAGGTGTTTATCAGGAGAATTAATGTTAAATCCCTCTTTACCCAACTTCTCCATTTTATTCCCTTCACTACCTATGGCATTTTTAACCAAAGAATCTCCATGTATACCAACAACAATTACTTCAGAATAATTAGGCAGTACATCCTGTTCAAATAATCTGGTCTCCACACCCATTTTATTGAAAATCGCGCGCAGCCTTTCAGCCCCATATTTCACCC
>NZ_JAELTV010001128.1 GCF_016429005.1 Pedobacter sp. ASV19
CGGGATGGATGATCAGCGTACTAGTTTATCCATAGAGAATAATACCATTGAGAAGCGACTAGAAAATTTAATTTTGGAAGATGTGAATTACAAAAATATCCTCAATGGTATAATTGCATTTGCACATATTATGCAAGTATTAACGGCGTTTATAACCAAAATTGAGGCCTTTGCTAGAGTAACGGCTTACGATGAAGAGAGGAAACAGATCCAGCAATTGTTGCTGGATCCTAATTTTAGTTCACTGCTACAGGAGACACCCAAAAATAATATCTCTTATTCAAAAGTTGTAAGATATGATCAGTTACTCAGATTTATTGATGGGAATAAAATCAGACGATTATTATCCCATATTTATCAGTTAGATGTATACATCTCCGTTGCAAGAGTTGCTCTAAAGCATAATTTTGTGTTTGCGAAAGCGATTGCAAAAGAATTAGGACAGGTAAATTTAGAAGGATTATACCATCCGC
>NZ_JAELTV010001129.1 GCF_016429005.1 Pedobacter sp. ASV19
GCGCCTTAGAGAGCCATCTTTCTCCCATTTTACCATAAATAATAATGTTATCAGGCCCTAAATTGTAGGCGTCTGAATAAGCAAAGCCCGTAAAACACTGAAAAATATAGGCATCCCGTACCTCGGACAGCCTGGGTATGGTAATGTTCTTGTTCCAAATACCTATTAATTCAGGTAATTCTAAGGGTATAACCTCTCTGTTTCCTCCCTTGCATCTAAATTGACTTAATGGATTTTTGGTTATCTGCTCATTGGTTGAACATATTTCTAAAATCTGTTTCGTCTTCTTTATATGACCATTTGCAGTTGCAATAGCAATGGTTTCATCAATTTCAACCGTTAGGTAATTGAAGAAATGAGTAGCGAAGAATGGGCGAACTTCATCTAAAGGCAGATCAGCCTTTTGGTATTTAAATTCGATAAAGTCTTTAACCTTCGTTTTCGTGGACCTCCAATGTCTGAGTGTGCCATCT
>NZ_JAELTV010001130.1 GCF_016429005.1 Pedobacter sp. ASV19
TGCATTGAATCCATTTGTGAAAATTAAACAACCTGCATGGTCCTGCGAAGCAGAACGGGTAGTTTTTGTACAGGGGCTTTCTCAGCATTTGCCATGCGCGTTATTAAGCTATACAATTTTTAAAGGCGATTCTTATGTAATGAAAGAAATGCAGCCTACTGAAGATAAAATCAAATTTCGTCTTATTCAGGATCAATACAGAGATATATACCAGGTGATTGATGATATGGCTTTGCTTACCGCATCTGCCCATATCCGAAGTTCGGGGAGAAGTAGATCGGCTATAGCAGATGAACTGATTGAATTTGGACAGCGTACAGATTGGCAACCATCCTTGATAGACTATGCACAGGAGTATTTTAAAAAGGTAAAGAAAGACTATAAAATCTTTAAAGAGGGTTTTGAATCCGGATTGTATGAGCACAAAACTTCAAAAATAGCATCATAAATAACTAACCAATTTGATAATTAAT
>NZ_JAELTV010001131.1 GCF_016429005.1 Pedobacter sp. ASV19
GTGTTAAAATCATCCTTTGGATCAGGATTTTGGTTATTCACTTTGGAAATCATAGAGTATTGGATCCCTTGTCTTATTTAAAATCTACTGGGTTGAGACTGTAAACATACGAAAGTTTATCAATGGTTTATTTTGATTGTAGATAAATGTCTTTATTTAACTCTTAGTCCGGTATATTTTCAAATTATGCAAAAACACTACTCGATGATGGTATAGTCATTGCTTGGTATTCTATCAAATAAGGCAACTAACTTCTTTTATTTATGAATGTTTTTTTATAATTGTGTCGAATCCTAAATCTCCTTACAGTTGTCCGTTACATTAGATATAACGTCATTTGAAAATCTATTCAAAAAACATTATAAGTTTTTGGTTATTGTTGCTTATCAGATAACCAAAGATGATGATGCCGCAAAGGATATTGTTCAGGATTTCTTTATTAATTTTTGGCATAGACGCCATGAGGTTACAA
>NZ_JAELTV010001132.1 GCF_016429005.1 Pedobacter sp. ASV19
ATAGAGATCAAGGTTATTGAGAACGATAAGGAAAATGGAGCCCCATTTGATAAAGGCTCTGTCAAAATAACAGATCAACCGAAACATGGAACGGTCAGCATAGGACCTGGTGGGACGGTAACATATACACCAAATAGCGGTTATACTGGCAAAGACGAGTTTACTTATACGGTGAAAGATGTGAATGGTAATATCACCAATACGGCGACGGTGAAGATCACAATCGATGGTTTCTTCATACCAAATGTAATTACACCTAATGGAGATGGTAAAAATGATGCTTTTGTTATTGTTGGGAAAGACAATTATGACGCAGTGGAAATTGAAATCTTTAACAGATGGGGAAATCAGGTTTATAAACACAGTAACTATCAAAATAACTGGACAGGTGAAGGACTAAATGAAGGTACCTATTAATATTTGATCAGATTTAAAAAATAATCAAATACTGAAACAGACAAAGGTTGGATA
>NZ_JAELTV010000115.1 GCF_016429005.1 Pedobacter sp. ASV19
CCCCCCCCCCCCCCCCCCCCCCCCCCCCCCCCCCCCCCCCCCCCCCCCCCCTTTTTTAGATGTGTATAAGAGACAGAAGAAATAGTGATCATTTCACTATACTGCATTTGCTGGTTTTCCGCATCAAACATATTGCTTTCATCAGCAATTAAATTTCCGGCCGGATCAAATACCCTGAGATAGATCTTATGGTAGTCTTTCCGCGCCAAGGGGTTAGGTGCAATGCCAAAGGAAACGACCAGTTTTTTTGCTGAACTTGCACTGGTCACTTCTATATGTTTTCCGCTGTTTTTTACTTTGTAGGCTGTAACGCCAACATTAAAGGCTTTTAAGATAGCTCCTGTTTTTACCTTGTCATTAAGTTCAGAATTTCGTCTGGCTAATGCATTGGCCCTTTCACTAGCTTTATTAGAGCTTTTCGCCAGGCTGTCCCTTTCACTTTTTAGTAAAAAATTCTCTTGCTGCAGTCGGTTGATGTCTTCGTTGTAGGTTTTTACAAATTCGTGAAGTTCTCTGATCTCCTTTTGAGCCTTTAACAATTCATCTTTGTTAAACTGTCCTTTTTGCAAGGCAGACTTCAACTCTGCTATCTTTTGACGTGCAAGTCCTTGTTCCTCCAAAAGTTTATTAGTTAACGACAGGTTAATTGCATTGACTTTATCTAATTCAACTTCTATTTTTTCGACTTCTAGTTTTAACCGGTCCTTTTCGTTGCTGACAGTAACAAAGCGTTCACTTTCCTGTCTGTCTTTTATGTATAAATAGGCATTTGTGCCTATTAATGCTGCTATTACGATAATGAGAAAATAAACTTTGTTATGGTCGCCTTTAGTACCGGAAACTTTTTGGTCTAACATTTCAAATGGATGTTCAGTTTTTAGTGCAATAATTTTCTTTAGTTATTCTAAAAAAAATCTAACATAAGATAAAATTGTAATAAATGGTAAAAAAAATGCTCAAATTGTATGAGACTTTAAAAAAAATCGTTTACTTGCCTAGGTGGGTTGTGTTGTATTACTTTACATAACCTGTACAAACACACAAAATGAACGTCAAAAAAGATAAAGAATGCTTAAGAACATTGTTTATGCAATTATAGTTGCATTTATTTTACCCAACGCTATATCTGCTCAAACAACTGCAAAAATCGCTCCAAAAAGAGAGTTTAGAGGGATCTGGGTGGCTACGGTGGCGAATATTGACTGGCCTTCCAAGCCAGGACTAAGCATAGATCAGCAAAAACAGGAGCTGATCGCCTTGCTGGACCAACATAAAAAGAATGGAATGAATGCAATTATCCTGCAGGTCAGGCCTGCAGCAGATGCCTTTTATTCCAAATCAAGAGAGCCTTGGAGCCAATGGTTAATGGGAAGACAGGGGCTGGCGCCAAGTCCGGGCTACGATCCTCTGGAATTTGCTATTAAAGAGGCACATTCCAGGGGGATGGAACTGCATGCCTGGTTTAATCCTTACCGGGCCACTATGGGCGGGAGTTCGACGGTAAGCAGCAGCCATATGACAGCGAAGCGGCCGGATATGTTCTTTCTATATGGAGGCAAAAAACAGTTCGATCCCGGCCTGCCTGAGGTAAGAGAGTATATCGTTGAGGTGATCCTTGATGTAGTGAAAGGCTATGATGTGGATGGGATTCACTTTGATGACTATTTTTATCCTTATCCGATCTCAGGACAGAGAATAAATGATGCTTTAACGTTTGCCAAATATCCCAATGGATTTACAGACATTAAAGACTGGAGGCGGAATAATGTAGACATGTTGATCAAAATGCTGGACGACAGTATTCACCATTATAAAAAGTACGTGAAATTTGGCATTAGTCCTTTTGGGATATGGAAAAATTCTTTTGAAGATGCAGAGGGGTCTAAAACAAATGGTCTTTCAAATTACGCGGAATTATTCGCTGATTCCAGGAAATGGGTTAAAGAGGGGTGGGTAGACTATATCAATCCTCAGATCTATTTTAGTTTTACCAGAAAAGCGGCTCCTTTTGGAACATTGGTAGATTGGTGGAGTAACAATACTTTTGGACGGCATTTATACATTGGTCAGGCTGCATATCTGGTGAACCAGAAAATGGAAGCTGCATGGAGGCAACCGAATCAGATTCCAGATCAGATCAGGTATTTGCGGGAGAACAGCAGGGTACAGGGTAGTGTGTTTTTTAGCTCCAAGTCCTTCACTACGGTAGCAAGAGCGGTTGGAGATTCTCTGAAGAATGATCTGTATAAATATCCGGCTCTTCCTCCGCAGATGCCGTGGCTGGATGATGTTGTTCCTAATGCGCCTCAAAATTTTAAAGCAGAAGCCTTCAATGATGGGGTACGCCTCCAATGGACGAAGCCGTTTATGGCAGAAGACGGAGAAACCGCTTCAGGCTATGTAATCTATCGGTTTGATGAGGGGGAGAAAATTTCTGTTTTAAATCCTAAAAATATACTTAGGATCAGTTTTGAAGACTTTACGTCATTCATTGACACGACAGTGGAAAAAGGGAAAAGGTACAATTATTTAGTGACAGCACTGGATCGCTTAAAGAATGAAAGCGAACCAAGCGGTCCTGTTGGTGTAGAAACCAAGTAAAAAAGAAAGCCTGATGAACGTATCATCAGGCTTTCTTTTTTAGACTTTAATAAAGATTTTCTTCTTGTACATGATCCACAGAATGACCAGCCAGAAGAGAATCTGTGTAACTGCCCAGGCCAGTGAAGCATTTACTGGTGAAAAATTTGGACTGTAATAGCTTTTATACAACCACCACTGTGCGCCTGCAGTTGTTCCATCCGACATCTTTACCTGTATCATGTTTAATGTTCTTGGAATTAAACCGGAAAGGAAAAACACGGTAATGGCGTTTACTCCATACACCACAAATGGTGTTGTAAACCTGGTGTATTTCTGCACGTCAATGATCCAGTAGCTTAGAGAGAGGATAACAGTTGCCAATCCCCCTGCATAGAGTACATAAGAACTGGTCCACAGGGATTTGTTGATGGGAAATTCAAGGTCCCACAGCAAACCCAGGGCAACGGCAGTAAAACCGGCAGAGAACAGCCAGGCAATTTTTGTAGCAGCCTCAACATCTTTACGCTTTAAATAGATGCCGACAAGCACGCCAAACAGCCCAGAGGCAATTGCAGGAACAGTACTCAGGATACCCTCTGGATCCCAGGTTTTTGCTGATTTCCATAAATGTGCCTCCGTTAGTAAACTGCGGTCAAGCCAGGCACCTAAATTTGTTTCTTTTTCAAGATTAGGATAGCCAACATGTGGTACAGGGACAAAAGTGAGTAATGCCCAGTATACCACAAGCAGCCCAATGAGTATCTTAAATATGTTCCGCTCTGAATTTTTCAGAAAAATAACAGAAGAGGCGAAAAATACAAGGGCTATGCGCTGCAATACGCCAGGTATTCTAACGGTTTTAAAAGCCTCAAAGGGTTCAGTAAAAACCTTTGGGTATAAAGACAGGAACAGGCCCAGGCCAAACAGGATCAAAGCACGTTTAAAGGCTTTGAGTATTGTCTGGTTGTGCAGGGCCGGATCAGTCTTTTTATTCCCCATAGCATAAGCAACAGATACCCCAACAATAAAGAGGAAGAAAGGGAAGATCAGATCTGTGGGCGTACAGCCATTCCAGCTGGCGTGCTCCAACGGCGCATAGATATTTCCCCAATCGCCCGGGTTATTCACCAGGATCATTGCTGCTACTGTTGCCCCTCTGAAAAAATCAAGGGACAATAACCTTTGAGAACTCTTTTCCATCTTTTAGAATTTCCACCTTACGAAGGCTTCCATGGCTTCATATTCTGCCAATCCAAGGTCGTCGTAAGCTTTTGCCGTTTCACGGTTTCTGTCTTCTGCACGTTTCCAGAATTCACGTGAATCGTCTCCAGGGAATACGGCACGGTCTTTCTGTGATTGGTGTTTGAAGATGGCGTATTTCTTCTTTTCTAGTTCCTGAGGGCTCAATGGAACAGCCATTTCAATTTCATGGGTTTCAAATTCATGCCATGCACCACGGTACATCCATAGCCAGCATTCCTGTGCCCAGGCTTCTGTTTTACGAAGTTCTGTTAATGCAGCCAGGATGATGTTAAAGCATACGATATGTGTTCCATGAGGATCTTCAAAGTCACCTGCTGCGAAAACCTGCTGAGGTTTAACTTTTTGAAGTAATTCAATGGTTAGTTCTACATCTTTACTGGTTACGGGATTCTTTTGGTTTTTGCCAGTCTCATAGAAAGGAAGCGCCATAAAGTGGATATGATCATCTTCCAGTCCGCAATAGCGAGCGCCAGCAATAGCCTCTCCTTTTCTGATCAAACCTTTAACAGATTGGATCTCCGGAGTATCTACCTGGTTAGGTTGCTTTTGGCCAATGAATTTACGCATATTGTCGTAAATGTTCTGCAAAGCATCCTGACCCAATCCCATTTTCTGGGCAAAATCTATACTGAATTCTACAAAACGAAGGGCATCATCATCCCAAACTGCGGTGTTTCCTGAAGTTTGATAGGCCACATGCACATCGTGATGCTGGTCTACAAGACGGATAAATGTTCCACCCATAGAAATCACGTCGTCATCAGGATGTGGAGAGAAAATGATCACCCTTTTCTTGGCAGGTTCTGCGCGCTCCGGTCTTTGGGAATCGTCTGCATTCGGCTTACCTCCCGGCCATCCGGTAATGGTGTGCTGAAGCTTGTTGAAGATATGGATATTGATATTGTAAACCGGGCCTTTTTCAACAGCAAGCTGTGCCATACCGTTGTTGTTAAAGTCATCTTCTGTGAGTTTCAGGATTGGCTTTTGAAGCGTGTTGGCCAGCCAGATTACCGCTTTACGGGTTAGTGTCTCATCCCAGATGCAATCTTTAACTAACCAAGGTGTATCAAAACGGGTCAATAAAGAAGCAGCATCAACGTCCAGAATAAATTCTACGTGTTCTGATAACTGTAGATAAGTCGCAGGAACTTCACTTGAAATCTCACCTTCAACAGCTTTTTTAATAATTGAAGCTTTTTTTCTGTTCCAGGCCATGAGAATAATTTCCCTGGCTTTGAAAATCGTGCCGATACCCATGGTAATGGCTTTTGTTGGAACGAAAGATTTTCCACCAAAGTCCCTGGCCGCATCACGTCTGGTCAGGTCATCAAGAGTAACCAGTCTGGTTCCTGAGTTTGGTGCTGATCCAGGCTCATTGAAACCGATGTGTCCGGTACGCCCGATACCAAGGATCTGGATGTCTAATCCGCCCAGATCTCCGATTTTTCGCTCATAATTGAGGCAGAATGCCGGGATTTCTTCCAGGGTAAGTGTGCCATCCGGGATGTTCACATTGTTTTTATCAATATCAATGTGATCAAAAAGGTTTTCATTCATGAATGTTACATAGCTCTGTGCGGCATTTGGCTGCATAGGGTAATATTCATCAAGGTTAAATGTAATTACATTCTTAAAACTCAGCCCTTCTTCTTTGTGTAAACGAACAAGTTCTGCATAGACTGCAATTGGTGTGGCCCCCGTTGCTAAGCCAAGAACGGCCATCTCATTTTGTTCTTGCTTTTTTTTAATAAGGTTTGCAATACGGTGAGCAACATTTAAAGATGCTTCACGCGGATTGTCAAAGACAGAAACAGGCAGTTTTTCAAAGCGCGTCTCTTCTAATAGATTTAATCTAGCCATTTATTAGGTTGTTAAAATTGGTACGGAGCAGTAAATATAGCACACTATTTCTATAATATCTAGAGAATAATGCACAGATATTTATGTTACTGATCAAAATTTAATGGCTGATCGTTTTTTGCTTAGAGGACTTTAATGCCTTTTGTTCTATAAGCATCCAGTTCATTGCTGGTTGCAGGAAGTTCGGTGATCAGATAATTTATTTTTTCCAGGGAGGCGACTTTAAGCCTTTGGGTCGTGTTCAGCTTTTCCGAAATACATAATACCGCAGAATTTTTACAGGAATTCAACATGGTTTTTTTGAGTTGATTGATTTCCCAGTCGGTATCTGTAAGTCCATTCTGCGCGTGCATGGCACTTGTGCCCAGCAAACAGAGATCTGCGTTGATTTCGGATAATTGGTTGATCACATGGCCACCGTAAGTCACCTGAGAATTCTTGGAAAATAAGCCTCCGATCAGGATGACTTCTATTTTAGCATATTTAGCCAGTTCAATGGCCACATAGGGGCTGATGGTAAAGAAAGTAGCTTGAAGATGATCTGGTAATTGTTTTACTAATTCTATGATCGTAGTTCCACCACCGGTTAGGATCACCATGCCATCTTTGATCAGGGATATGGCTTTTTTTGCAATGGCAATCTTGGCATCTCTGGCATACACATTTTTATCGTCAAAGGAAGATTGATAGGAGGTTGAAAGTGCTCCTCCGTGAACTTTAATTAACTGATTGCTATCAGATAGCTCCTGCAAATCTCTTCGGATGGTATCTTCAGATACGGCTAAAAGCTGAACAAGATCAGAGGTGAGTACTCTGTTATGTAGGTTGATCTGTCGCATTATCAGATCATGACGTTCCTTCTTTAACATGTATTTAAATTTTTGCTAATGTAATAAATAAAAGGGCACATTAAAAAATGCAGTTTTATGCTTGTTTTGGCGTATATGTAATTGAATAAATAATGTTAAAGTCTTTGTTTTAGGTGTTTAAGGCTTTTTTTATTATGATATGTAATTTTCAATCATTAATTTGCGGTTTATTGCAGGTTTTGAAAAACAAGCAGCAGACAAACTAACTAAACTAATAAACCAAACTTAACCATTTATGAAAAGAAGATTACTCGTCTTTTTCCTGGGCTTTTTTTTGCTGGCCGCACAGGCCATGGCCCAACAAGTTGCCGTCGCAGGTAAAGTCATCTCTGCAGATGGGCATCCGATACCAGGAGTTTCTGTAAAAAGCAAGGGTACGCTTGCCGTTGTTCAAACGTCGGCAACAGGTAACTATGCAATTAAAGTTCAAAAGGGTGATGCCTTAATTTTTTCTTATATAGGGTACGTTACCCAGGAAAAAATTGTAGGTGAATCCCGCGTTATCAATGTTGAACTTGCAGAGAATAACAGGGCCTTGAACGAAGTTGTTGTTACGGCGATGGGAATTACCCGGAGCAAAAAGGCACTTGGTTATTCGGCACAAACCATTCAGGGGGATGATGTAGCGCAGACGCAGCGGGACAATTTTTTAAATGCATTGCAGGGACGTGTTGCAGGAGCCACAATTACACCTACTACCGGTACACCAGGATCTTCTTCTACTATGATTATTAGGGGGGCGGTGTCTTTAGATGGGGATAATCAGCCATTATTCGTTGTTGATGGCTTGCCAATTTCTAACCGTACATTTAGTGAGTATAACTTGGTGGGTCAGGGAACTTTTAATCGTCAAAATGATTATGGTAACAGAGCAATGGATATTAATCCAGAAGAGATTGCTTCGATAACCATTTTGAAAGGCCCTGAAGCCTCGGCGCTTTATGGAACAGAGGGTGCGTCTGGAGCGGTGATTATTACGACTAAGAGAGCCAAGGCTGGGGCGGTACGGGTGTCTTATAGTAACTCTTTCAGGATTGAAAGTACTTATCGCTATCCTGAAGTGCAAAAGGTTTATGGTGGAGGTACTGGGGGGATATTTGATGAGGAGCAGCGGACACGTACATTCTTTGGTGCAAAATATCCTGCTAACCGGCCATTGTATGATAATATTGGCAATTTTTATAAAACAGGGTTTACTCAAAAACATAATGCATCTGTGGAAGGTGGAACTGAAAAACTCTCCTTGAGAACCACCGTAAGCTACACAGATCAGTCGGGTGTTATTCCCGGAACCGGGTATAATAGTCTCAATGGTAAGATCAGCGGGACCTCCAAAATAAGTGATAAAATCAGTATGAATGCCTCTTTAAATCTTATTTCGTCAAGGACAGATAAGACCTATAAAGGAGTAAGTAGCCCGATGCTTAGTGCTTTGTCATGGCCGTTAACCGATGATATGAGAAACTATTTAACTCCCGCCGGAGAACGGAGAACGATTACTGGTAGTTTAAGTGGTGAGTTGGACAATCCATACTGGGGAGTGGAACGAAATCCGAATCGGGATAAAATGAATCGTGTTCTGGCTAATCTTGGCGTTGATTATGCGCCTGCAGACTGGTTGAGTATGTCTGGAAGATTTGGGGCGGATATATTTTCACAAACGGGCCTTTCCGCTTATGACATTCAGTCTTACGAAGCAAATAAAGCGGCAACGACCAATTCAGGCGGAGGATTAAATACCTATAATGCAAATGAACGGTTGATTAATGCTTCATTTATCACTACGTTTAAAAGGGACTTTGGAAAATTTAAGCCCGTAATACGTGTAGGGACAGATATTAAAGATGATTCTTATCAGGTGAATGCACAGTTCGGTACGCGTTTTTATCAGGCGAATTTCTTTAGTATGAACAATGTTGATCCAACGACACAAAGGGTTGCGTATACTGATGAATTAAAACGCAAAGTCGGTTTTTTTGCCAATGCTGAGCTGGGGTACGATAATTTCTTATACCTTACGCTGTCTGGAAGGCAGGATTTAACGTCAACTTTGCCCCAAAAGAATTATAGTTTCTTTTATCCAGCAACTTCTCTGAGTTTTGTTTTCTCAGAACTTGCGGCCTTCAAAAAGCTAAGCTGGTTGTCATTTGGTAAGTTAAGGGCTTCGTGGGGTCAGTCTGGTAAAGATGCGAGAGTTGCTTACATCACCAGTAACAAATTGCTTGCTCAAACAACTACTGGAGGGGGCTATGCTTTGGATGCAACAGCTGGGAATCCGAATCTCGAAGCTGAGTTTACGACCTCAAAAGAGATTGGTTTCGAATTGGGTTTCCTTAACAACCGCTTGTCCTTTGATTTCTCTTATTATCAAAATCTGTCTGATAAACAGATTACTGCTCCTCGTTTAAGTTATGCTTCGGGTTCCGTACTGCAATATATCAATAGTGGTAAAATCCGTAATCGTGGATTCGAACTGCTGGTTAAGGGAACACCGGTCCAAACAAAAACATTCAGTTGGGATATTTCTGCAAATGCTGCTCGGTCTCGGGGTTATATTTTATCTCTACCGGCAAATCAGGACGTGTTTTATGTTTCGGATAGTTGGCTGTATGATAATGTTAGGGCGCAGTACGGTATAGGCGGGTCTGTATCATCGTTCGCCGGGATAGATTATTTGAGGAATAATAATGGGGAATTATTGATTAATCCAACGAACGGCATGCCGATTAAAGACGTGAATTTTACTCCAATGGGAGATAGAGCCCCGAGCATAACTATTGGACTAACAAATAGTTTTACCTATAAGAACTTTAACCTTTCCTTCTTGCTGGATATGAGGAAAGGTGGAGATATTTATAATGCTACAGAGTTGTACTTGTACGCCAGGGGCTTATCTAAATTAAGCCTTGATCGAGAGGTTCCCCGGATAATAAAAGGTGTGATGAGAGATGGTTTGGAGAATTCTGCCAATCCGACAAAGAATAATATTGTAGTTATTCCTTATATCACGACTAGTTATTACTCAACTTATTATAATACAGCCGACTTTCTTCAAAAGGATGTAAACTGGATAAGGTTAAAGGATATTACGCTAAGCTATAACCTGCCAAAAACACTTTTTGCGAATAGTAAGGTCTTTAAAAGTGCTAATGTGTTTTTTACTGGTACAGATTTATTGCTGATCACCAATTATAAAGGAGTGGATCCATCTGTTAATGGTTTAAGTGCGGCAGCTGGGGGCCTTGGAGGAACAGGCATTGATTTCGGTTCAGTTGGTTTGCCCCGGGGCTATAATTTAGGTGTGAAAATTGGTTTTTAATTACTAAAGAGATGAAAAAAATACAGATATTATTTTTGGTTTTTACTGTAATGACGGTTGTTTCAGGATGTAAAAAGTACCTGGATGTAAATTCGGATCCGGCGACTCCTCAGGCGCCGGTAAGCAGGACATTAACCCCTCCATTATTTGCTTCAATGGAGCGAGGAATTCAATATGATGCAAGATACTTAGGTGGTCTTATTCAATATTTTGGAGGAAATGTTAATGTTGGGGAAACGCATGGATGGATTGCAGGAAGTGATGCGATGGGTGAAATCTGGAGAAGCAACTATTTTGCCTTAGGCCCAAACCTTAATTTGATTATTGATGATTCGAATAGAAAACAGGAATACAATTACGTAGGGCTTGCACAGGCAATCCAGGCCTGGAGTTGGCAAACTACAACGGATTATCACGGTGATATTATTTTGAAGCAAGCTTTTGATATTACAAGGTTCACTTATGATTATGATCCACAGAAAGATGTTTATGCAGAAGTAGTCAGGTTGGCAAATGAATCGATCAAATCCTTTGCCCGTACTGATGGCAGTGGTACTGTAGGAAAATTATCGCCTGCTGACTTGATTTATTCTGGAGATAGCACCAAATGGATTAAATTTAACTATGGGATTTTGGCAAGAAACGCTAATAACTTGGTAAATAAAGTCGACTATGATCCTGCAAGAGTAATAATGTACGTTGACAAGGCATTGGCAAGTAATGCGGATAACTTTATTATTCCAAATACTGGTACTACAGCTACCAATGCAAACTTCTTTGGGCCTTTGAGGTCAAATTTAGGCTCATACCGCCAAACCAGGATAATTGCAGGTTTGCTGGATGGTACTTATTTGACTGGAACTCCTTTGGCAGTGGTCGATCCAAGGATCAATAATATGATAACACCGTCTCCGGATGGCGTGTTTAGAGGAACAAATCCCGGTAGTGGTGACGCAGGTACAATAGCCGCAAAAAATCAGATACCTAATGCCTGGGGAGTTCTAGCTGGTGCGAATCCCGGTCCGGGACAAGGGAAGTATCTATTCAAAGATAATGCAGGTTTTCCTGTTATGACTTATGCAGAGATGCAGTTTATTAAAGCAGAAGCGGCCTTCAGGTATGGGAATGCCTCCTTAGCCTATCAGGCCTATATTAAGGGTATTTCTGCCAGTATTGATTTTGTTAGTGCTTTGGGTACAACAATCACAACAGCAGATAAAAATGCTTATATGGTGAGTGCTTCTGTAAAACAAAATGCAGGATCTTTAACACTCAGGGACATTATGCTGCAGAAATATCTGGCGCTTTATGGCTACGGATTTGTCGAAACATGGTGTGATTTACGCAAATTCAATTATTACGAAGGTGATACTAAAGGAAATAATCCATACCTGGGTGTTTACGTGTTTCCACCAACGTTCTTTGCGGACAATGGAGGTAAGCCTGCACAGCGATACCGTCCTCGTTATGCTTCAGAGTATCTTTGGAATATGGAAGCACTTAAGAAAATTGGTGCTGATAAGAACGATTACCATACCTATAAAATGTGGTTTTCTCAACCTTAAATTAGAGTTAGATTGCTGTATAATGGCTTCATTGCCGACAAAAGACAAATTTATATTCCAATGAAAAAAATATTATATTTAACTGTGGCTTTTATTGTATTATTAGCTGCATGTAAAAAGGGTGATCTGGTTGAAAATACTGCCTATGAAAAGATCAATCCGGGTGATCCTAAATATGCTTACCTTAAAATTCTCAATTTGACCCCGGGTAGTCCGGCTCTGAATTTCTATATGGATGGGGCCAAATTTTCGTCGGGGTATTCAACATCAGGTATCGAAAATGTTGGTTATGCCTACAACGGTTTGTTCCCGGATTTGGGATATGCTGTAACAACGCCGGGAGCGCATACACTAACTGCTAAGTTGATTCCTTCGTTAGCAATCGATCCCAATCTGGAAGTGCTTAATACCCAGATTGCTCCGGAAGCAGGGAAGTATTATACAATATTTACAACGGGACAATACACTTCAACAAAAAAAATCCCCTCAACCATAATGCTTGAGGATGTAAAGCCTGCACTGGATACATCGAAGATTTTTGTCCGGCTGGTCAATATGTATAATGGAGGACCTAATGTTGATATGGTTAGAGACTTGGCTACAGGTTCGAAGATCATATCCAATATCGCTTATGGCACTGCATCTGGTTGGGTTGAATTACCTAATCCAGGGCCTGGAACTACTCCAAGTAACAAGGTTACCTTTGTTAATTCCAATACTGGTGTAGCATTAATCACTACACCAATAACAGTAGCTTTTATCAAAGGAAGAGCCTACACTATATATTTACGCGGAGTTTCAGGGAGTGCTACATATCCATTCTCTGGGACTTTTTACACGACTTTCTACTAAAATAATAAGAATCGGTTTTAAATGGGCTGTATCAGAAACGATACGGCCCATTCGTGTATATGTTTGTCTGATGAACCTGTTATGGTGTATTTTTCTTGTTTTGTGGAATTATTGTGCGTATTTGTGCGGATTTGTGCAATAAAATTTTGCGATTTTATTGACGAATAGTTAATCATTCCTTGTATTTAACGAAAAACATTTGTGATATTTACTTTGAAAATATCTTTATGCGTGTAATTGCGTGTTTAAAGATATGCTGTCAAATTAACAATTGTCCATAATTACTAACCAAACAAGTATGAAAAAAATCTACACATTGTGGTGCTTTAAGTGCATTTTTGCCTTTATAGTACCCGTTCTATTATTGATGTTTTCCAGTTCTGCTTATGCACAGGGCAAGCGATTTACTTTAGGAGGTAAAATTGTGGATGCATCAACCAAACAAACCATTCCGGGGGTCGTGGTTAAGATTCAGGGTGCCAGTTTTGCTACCGCCTCAAATAATAATGGCGTTTTTAGCCTTACGGCTGATTTAGCTCCGGGAACTTATCAGGTTACGTTTTCTTATATTGGCTTTAAGTCTGTTAGCAAGTCGGTCATTCTTGGCGATGAGGAGAAACTTACTGTCAATGCGGAATTGGGAATTGATGCAGTTGGCCTGGATGAGGTGATTGTAACTGGTACCTCACAAGGAACAACGCGTAAACAGCTGGGGAGTTATGTAAGTACTGTTAAAGGAGATGATCTTGTCAAAGCGCCTAGTGGTAATGTGCTGGCCTCTTTACAGGGTAAGACTGCTGGTGCTCAGATCAGCCAGAATTCCGGGGATCCTGCAGGTGGTATGTCCGTGAGATTGAGAGGGATTAGCTCTGTGAATTCTTCGTCGGAGCCGCTGTATATTATTGATGGAGTAATTGTGAATAACTCCACAACGCGTGTAACCAATACTTCAGCTAATTATGATGGGGGAAATAATTCTGGTAATCCAGTTGGTCAAAATGGAAATTTTGTTGGAAGTGTTGGTCAGAATAGAATGGTTGATATTAATCCAAATGACATTGAAAGAATTGAAGTATTAAATGGAGCAGCGGCGGCGGCAATCTATGGATCAAGAGCAAACTCAGGTGTAATTCAGATCTTTACTAAAAGAGGGGTGAGTGGGAAACCGGTTGTGAGCTTCTCGACCAGTTTGATCGTTAGTAAATTACGCAAGCAAATTGAAGTGAACCAATCTGCGGTAAAATTCGGAGGGTCACCAGACGTATTCACTCAAGATATTATAGCTGTCACTGGAACCCCCCCAGCACTGGTGACTACTACAAGTCCTGTAACCAGATACAATTATCAGGATTATATCTTTCAGACGGCTACTGGTACAGATAACAATGTATCTGTGTCCGGGGGAAATGACAATACTAGAGTCTTTACTTCTGCAGGTTATTTTTCTAACGAAGGAATTATTAAGAATACAAATTTTAAAAGGTATAATTTTAGGGTAAATTTAGATCAAAAGTTGAGTGACTGGGCTAAATTAACAGCCGGTTTTAATTATGTTCACAGCGACGCAAATGAGAAGCCAGATGGAAACTCTTTCTTTTCGCCGATGAATTCAGTGACTATTATTGGTAACTTCCATGATATCTTTACAAGAGATGCATTGGGGAATTTAAAAGCTGTTGGTGAGCGGGGAAGGGTAAATCCCGTTTCTGTAATTGAGGATATCAAACAAAGACAGTTTACCAATAGAATCATTGCGAATACGGGTTTGAAATTAAATCCGGTAAAAAATCTAACTATTGACTATACGATGGGCGTCGATAATACGATTCAAAATGGTACAAAAGATGGAAAAGTTCGGCTGTTCCAAATCCGTAGTTGGTCTGGTCATTCCTACCGGTTATTCTTTCAACCTGGATGGCACCTCTATTTACCTGTCCGCGGCACTGATCTTCCTTACACAGGTAT
>NZ_JAELTV010001133.1 GCF_016429005.1 Pedobacter sp. ASV19
TCAATGTCCAGCGTCGCCAGTAGGAGCCCCTCGGCATCCCTGAGCGCGTTTTGGGCTTCATTAGTCGCAGAGTCGGCCTGCTCTTTGCCTTTCTCCTTGGTGGAGGAGGCCAACTGCTTTGCGCTCAGTCTCTCCCACTTCTCAGCCCAGCTCGCCAGCTGAGCATTCATCTTGTTCTGGAGAACTGCCGGGTCGGGCGCTTTTAGCAACCGATGCTCATTCAATCCGGTGTGCCAAACCTCCATGCGGCAACCAGTCACCTTTCCCGTGGACGTATGCACCCACGAGACGTCGCTAAACCTGACAAGCCCTGTCTGTCCCATATCCTTCCCCTGATTTCAGGCTAAGTTGCGCCACCCGTAAAGATTACGCCGGCTGGGCGCCTAGCGGGAGCATCAGGGGCACCTACAGTTCGCTTAGCGTATCGACGGGCGTGATTTAGGGGGAGCCGCCACAGCGACGTGCCCAGG
>NZ_JAELTV010001134.1 GCF_016429005.1 Pedobacter sp. ASV19
TTCCAGCACCACGACCGACAGGCCGTAGAGCCTGAGTTCACAGGCGAGGAAAAGACCGACGGGGCCCGCGCCGGCGATAACAACGTCATAGGAATTCGGATGAAGGCAGGTCATGAAAGACTCCTGGGTCGATATACGACCGGAGCGTTCCTCGGGTTCGAGAGCCACACGGACGAATGATGGGACGCGCGTGGCGTCCGATATTCGTCGCGGGGATCTCAAGCGCGAAGCCAAAGACCAGAGCTTTCGTTACCGAAAGGACTTGGGCTTACCAAACCAAGTCTGCCTTTTCCGACGCGGCCACGTGAGCACGTCCATCGAGGGGCGTACTAGCCGCCGCCAAGCCCTGGGCATCGCCACCCGCGATGGCGACCACTCACCGTTGAAACGGGGACATTCGACAAAAGGCATGGCGCGGTGCGAAGGCAGCCCGTTGCTATGGGAAGGCCATGCGCGCTGGCGACCTATCC
>NZ_JAELTV010001135.1 GCF_016429005.1 Pedobacter sp. ASV19
TCGACAAGCAGAACTATTTGAAAAAACCAAAATCACTGATATCTATAGAATCATAGTTAATCTCAGCACACATACAAAATTTTATCAGACTTCATTTTTTGAAAAAGGTAAAAATATTGCTGTCATGGATGCTGAAGCCTGGTACAATTCTTTAAATGTATTAGATACATTACCAGATTTTCTTGGCTATTTAAAGGCACGTTTTGAACTTTTCAAAGATCGGCCCGCCTGTATGTTTCCTAGAGAAGAGTTTGATTTTTCGCCCAATGATGCGCAAAGTGCTCGGACATTAGTGGATGCAAAAGCTATGAAAGATGGGGGTTTAAGTATAATACTTGGAAGCGAACTGGACCTCATTACCAATTACATCAAAAGTGGATTTAAATTTAGCGAAGAGCTTCTGAATCGTGATGACATGAACCTTTCTATGCATATTGACGGGCAATGGGAAAAGTTTAAACATTCGGAC
>NZ_JAELTV010001136.1 GCF_016429005.1 Pedobacter sp. ASV19
ATTAGACTGTTCGTCAAAATTCCACTCATCTTTATAACTTTTCAATCGTATTAGTTTATTGTCGACAAGCCTGATTACTCCAATACCGGAGTATGTTTTCTCTTCCATTTGTAAGGGTTGCAATTGTGTATCTCTGTAACTCCATACTTCAACGATATCATTTGACGGCTTAGTTACTTCCTGATTTTTTTGATTGAAGTTTATAAAAACACGGTTGCCGTCTTTGCTGAACTCCTTAATCGAAATTGAGGCTATATCTACATTTGAGGATGCTGAGTCTAGTAAACCAACAACTCTATTTACACCAATTTTGTAGTATAAAACTGAGTCTTCCTTCTTAAAGGTCATTTGACCATGAAGAAAATCCACCACCAAATTACTGATGTTACTTCCTTTAGATACAGTTATCGTTTTTTTACTTTTTAAATCAACCCATTTTATTTCTCCCTTTTTTGAAGAACCTACTTT
>NZ_JAELTV010001137.1 GCF_016429005.1 Pedobacter sp. ASV19
ACCGGCTAACGTTCGTCGGCAGCGTCAGATGTGTATAAGAGACAGGTATTGGCACTTCCTTTTGCAGCCCATAGGTTTCAAGGCAAAAAGGAAGTAAAGCTTAGAGGTTATTTCTGGAGAAGACTAACTCGATTGGAACCTCCTTATATTATTTGGATAACTGTGTTTTTCCTATTGTTTGTTCTCCGGGGGCATTATTCCTTTGCTGAATATTTACCACATTATCTTGCCAATATTACTTATACCCACACTTTAATCTATAATCATTGGTCGCCATTTAACCCACCGACCTGGACATTGGAAATTGAAATTCAATTTTACATATTAGCGCCGTTCTTGTCTATGGTTTTCTTTCGAATTGAAAACAAGTACTATAGAAGGTTTTTTAATGTTACGATGATTGTAGCACTTATTCTTTTACAGCAATATTTGCAATGGTATAAAAATCCTTACAGCTTCACTATTTT
>NZ_JAELTV010001138.1 GCF_016429005.1 Pedobacter sp. ASV19
TATTACAGAGAAAAGAAGAGAAAATAGAAGTTGTGCTTAGTAAACTTCCTAAAGATTATACAGACCAACAGTTCGTTGAGAAGTTTATACAGCTGTATTCCAAAGATTGGGGCAAAATTAAGGCAAACTACATTAAACACTCCCAGGACAAAGAACCGGGAACGATTATAACAATGCCAAAACCTGAAATTTATTTAAAACAAGTTTTAAAAGCATATCTGGAAAATCCAAAACAGGTATAAGCAATACGCTTATACCTGTTTTTTATTGCTACTTTTCATATTCGAAATTGACCATCCAATGGATACCGAATTTATCGGTAAACATCCCAAAATAAGCTCCCCAAAAAACTTTACCCAAGGGCATAGAAATTTGCCCACCTGCAGAAAGGCCATTAAACAGGTGATCAGCTTCTTGTTCACTGTCTGGCTTAATTGCGATACTTAAATTATTCCCCTGGTGAACTG
>NZ_JAELTV010001139.1 GCF_016429005.1 Pedobacter sp. ASV19
GGCTTGGACTTATTCTTTCTCTGGCACTGATGGTTGTGTTCACGGTATATTTGATCTATATGATCAATTCCGGTGGGACATTACCTTGTATGTGTGGGGGCGTGATTAGTTCACTGAGCTGGAAGCAGCATATTTTCTTCAATCTTGGATTTATTGTACTTGCCATTGCCGGACTCAGGCTTCACAAGTAAATAGGAAATTTCACGAGAGATACAGGGAAATGCTGTGCCCTGTTTAAAGAAATGCAGCAAGTTTTAACCAACATTTTTTATACCCTTTATTATGAAAAGATTATTATTTGGTCTTTTTGCAGCTGGCGTTGCATTAAGCATGAGTGCTTTTACCACTTTTACGCCTAAAAACAAACTTATGACATTTTATTACGTCTTAACTACTGCTGGTTTTTATCAAAAAGTGAGTATCGTTCCTGACGGTGACAACTGCTTAGGCAACGCGGCAAATAAAT
>NZ_JAELTV010001140.1 GCF_016429005.1 Pedobacter sp. ASV19
CGTTCGTCGGCAGCGTCAGATGTGTATAAGAGACAGGAAAAAGTATCAGAATAGGAGAAAAAACCATTCAAAAGATACTTTGCCTTCCACTAATTTTATGTCAAACCTGGAGCTGGAGATTTAATTCCATAGACTGGTTGGTTAGAGTAGCTAATTTTTTTCTAAATATAAATTAACTAAAAAATCAATTTCTATGACGTTTAAAACAATTAACATCTCCTTGCTTGCGATGATTGCGCTTGGGGCTGCAAGCTGCAAAAAGAATTCTTCAGAGGAGCTGATCTCAAAGGAACAGCGTCTTAAAATGTCTGCAAAGACATCAACAACGGCTGCTCTTGCAGGTGGCACAGACATTACTTTGAACTGGGACCAAACCTACCAGCGTATTGATGGTTTTGGAGCATTTGGAGGTCGTATCGTCCCATTTTTTGAATCTTCAAAACGGGATAGCATTATGGGGTATCTA
>NZ_JAELTV010001141.1 GCF_016429005.1 Pedobacter sp. ASV19
GGAAAGTGGTATTTCCCAGTTAAATTTCGCTTAAGATTAATTTCATTACTTTTTACGGCTTTAGCCTATTGCATTGGAATAATTATCATAGCTATATAATTTATAATACCCAAGATAGAAGTCAGATTAATGACTAGAAGATTATGAGTTTACTAGCCTAACCGCTATATTGAGAAGTAAAATGTGCTTTTCTGACTTACAAAATCAATTTACCACTTTTTATTTATATCTCAAAATCTCTGCGTTACATATGAGTTACAAGACATTTTCATCTTTTCAACTCTAAAACTGGAATTTACCTAGTAACATCTATTTCAACTATAAATACATCCTTCTTTTCCAAAGTTTTAGCTGTTTGCCTGTTTCTACATGACTCATTCCACCGGTTACAGTATAACCCATTAGTAAAATAAGGCTTCGATAGTAACTGTTCCAAAACCGCTAGCTGCGCCGGTAATCAATACAT
>NZ_JAELTV010000116.1 GCF_016429005.1 Pedobacter sp. ASV19
GAGACAGGCTTTAGGTGTATCAACTCTTGCCGCCGTGTTTATGGCGAATACACCTTCCGCCCTTGAATATATTATAAGGAGAGATGAATTTGGCAACCGGGTTGGCATGACCATATTGGGTTATATTGCAACCTTTGCCCCTCTAGGATTGGTATTTTTAATTGGAGGTGCTTTTAATCGCCTTTCTTACAGTACCCTGGTAGGCATATTTATTCTTTTTTCTCTTTTATTAGGAATCAGTTTAAGTACCATACTATTGATTTACCAAATGGGCTCAGTGATAGCCTGCTTCGCTGCAGCCGCAGGTATCTTTGGTATTATGGCGGTACTTGGATATACTACAGACACTGATTTAAGTAAATTCGGACCAATTTTAATGGTTGGTGTCGTTGGGCTTATTATAGCAAGTGTCATCAATTGGTTTATAAAAAGTCCTGGTTTTGACTATATCATGAGTTTCTTTGGAGTGGCTATATTTACTGCTCTTACCGCTTATGATGTTCAAAAATTAAAAAGAATTGGCGCAGGAATTGAAGCGAATGGCGATCAGGTAGCCGCAACAGATGCTAAGAAATTGGCCATCATGGGTGCATTATCTCTTTACCTTGACTTTGTCAACATCTTCCTTTTCCTATTGAGGATCTTTGGAAGCAGAAAGTAATCTTATTTCTTTATAGCGAAGCGACCTGCAGATTGAATCAATCTGCAGGTCGCTTTTTTATATTCCCAGTTTAATTTATAAAAAAAAGCTTTAGAGCTTCGGAACGGTCTGTTGAGCAACAGACCGACATCCGTCAAAATTTAATTCCGAAGCTCACACAGAATACTCCTTGTTTTGCAATTTTATTGGCTTTAAGTGTCTATTTTTTGGAATTGATTTTTCTTTGTTGCATTTTTGCACTGCTTATAGAGAAAGACGGAGGGATTAGACCCTGCGAAGTCTTAGCAACCTGTGCTTACAAGGTGCTACATTCTACTGGACCGTATACTAAACGTTCCCGAAAGATAAGTTAAAGTCGACCCCTAACCGGAATTTCGAATAAGCCCTTTAGTATTGTATTTCCATGTTCCGGCCATGAACCGCCTCTTATGGAGAATATTCTACGACAGAAGAAAGACGAAGAATGAGTATCAGAGAAGAATTAGAAAAGAGAATATTAATTATAGATGGCGCCATGGGCACCATGATACAGCGCCATGTACTCACCGAAGAAGATTTCAGGGGAGAGCGTTTTAAAGACCACCCTTGTGATGTCAAAGGCAACAATGATTTACTGAACCTGACACGCCCGGATATCATCAAATCCATACACCTGGACTATTTGAAAGCCGGAGCAGATATCATTGAAACCAATACTTTCAGTACCCAGCGTATTTCCCTGGCCGATTACCAGATGGAAGAACTGGATTATGAAATGAGCTTTGAGGGTGCCAGAATTGCAAAGGAAGCTGTAAATGAATTTATGGCTGCGCATCCGGACAGAAAATGTTTTGTCGCAGGTGCAGTTGGTCCAACCAACCGGACGCTATCTATTTCTCCCGATGTGAATGACCCTGGCTTCAGGGCGCTGACCTTTGATGAACTGGTAGATGCCTATGATGCTCAGGTCCGCGGTCTGGTTGACGGTGGCTCTGACCTGTTGCTGATCGAAACCATTTTTGACACCTTGAACGCCAAGGCCGCCATTTTCGCTATTAAAAAATATGAAGAAGTGATTGGCCGTAAAATAGAGATCATGATTTCCGGTACCATTACTGATGCCTCCGGAAGAACATTGTCTGGCCAAACAGTAGAGGCATTTTTAAATTCCGTTATACACTCCAATCCATTAAGTATTGGCTTTAACTGTGCCCTTGGTGCTCAGGAAATGCGCCCGCATATTGAAGAACTTTCTGCGAAAGCACCCTGTTATGTGTCGGCTTACCCCAATGCGGGCTTGCCGAATGAGTTCGGAGCTTATGATGAAATGCCGCATGAAACGGCGCATTATGTAGAAGATTTTATAGAACATGGTTTTGTGAACATTGTAGGTGGCTGCTGTGGTACAACACCTGAACACATTTTCTGCATTGCCGAAAAGGCAAAAAATATACAGCCAAGGAAAATTCCGACAAGAGAGCGTTACCTGCGTTTAAGCGGATTGGAGCCTGTAACCATTACCCCAGAAAGCATTTTTGTAAACATTGGCGAAAGAACCAATATTACCGGGTCACCTAAATTCTCCAAACTGATTTTAAGCGGCGATTACGAGGCTGCTCTAACTGTAGCCCGCCAGCAGGTAGAAGGTGGTGCGCAGATTATTGACGTGAATATGGATGAGGGGATGCTGGACTCTGAAGCAGCTATGACCAAATTCCTGAACCTGATCGCTTCTGAACCAGATATTTCCAAATTGCCAATTATGGTCGATTCTTCCAAATGGACAGTAATCGAAGCGGGTTTAAAATGTCTTCAGGGAAAAGGTATTGTCAACTCTATCTCTCTGAAGGAAGGAGAAGAAAAATTCAGAGAAAGTGCGCTAAAAATCATGACCTATGGCGCTGCCGTAGTGGTGATGGCTTTTGACGAACAGGGACAGGCCGATAATTTTGAAAGAAGAAAAGAGATCTGCAAAAGGTCTTATGACATATTAGTAAACGAAATTGGCTTTCCGGCTGAGGACATTATTTTTGACCCTAATATCCTAACTGTAGCGACAGGTTTGGAGGAACATAACAATTATGCTGTCGATTTTATCAACGCAACACGCTGGATCAAGGAAAATTTGCCTTATGCCAAAGTTAGCGGTGGGGTATCTAACATCTCCTTCTCTTTCAGGGGGAACAACACCGTTAGGGAAGCTATGCACTCTGCCTTTCTTTACCACGCGATCCGTGCCGGCCTGGATATGGGGATTGTAAACGCCGGCATGCTGGAAGTTTACCAGGAGATTCCTCCTGAATTGCTGGAACGAGTAGAAGATGTGTTACTGAACCGCAGGGAAGATGCTACAGAACGGCTGGTAGAATTTGCAGACACTATAAAATCCAAAGGTAAAGAAATTGTTCGTGACGAAGAATGGCGTAAAACTCCCGTTGAAGAAAGGCTATCTCATGCGCTGGTCAAAGGAATTATTGAATACCTGGATGCTGACGTTGAAGAAGCCAGACAAAAATATGCCCGCCCGATCCAGGTAATAGAAGGACCTTTAATGGACGGAATGAATATTGTTGGGGACCTTTTTGGTGCCGGAAAAATGTTTTTACCACAAGTGGTTAAATCAGCACGTGTAATGAAGAAAGCTGTGGCTTATTTATTACCTTTCATTGAACAGGAAAAGTTGAATAACCCAGGCGGCGACCAAAGTTCTTCGGCGGGAAAGATACTGATGGCAACCGTTAAAGGGGATGTACATGATATTGGAAAAAATATAGTTGGTGTTGTACTGGCCTGCAATAACTTTGAAATTGTGGACATGGGTGTTATGGTTCCTGCTCAGGAGATTATTAAAAAGGCCAGAGAGATCAATGCGGATATTATTGGTTTGAGCGGTCTGATTACCCCCTCATTGGATGAGATGGTTCATTTTGCCAAAGAAATGGAACGGGAAGGTTTTACCATTCCATTAATTATCGGAGGTGCAACTACTTCCCGGATCCACGCTGCCGTTAAGGTAGCTCCAAATTATTCCGGGCCGGCGATACATGTGCTTGATGCTTCCAGAAGTGTAACTGTCTGCAGTACCTTAATGAATAAAGATACACGTGATGAATATATACAGGGGATCAGGGAGGAATATGATAAGGCACGTGAAGCTCATTTGAACAAACGTTCTGATAAGCGCTTTAAAACGATAGAAGAAGCCAGAACAGACAATTTCAAGATCGATACTGCTCTGGTTGCTCCTGCTCCTTCTTTTACCGGAACCCGGGTATTTGAAGATTATCCCCTGGAAGAACTGGTACCTTATATTGACTGGACACCTTTTTTCCAAACCTGGGAGCTGCGGGGAAGCTATCCAAGAATCCTGGAAGATAAACAGGTAGGCGATGAGGCCCGGAAACTCTTTCAAGACGCGAAAGCACTGCTGAAGAAAATTGTTGATGAGAAATTACTTAAAGCCAAAGCGGTTATTGGCTTTTGGCCGGCAAATGCCGTTGGAGATGATATTGTACTGAATGTGGAAGGTAAGGAAGTAGTGATCCATACCTTACGTCAACAGGCAGAAAAAGTGGCCGGTCAGCCTTATTATGCCCTGTCTGATTTTGTGGCGCAGAAAGAGACCGGAATTCCGGATTATTTTGGAGGATTTGCCCTAACTACAGGTATAGGTTGCGATGAAATGGTTGCTGAATTTGAGGCTAACTATGATGACTACAACAGCATTATGGCTAAAGCATTAGCCGACAGGCTTGCAGAAGCTTTTGCAGAAAAAATGCATGAACTGGTGCGTAAGGAATATTGGGGATATGCCAGTGAGGAGAACCTGAGTAATGAAGAACTCATTAAAGAAGAATACGCGGGAATTCGCCCCGCACCTGGATATCCCGCCTGCCCTGAACATACAGAGAAAGGCACATTATTCGAATTACTCGATGCAGAGGCAAAGATTGGACTGCATTTAACAGAGAGTTATGCTATGCACCCTACAGCAGCAGTAAGCGGCTTTTATTTCGCACACCCTCAATCCCGTTATTTTGGTCTGGGCAAGATCACAAAAGATCAGATAGAAGATTATGCCTTTAGGAAAAATATGCCCGTTGAAGAAGTGGAGAGATGGCTGAGCCCGAATTTAGCTTACTAGAACAAAAGACCTTAGAAATCAAACAAATAACCAAACCAACCATACGGAAACATCACGATGAAGATTATAGACCACATTAGTAACGCGAAGGGTAAAACCTTATTTTCTTTTGAGCTTTTACCCCCTGTTAAAGGACAAAGCATCCAGGGCATTTTTGATGCAATAGATCCTTTAATGGAGTTTAATCCGCCTTTTATTGATGTGACCTATCTTCGTGAAGATTATATCTACAAACAGCACCCAAGCGGCTTGCTTGAAAAGGTTGCTTACCGCAAACGTCCAAGTACTGTGGCCACCTGCGCAGCGATCATGAACAAATATCGGGTAGATGCCGTACCCCACTTGATCTGTGGAGGTTTTACTAAAGATGAAACGGAAAATGCGCTCATTGACTTGCAGTTTCTGGGGATAGATAACGTACTTGTTTTACGCGGTGATGCCCGAAAAAGTGATAGTTCTTTTATCCCAACTCCCGAAGGCCACGCTTTTGCCTCCGATCTGGTACAGCATGTTGCAGATATGAACAACGGGAAATATCTGCATGAAGATATGGATGATCCGGAGAAAACGAATTTCTGTATAGGTGTGGCAGGTTACCCGGAAAAACACTTTGAAGCACCAAACCTGGATACAGATTTCAAATACCTGAAACTAAAAGTAGACTTGGGTGCAGAATTTATTGTAACCCAAATGTTTTTTGATAACGACAAATATAGATTGTTTGTGGAGAAATGCAGGGAGAATGGAATTAATGTACCCATTATTCCGGGTTTGAAACCAATCACCAGCAGTAAGCAGCTGATCAGCCTTCCAAAAACCTTTCACCTGGATATTCCGATGGAACTAAGTGAAGCTATTACTTCTTGCAAATCGGAAAGTGATGTTAAGGAGGTAGGAATTGAATGGATGATTGAACAATGTAAAGGACTTAAAGAACTGGGCGCTCCTGTATTGCATTTTTACACCATGGGAAAGAGTGGGCCGACCCGCAGAATCGCACAGGCCATCTTTTAGTCAGCTTAATAATTTCCTTTATGGAACGTTATTTGCTCCTATTAAGGTAAATAATGAATAAATTTATGAAAAGGTTATCTGTTATCGCTCTTTGTTTAACAAGCATTTTATTTGCCTGCAGCAGCATGAAACATGGATCTAAATCTTCAGGTCTGTCAAAATTGGATGGCACCTGGGAGCTCAATTACATTACTGGTCCAAGGATTGCATTCAACGGGCTTTATCCGAATAGAAAACCTACCCTGGTGGTCAACACTGCAGAAAAAAGGATCAGCGGAAACAGCAGTTGCAACAATTATAGTGGTGTGCTGGTAGCAGACGACCATAAGATCAGTTTTAAAGGACCAATTGCCTCTACCAAGATGGCTTGCCTGGATGGCAACGGGGAAGGTGTTTACTTCAAAACATTAGAGCAAGTAACTTCTTATGATATAGTGAACGACACCACGCTCAACCTGATTTCAGGAGATATTGCTGTGATGCGGTTCACTAAAAAATAAACTTGTGACTTACCTGCTGTCTAAAGCGCCAGCAGGTAAGCTTTAAAGGCATCAAAATCGGCATCCATTGCAGTCGCGTGTTTGGCACGGCCCATGATTTCTTTAACCTGTTCGGGCACTTCTATTTTTGTAGAAATCTCTAAAGGAAAAACATCTGGAAATTTACATGGATGGGCGGTAGATAGAAATACGCCCGCAAATTGATCTTTTGAATGGGTTTTTGTATAATCCTCCAGGGCAAGCCAGGCAATAGCTGTATGAGGACAGGCAATATATTCATACCTATTATAGATATCACTGATGGCCTGAAGCGTCTGCTCATCACTATACGTGTATCCTTTAACTTTATTCAAAATTTCTGCCCGGTCATTGTTGAACAGATCCATAATCCGAACCCAGTTGCTTGGCGCTCCCACATCCATCGCATTGGCATAGGTCTGGACAGAAGGTCTGGTTTCGTAAACACCACTTTCCAGGAAACGTGGAACGGTGTCATTTGCATTTGTTGCTGCAATAAACTGTTTAACCGGTAAGCCCATTTTATAAGCCAGCAATCCAGCTGCAATATTTCCAAAGTTTCCGCTGGGTACAGAGAACACTACATTGGTTTTCCCCTGTCTTGCCAGTTGAGCATAGGTATGAAAATAATAAAAGGTTTGAGGGATCAGCCTGGAGATGTTAATGGAATTGGCAGACGTTAACCGCATCTTTTCATTCAGCTGATCATCTGCAAAAGCCTGTTTCACCAGTTTCTGGCAATCGTCAAATGTCCCGTCGATCTCTATAGCATGGATATTTTGCCCATTAGTACAAAGCTGTAACTCCTGAATATCACTCACTTTTCCTTTCGGATACAGTATCGTTACACGGGTATTAGGCACTCCAAGAAAACCTAAAGCCACTGCACCACCAGTGTCTCCTGAGGTGGCTACAAGGACATCCAGAACTTCTTCTCCATCTTTCAGGAAATAAGCCATTACACGGCTCATAAAGCGTGCGCCGAAGTCTTTGAAAGCGAGAGAAGGGCCATGAAACAGCTCCAGGACGTAAGTATTCTTATCCAGGCGATTTGCGGGGGCATCAAAATTAATAGCATCGTCTACAATACGTTTGAGATCTTCTGAAGGAATTGCGTCTTTCAGTAAAGCAGAAGCTACTGTAAAAGCAATTTCAGGCAAAGTATAATTACCCAGGTTTTCTATAAAATCCGGAGCCAGCTGAGGGATGTTTCCAGGCATATATAAGCCTTTATCCTGGGGCATGCTGTTGAAAACGGCTTCGGGAAATTCGACACTTAAATGGTGGTTGTTGGTGCTGTATAATTTCATAATTGGTTTTAAGGTTGAAGATTTTTAATCAAGGACCACCGGGCCCATTTTATTTACAGGAGAAACAAAGCTGAGGCTGTTAATGTTTAATCCCTTCAGTTGGTTCTGTAAAGAAAGGGTTATCGCCCTGGCCGTCTCTTCATTTCTAGTTAATGCGAAAACAGAAGGACCAGATCCTGAAATTCCAAAGCCTACTGCTCCCTGATCCAGGGCAAGTGTGCGCATCTTATAGAAGTCGGGGATGAGAATTGACCTTGTTGGTTCGACAAGCACATCAACCATACTTCTTCCGATCAGGTCGTAATCCTTCATAAAAAGACCGCTCACCAGGCCTGCAACATTGCCCCATTGGGTTACCGCATTTTTGAGCAGGATCTTAGAACGGATCATTTGTCTTGCATCTTTGGTTGGCACATCTACTTCCGGATAAACAATGGCCGCATACATATCTTCTGGAAAAGGAAGGCTGATCACATCCAGTGGCTCATAACTTCTGATGAGTACGAAACCACCCATTAATGCAGGTGCAACATTATCGGCATGTCCATATCCACAGGCCAATTCCTCCCCTTTCATTGCAAAAGGAATGAGTTCTTTGTTGCTCAGCAGGTTATCCATCAAGGTATTGATGGCAAACAAACCCGCGACTGTACTGGCAGAGCTAGAACCGAGGCCACTTCCGATGGGCATTTTTTTATGAAGTTCGATTTCTACACCAATGTCTGTGCGTCCAATATGCTGCAAATAATGCTGTACACTGGAGCTTACCGTATTCTTGTCCGGATCCAATGGCAACCGCCCCTCATCTCCTGTAATCTTGATGAGTTGCACGCCAGGCTTACCGGTCATTCTCATGATCACTTCATCGCCCGGGGCATTAACTGCAAAGCCAAGCACATCAAATCCGCAAACTACATTGGCTACTGTAGCCGGAGCAAAAACTTTTACTGAATTCCTCATTTCTTACCTACGTTTATAATATCTGCAAATACTCCTGCCGCTGTTACCTCTGCTCCTGCACCAGGCCCCTTAACAACCAGTGGCCTGCTTTTATACCTGTCTGTTGTGAAGGAAATAATATTATCACTACCAGACAACATATAAAAAGGATGTGTGTCGTCTACCATTTGAAGGGTAATGTTCACTTTTCCATCTTCCAGCTTACCGATATAACGCAATACACGTCCTGTAGATTCAGCTTCGTTTTTTAATTGCTCGAAATAGGCTGTGTTGTTTTCCAGTTCTTTATAAAAATCCTCTACTGAGGCTGCCGCCAGACAGGCTTGTGGCAGCATGCTTTCAATAACGACCTCTTTCTCTTCCATGGCATAACCTGCATCCCTGGCCAGGATGAGCATTTTACGCATAAAGTCTTTCCCATTGAGATCATCACGGGGGTCCGGTTCAGTATAACCCAGATCTTGAGCTTCTTTAACTACTTTATGGAAAGCAGCGTCGCCCTTAAAGTTATTAAAAATGTAAGAAATTGTACCGGAGAGAATAGCTTCAATGCGAGCCACTTTATCCCCACTCATCATCAGGTCTTTTAAGGTGCGGATGATTGGAAGCCCTGCTCCTACATTAGTTTCATAGTAAAAGTCTACCCCATATTTTCTAGCTGCTTTTTTAAATGCAGCATATTGTTCATAATCTGAAGAATTACCAATCTTGTTACAAGTTACAATAGAAATACTGCTTTCCAGGATTTCCTGGTAGAAATTGACAGGATTGGCACTGGCTGTATTATCCACAAAAACACAATTAGGCAAGTTCATAGCCTTCATCTCCTGCACAAAAAGTTTCAGGTCGGCTGGTTCAGCTTGTTCTTGCAGTGTTTGCTCCCACCTGCAAAGATCTATGCCTTCTTTACTGAGATACATTTGACGGGAATTACTGATGCCCATCACTTTAACCTGCAGGTCATTGTTCTTTGCAAGGAAATGCATCTGATTCTGTAATTGGTTAAACAGGGTTTTTCCAATATTTCCTGTGCCCAGACAAAAGACATTTAGTGTCTTCTTCAAGTCCGAATAAAAAGAATCATGTACTGCATTGACTGCTTTGGACAGATCAGCCTTGGAAAGGATAACAGAGATATTATATTCAGAAGAACCTTGTGCAATGGCTCTCACATTCACCCCGTTGCGGCCAAGGGCGTTAAAGAGTCTTGCCGACATGCCCGGTGTATGTTTCATATTCTCTCCAACAATGGCCAGTACAGAAAGACCACTCTCTACTTCGGGGTACTCCAGTTTCTTTGCCTGTAACTCCAGTTCAAATTCCTTACTGATCAGGTTCAGGGCTTTAATGGCATCTGCAGGCTTTACCGCGAAAGTAATGCTGTGTTCGGAAGACGATTGCGTGATAAGGACCACATTGATCTGTTCCCTTGACAATAACGAGAACAAGCGACCGCTAAAGCCTGCTTTTCCAACCATCCCACTACCAGACAAGTTCAATACACTGATCTCATCGATAGAGGAAATTCCTTTAATTGGCAGGTTACATGTCTTTACATTGTGACGGATATAGGTTCCGGGGAATTCAACATCAAATGTATTTTTGATCACAATTGGAATTTTCTTCAGAAAAGCCGGTATCATGGTCGGGGGATAGATCACTTTCGCCCCGAAATAGCTCAGTTCCATAGCTTCGGTATAACTTAACTCTGATAGAGAAAAGGCTTTTTCTACAATCCTGGGATCGGCTGTAAGCATCCCATTGACATCTGTCCAGATCTGGATCTCCTTTACATTTAAGGCAGAACCCCAAATAGCAGCAGTGAAATCACTTCCTCCTCTACCCAGGGTAGTCACGCGTCCTTCTTCATTACTGGAAATAAATCCGGTGACAAACAGCAGCTGATCCGAATTGGACTGGTAATAATCGTTGATCAACAATTCGGTCAACGCAGTGTTTACCTTGGCTTGTCCAAAATTGCTATCGGTTTTGATGAATTCCGAACCGTCCACAGCAACTGCATTGCTGAATTTTTGCCTGGCAATATGTGCAACCATAAAAACAGAGCAGCGCTCTCCGTAGCTCAAAATAAGGTCTTTAGTTTGTGCGCTTAATTCACGGAGGTTAAAAACCGATTGAAGTATGTCCTCTAATTCATTAAAATAAATCTTTAATTTGGTAAAGACGGGATTTTGTGCCGATGCGGGCAACAAGGCTCTGATCACCTCAAAATGTTTTTCTTCAATGGCTTTTAGCTGTGATGCATAGTCTTCTGCTACCTGGGCTTTCTCTGCCATTTCCAATAAGAGGTTGGTTACGCCACTCATTGCCGAAAGGACAACGATCACATCTTCTTTCTGCCGGGCATGTTCTACGATGCCCAGCAGCGCCTTGATGCTGTCTGCTGATCCAACTGAAGTGCCTCCGAATTTTAAAATATTCATGGTTTTAGGTTAAAAAAAAAGCGCCTTCCTGTTTAGAGGAAGGCGCTTTTCGTGGTTTCTATGTATTTTAATTTTACACCATTAGCTTTCCTTCCTCCGAGATTCCCCGGTGGTGGTGGTAATGGTAGTAATTGACAATTGACTATTAAACATTATTGTATTTTTTACACTTACTGTGCTGTGGAGTAAAGTAAAGTTATATTTTTCTAAATACCAAATGATTGGCCAAAAAAATATTTTCTACCTTTACCTCCTTATATGCAAGGACTCGTAATTAAATCAACAGGGAGCTGGTACCTGATACATGCAGAAGATGGCCGGAACTATGACTGCAGAATTAAAGGTAAATTCCGCATTAAAGGGATTCAAACCACCAATCCTATTGCTGTTGGTGATCAGGTAGAATTTGAACTGGAACCCAATGCAGAAACTGGGGTGATCCATAAACTGCTTGATCGTAAAAACTATATCATCCGCAAATCCATTAACTTATCTAAACAGGCACAGATCATTGCGGCCAACCTGGACCAGGCTTTTCTGATTGTTACACTTGCTTCTCCAAGAACATCTCTTGGATTTATAGACCGTTTTCTTGCAACAGCAGAGGCCTACAGCATTCCCACAACGCTGATCTTTAACAAATTGGATCTTTTTAGCGAAGAAGGCCTGGAGATTCTGGCAGCATATAAGGACATCTACGAACATATCGGTTATCCCTGCTATGAGGTTTCTGCCCTTGAAGGAACCAATATTGACCAGGTGGAGCAATTATTAAAAGACAAGACCACTTTATTTTCCGGTCACTCGGGAGTAGGAAAGTCCAGCTTGATCAATGTTTTATTGCCTGGAAGAGATATCAAAACTGGTGAAGTTTCTGAATGGAGCGACAAAGGACAGCATACGACAACTTTTGCAGAAATGCATACACTACCTTTCGGAGGTTATCTGATCGACACCCCCGGAATCCGGGAATTGGGGATCTTTGACATCAGACCAGAAGAACTGGGTCATTATTTCAGAGAAATGCGCGATCTGATGAACGAATGTAAATTCAACAACTGCAGGCATATCAATGAACCGGGCTGTGCAGTAATCCGTGCCGTAGAAAACGAGGAGATCGCACTAAGCAGATATGAGAGTTATTTAAGTATTTACCATGGAAACGAGACCAGGGCATGAGGGCAGTGATTCAAAGAGTTTCCGAAGCCAGTTGCAGGGTTGATGCAGAACTTACCGGTGCCATTGAAGGTGGTTTGCTGGTGTTGCTTGGCATAGAGGATGACGATACGACCGAGGATCTGGACTGGCTGGCTCAAAAAATTGCAGGAATAAGGATTTTTAGCGATGAGCAGGGACTGATGAACAAATCTTTGTCTGATACCGACGGAAATATCCTGCTGATCAGCCAGTTTACCCTGTTCGCTTCAACAAAAAAAGGCAACAGGCCTGGATTTACCAGGGCAGCACGACCAGATAAGGCAATTCCACTTTATGAAGGTATGATTTCAAAGCTTACGGCACTTTTAAATAAAAAAATTCAGACCGGCATTTTTGGTGCAGATATGAAAATCAGTTTGCTGAATGACGGTCCTGTAACCCTGATCATCGACACAAAGAATAAAGAATAATGACGATAGAAGAAGCACAGAAAATGGTTGATCAATGGATCACCACCACAGGGATCCGCTATTTTAATGAACTGACCAATACGGCTATTCTCATGGAAGAAGTTGGTGAGGTGGCTCGTATTATGTCTAGAAAATATGGAGAACAATCTTTTAAGAAAAGCGATGAAGCCGTAGATCTGGGTGATGAAATGGCTGATGTACTTTTTGTACTGATCTGCCTGGCCAACCAAACCGGGATAGATCTCACTGCTGCGCTCGAAAAAAACCTCAAAAAAAAGAGTATCCGGGACGCGGACCGGCATCGGAATAACGAAAAATTAAAGTAATTTATAACCTGAATTGTAGGGTGGTCCGTATGGCGAAATTGGAAGGTTCCAGGCCAGCATCGTTTAAATGTTGTTTATGAGTAAGACGATGTAAAAAATCTACCCTTAATATTTTGAAAATGTTCTCAACACCATAACCAGCTTCCACATAAGGAATACCTTCAAGACTCCGATTCAGTTTACCCCTGCCTCTTATAAAGGCCTCATTGTTCTGATCACTCAGACTTCCTTCCAACACATTCAAGACTGCTACTGTACGCACATTTAACTTCTTAAGTAGAGGGATGCTGTTGGTAATCAATCCGTCCATGTGTTGTGTATAACTCAAAGATACATATCTGTCGCTTGTAAACTCCAGGAAACGCATGGTATTGAAATTGAACCGATGATTTTCCAGTAAGGGATAAGGTAGTGCATCAGGGATGTATCCTGCGGTAAGGGAATATTCACCCCTTCCAAAAATACCCAGCAGTGGTCTTTGATAAATATTAAACGCCAGTTTATTGTAATTAAAATCTCCTCCCTCGCCTTTTATGCCATGGGTATAGCGAAAAGTAAAAATGGGGCTGCCATTGCCGTTTCCGATCATGATTCTTTTATTGATTTTGGAAGATTCCAGCAAACGCCGTCCGGGCGTCCATTGTACTTCAGCAATCGCTTCTGAAACTTCGTAATTCTTGTATGTAATCTTATCCTCATTGTCCCGGTACATAAAGTTAAACAAAGGATCAAAGGTCCGGTGCGCTAAACTAAGTTTGCCTCTTACATTGGAGAAAAGATCTGTTTGCACATACGTATTCCATATATTTTGTGTAAATGGCCCTCTTTTACTCACTTTACCGTTCCTTATAGAGGCACTGAAAACGTTATTCTGTGCAAGAACAAAGTTTTCAAACTGATAGCCCGTTTGTCCGATATCATGCTGATAAGAAATACCGGCCTGCACCCAGGGCTTTCGGGAAAAAATATAATCAACGGCACCATTGTATTTAAATCTCTCATCTCTGAAACCATAACTTAAAAATCCGCTGAGGATCAGCTTCTCGCTAAATCGGGTATTGGTGGTAGCACCTATCCTTAATACAGATCCTTCCAGATCGTTGTAGCTGTAGGTATAAGGATAAGGTCCAAAACTGATCTTTCCAACTTTATAATAGCCATTGATCAACATCCCTGCGATGTCAGCATAAGTTTTAACCAAAGGCAGTGCGGGGGACAAGTTTGAGACCACCAGGGAAATGATGCAGCAGGATATTACCAGAAATAAAAGTTTATTATCGGACGCGAAGCAAAATTTACAGCTCCTTCATTCTATAAAGGATGTTCCGGT
>NZ_JAELTV010001142.1 GCF_016429005.1 Pedobacter sp. ASV19
ATATCCGGGAGAAATACTAGATATCCATTACTCACCATAAATGCTAGGCTAAATTCACCTGGTTCTAAAATTCCTGTAGGAAACATATTTAATAAATTGCTTTTTTCCTCGTATACTTCCATTATAAGAGGATATTTTTTTGTTGTATCAAAATCTTGTGGCTTATATAAAATGCCTTGGTAGATATTTCCAATGCTGTCTTTATATGTATGCAATTCTGATTTAAGCCAATTATATTTATTTTGAGGCTGATTTTCCGATACTGCCCTGAATGTCTTTAAATCCTTGCTGAAGAAATAATTGGGTGCTAATGTATCATTCTCCCACCTTACCAAAAAGGCACGGCTATTGGTTGCTTTTAAAAATGCTGGTGAAGATATTGTTGTATAAACATTTTTAATCTCTCCACAATAGCGGGATTGCATTGAGAGTTTAGTTAGTTTTCTATTTCCATTAAGATTTAAAG
>NZ_JAELTV010001143.1 GCF_016429005.1 Pedobacter sp. ASV19
TTTTGATATACCAAACCAAATCTCTGCGTTAAATAAAGAAGCTTCTTCAATTAGTTTGGCATCAAATTCTGAAATATTTTGTTCGAAAAAATTATCATTGGTGGATTTTGCATTTGTCTCCGTTATTTCAATTTCAAGCTCTTTGATATCAACAATTTTGTCTTTTAACGCTACCCAGCATTCTGGTTTTTTACACCATTCGCCGATATTAGTTCCGGTTATGATTGGTGAATTTATATGCTCCCATACAAGTGGAATCATCCGTTTCAATGCGATTGTTAATCCTTCAGACATCCTTTGATTTTCCCAGATATAGTCAAGTGACAACCTTTTGTTGGTTTTATAGGATATCCAGGCAATAAGATAGGATACCATATTCGCTTTATACCCACCTAGTTTTTCTTTAGCTACAATCGAATCAATATCTTTAAAAAGAATAGCTTTAGCTATTAGGTGATGATAATAG
>NZ_JAELTV010001144.1 GCF_016429005.1 Pedobacter sp. ASV19
ACAGTTTTATACCTAATAATGTAATTGACTTAGATAAACAATTTGACTCAGTTACATATTTATCATCAAAATCAGATCTTGAATTCGATAATTTTCCTGATTTCTTTGATAGCATTCATTCTCTAAATAAGGGTAAGATTAAGCAAATCAAGCAGGAATTACAACCAGGAACATTCTATTTAATGACGGATGCGTTGTCTGAATGGTTCATAAGTAACAGGCAAACAGCCAACGACGAGATTAGTACATGGAATTCTCAAGAAAATTTTGAACAGAGAATTGCTTTTCTCCGCAAAGAGTATCTTCAAAATGATGATTCTGCAATTTTAATTATAAAGATTGAAGAAGATTATAGCCATAGCATTAACTATATTGATGTGAATATCGCAAATCTCAAAAAATTAAGTGGAATTGAAGAAATTAATGAAAAGGCATTTCTTTATAAAAAAGAGATTGATGCTATTG
>NZ_JAELTV010001145.1 GCF_016429005.1 Pedobacter sp. ASV19
CCCCCCCCCCCCCCCCCCCCCCCCCCCCCCCCCCCCCCCCCCCCCCGTTCCAGCAGAAGACGGCATACCAGATAGAGCTGCCTGTCTCGTGGGCTCGGAGATGTGTATAAGAGACAGGCCTACATGACTGGGTTCACTTGGATAAAGATAACCATCCTCATACATTTCTCTTGAAAAACGAATGCGTTGCTGCGAGTTCATCAATTGTAGGTTACCATAGCCCGGCTTGCGTGCACTACTTAATGTAAAATTATAGCTAATTTCTGGTTTAGCGCCCGCCTTGCCCGATTTGGTTGTAATTACAATAACACCATTGGCGGCCCGGGTACCATAAATAGCAGTTGCAGAAGCATCTTTTAAAAAGTTAATGCTCTCAACATCGTTAGCATTTAAACCACTGATTGAATTTCCGGTTAAGCTTCCTTTTGCATCAATTGATTGTTTTAATAATAGGACATCAATAGC
>NZ_JAELTV010001146.1 GCF_016429005.1 Pedobacter sp. ASV19
CAGTCATATCTGTCTTTCCATGTAGGTAAGATATTGTTGAGCGAATGGATTGCTTATCATCTGCACCAATTGGCAGTGCCTTCTTAGGATCCACAGCCATTTCCCTTAGTTTCTTTGCGTGGTCCGGCTTGTCAGTAATTTCTCTTTCTACTAATTGCATTTCTTAATAGTTTTAATTAAGATTGTTAAGATTATTAAACAAATATATTAATTAATATATATTGATTGATATAAAATATATTAAACTATATAATTTATTTTTTAAGTGACTGATATTCAGAAGGAAAAAATCGAGAGACTGAAAGTTGTTAGAACACATTTTAAGTTAAGTCAATCTGAAATGGCTGATAAAATGGGACTGAAACAGCCGAATTTGTCTGCAATTGAGAATGGAAAAGCAGGTAAGGATATATTAATTTATATACCATACATTTTACAGGTTGAACTAGGAATTAACCGAGTCTG
>NZ_JAELTV010001147.1 GCF_016429005.1 Pedobacter sp. ASV19
AATTGAAAGCAAAAATAGATACCAATACCCTTCATGTTGAGTATTCGGGTAACTGGGCAAATAATTCAGAACTTGTTCTGGCCGTTGTTCAGAAATCGGCCAAGAGTCAAGTTACTGCAGGTGAAAATTCAGGTGCAAGTTTATCCCATGTACAAATTGTACGGCAATTATTGCATATTGACGCAGGCGAGAGTAAAGATATAAACATTGTCCTTCCGGATGATTTTAAGGAAAACATTTGGGAGTTAATTGGATTTATGCAGCGAAAAAATGATGGAAAAATCACTGCTGTTGATAAAGTCGAGTTGAGGTAGATAATTTTATCACTAAATATTGATATTGCTATCTATGTTCCAGCCAGTTTAGAAATGCTGTTGTCTTTTCTTTACCAATAATCAATTTTTCTGGACTTGGGATAACAAGTTTCACAAATAGTTTTCTATCAAAATAATGCTCTACTTCTT
>NZ_JAELTV010001148.1 GCF_016429005.1 Pedobacter sp. ASV19
TTACTGGACCGCTGGCAGAAACCTGGTGATGTAGCTCCAATACAAAGATTTTCAACAAACAACTCTGATGTACAACAAGCATTAGGCAGTGTTGGTAATAGTGATGCTGGCTATGCTGATGCTTCATATATCCGCTTAAAAAATGTTTCGTTTTCCTGGCAACTGCCTGAGGCTTGGAGTAAACGTGCACATTTACAGAACATCAGTTTGTTTGCCCAAGGACAGAATTTATGGACTTTTACCGGCTATAAAGGTTTAGATCCCGAATCGAAAAGTTCATTAACGCTCCCCCCCTTAAGGGTCATTACCATTGGTTTAAAAGTCGGCTTATAATTGTTTCTCAATCTAAAAAATAACAAAATGAACTACAGAATATTTTCCATTTTGGCTTTGATGCTTTCAGCTTGCCTACAGCTAGGCTGTAAAAAACTTGTTGAGATAGACGGGCCGGCAACCAGCGTTAG
>NZ_JAELTV010001149.1 GCF_016429005.1 Pedobacter sp. ASV19
GTATTGCCCATTGCTGGCCAATGTTCAATTACAGCTTTGATTAATCCGTCTATGAGGGTTTTACAATCTTCTGAAATCTCAGTTGCCTGATCTATTGCTGTGGATAGGGGCAGACCGCACAACAGGTTAAGCAGAGCTGAAGTGGGTGGTCTATCTATGGTGATTCCTGAAACCAAATAGTAAAGGCTGGCTACTGCTTGATGTTGGGATTGGGTGTTGATAAATTTTCTGTTTTCATCAACGAGTTTCAATCTTGCAAAAAGTGCTGGAAGGTAGTTGTTCAATAAAACGATTCCTGCGTGTTGTACTGGAATACTTTCGTTGTTTGAGGATAGGTTGGTGTTTTGGGTTGAGGGCATAGGAATTTGGTTTGGTCAGAGTAAATTTAAGATACAAATCTGAGGTGCTACTGTCTCTTATACACATCTGACGCTGCCGACGAACGTTAGCCGGTGTAGAGATAG
>NZ_JAELTV010001150.1 GCF_016429005.1 Pedobacter sp. ASV19
GCCCGGGCCCATCACCACGAAGCTCTGCGTTTCGCGCTGACCCAGCGTCGGTCGCGGCTGCGGGCCAACGGCCGACAGCTGCTCATGGGCCAGTAGCGGCACAGCCATGGCCTGCGCCGCGAAATCGTTGACCAGATGCACCGACTCCATGCCCAGCTCGGCTTGCAACGTGTGCGCCGCGACCAGCCAGGGATTGTTGGTGACCTTGACCGTCTCGCCCTCGCTCACGCGGCCAGCGGCAGCGATCACCGCACGCGGCGCTTCGTGACCGGTATCGCTGAAGTACTGGCGAATGGCCTCGGCAAGCGAGCCATAGTCCTTGACGCGGTAGCGCCGCACACTGTCATCCATCAGCGGCAATGCACGGCCGGTATCGGCCAGAGCAAAGCGCACATTGGTGCCGCCGAGGTCAGCAAGCAAGGTCGGGGCGGCACGATCGGGCGTTCTCATGGACGGTCCTGGGT
>NZ_JAELTV010001151.1 GCF_016429005.1 Pedobacter sp. ASV19
GGATATAGTTGAGCACACTTAACGCTAATGTAATGCTCTGGCCAACTGTAAATGCTGTGACAAGGATCAGTACTTTTTTCCATTCAGAAATACTACAGGTGCCACACAGGACCATTACAAACAGAATATGATCGTATCCGCGCCAGTCAAGAATATGCTGCCAACCCAGCTGAAAATAAAGAGAGAAATCTTGCATGAATTACCAAATTCGTAATTAAAATTAAATTAAACAAGAAATTTTTTAATTATAAGTTGTTTTTGAGCGAAGATTATAATCTTCTTTTGCAAAAAAAAACGTGCCCTCGATAAAAAGGCACGTTTTTTTGATCCTAAACGATTTATTGGTATTGAATATAAATCGGCTTAGGTTTTAATTTCAACAATTCCTCTGGTGTCATCATCTTGTTTGGCGCTTTTTTCAAATCATTCTTGTAGAACAATTTGAAGCCAGTGAACTGCACGGG
>NZ_JAELTV010000117.1 GCF_016429005.1 Pedobacter sp. ASV19
TACCTGAAGAGAGCCATCGAAGGAAACTTTTTCAATAACAGTTATTTTTGTTCCAATACTGATGCCCAGTCGCTTTAGGTATTGTAAAAATACAACAGATGTATCCTTTACTGCAACAACCTGGCAATTTTCTCCGGCTTTAAGGTCCGAAAGAATCATTTTAACTGTGGGAGGCATTTCGCCATTTGCTTTCGGAATAGGATCGCCATGTGGATCAAATTCAGGATAACCCAAAAAATCTTCCAATTTACTGACCAGTTTTTCAGACTGAATATGTTCCAGCTGTTCTGCTACCTCATGGACCTCGTCCCAGCTGAAATCCAGTTTTTGATACAGGAAGGTTTCCCAAAGACGATGTTTTCTCAGGATGGTCAACGCATTGTTTTTTCCAATTTCTGTTAGTGAAATTTTACCATACCGCTCATAATCAACTAGTCCCTTTTCTTTCAGTTTTTTGAACATGTCGGTGGCTGTAGCAGGTTTAACGCCTAAATACGCGGCCATTTCATTTGTGCCAGCTTCAGGTCTTCCTTCACATTGACTGCATATTTTAAACAGTGCTTTCAGGTAATTCTCTTCAGTGTAAGATAACATCATACAAATATAAAGCAATATATGTCAAAGTTTATTTGTTAGATTAATCTAACTTAATTAGTTTTGCTGATACAATAATTTAATTTTAGACTTGCTTAAAACAATTTTATGAATGTTGACAAATACGCTACTTATAAAAAATATTACCTGCTGATCCCCTTATTATTGACCGTTATCTGTTCCTTTGCACAAACAGATACAAGTCAGGTTAAGGTTTCTAACTTAAACGAGGTTGTAGTAACCGGGGTTAGCCGGGGAACTGTTCTTAGAAAAAACCCGGTGCCTATTGTTGTGCTTTCTAAAAGGGCGATGGATCAAAATGCAAATAACAATCTTATAGATGCTATTGTTAAAGGTGTGCCGGGCGTAAGTGCCGTAACAACCGGACCAAATATTTCTAAACCCTTTATACGTGGCTTAGGTTATAACCGGGTACTTACTTTGTATGATGGCTTGCGCCAGGAAGGACAGCAGTGGGGAGATGAGCATGGTATTGAAATTGACCAATATGGGATTTCAAGGGTGGAAGTTGTAAAAGGGCCTGCGAGCCTTACCTATGGTTCTGACGCTGTTGCTGGCGTGATTAATATGATTCCGGAGCGGCCGGGATTTATGGAGAGTTTTTTAAAGGGTGATTTTACACAAGATTATCATACCAATAACGGGATGTTCGCGAGTTCACTGGGGTTGGGCTATGTTAAAAATGACTGGACATATGCATTTAGGGCAACAGGTAAATTTGCGCACAATTATCACAACAAGGTAGATGGATGGGTATATGGGACAGGATTTAGGGAATATAATTTATCAGGAAGTGTCAAACTAGACAAAAAATGGGGATTTAGTAAAATTGCGGCAAATCTATATGATAATCTTCAGGAAATTCCAGATGGAAGCCGGGACTCCTTAAGTAGGAAATTTACGTATCAGGTACTTGATGAAGGGGATGATATTAAACACCGGCCTCTGGTGCCAGAAAATTTACTAAAAAGTTACTCTATTGTTCCGTTGCATCAGCACATACAACATTACAGGTTTTATAATACCAGTCAGATTAACCTTGGTGAGGGGAGCTTGTCGGTTTTGCTGGGTGGACAGCAGAGCATCAGGCGGGAGTATAATCATCCAACCTTAGCTAGGCAGGCTGGACTTTACGTAGTGTTGAATACACTTAATTTTGACGTGAAATATAATTTGCCAGCGATTAGAGGTTGGGAGGGTTCTGTCGGGTTGAGCGGAATGTATCAAGGCAACAGGAGTAAAGATGCAACAGATTTCCCTATTCCGGATTATAATCTCTTTGATTTGGGTGGGTTCTTATTCGCAAAAAAGACATTTGGAAAAATAGACATATCAGGAGGACTTAGATTTGATCACCGTAATATGAGCTGGAATGATTTTTACGTAGGGGCAAATCCTGCCAATGGTTTCGAGAAGCGGGCAACAGGAGAGGAGATCGCACAGGCTAATCTGCAATTTCCGGCCTTTGATCATGTTTATAAAGGCCTTTCAGGAAGTATTGGGTTAACCTATAATATCACAGAGCGATTATTGGTTAAAGCCAATATTGCCAGGGGCTACAGAGCCCCTAATATCACTGAAATCGGGTCGAATGGGTTGGATCCAGGTGCTCACATTGTTTATCTTGGTAATAGAAATTTTGTTCCCGAATTTAATTTACAGGAAGACGTGGGCTTTATTGCTTACCTCAAAGATCTGGACTTCAGTTTTGAGGTATTTAATAACCACATTCAGAATTATATTTACCAGGCCAGGTTAACGGATAAGAACGGAGACCCAGTTGTTATTGTTCCAGGTAACTTAACTTATCAATATCAACAGTCAAAAGCCAGGTTGTACGGGTTGGAAACGACATTGAATATCCATCCGGAAAAATTAAAATGGTTTAGTTTTAACAACAGTCTTTCTTATGTGACTGGGCAGACCCATGGAGAATACCTGCCTTTGCTTCCTCCATTACATATGCGGTCAGAACTAAAATTTACAGGACTAAAAAGTAAAGGAACGATTCAAGAGCCTTATTTTAAAATAGAGCTGGACAGATATACGGATCAAAATCGATTTTATGCACTCGATGATACGGAAACCTTTACCAAGGGATATGCACTTTTTAATGTGGGTGTCGGGGCTACGTTCAAGACAAAGAAAGATAGAAAACTTTTCGATCTGTTTATTCAGGGCGACAACTTATTTAACCTGGCTTATCAATCCCATTTAAACCGACTTAAGTATTTTGAATATTATAGTACTTCCCCCAATGGAAGATCTGGAATTTACAATATTGGAAGAAATTTCAGTTTTAAGGTGATAGTTCCTATCTGATAAACAAGGATTATTGGAAAGTCATAATGAAAACCATTAAGTATTTTATTATTGGTTTTCATTATGGATCATGATCTATTGATTTATATACTCATAAGAAAATGTATCTTATTGCGTTTTTAAGGTGGATTTTGCAATATTTTGCTACTAATAATCTGATATTGCTCTATGGTCAAAGTTTTGCTTTTTGCAATATATATTTTTTTGTGGCATAATATATTTTTGCATTGCGTTGTAGTATGTTTAACTTCGGTGTATAAATAAGAATCGATAATAAGATCAATATGAATAGAATTGGGCTAAGAATAAGAAGCTTACGGCAAAAGATAGAAAACAGCCAGGAGCAGATCGCAAAGAAATTAGGAATTTCTATTCCTGCTTTTTCTAAAATGGAGACCGGTATTACAGATATTAATGTTTCAAGGATTTTCCAGATCGCAGAATTATTTAAAGTAAAACCGTCCTTTTTCTTTGAAGATGATGATAAAGGTGGGCATATAGATACAGATAAATTGGAGCTTGTTGAGCAATTACAGCAAAAAACCTCTACAATTGTAGATCTACAGGCTAAACTTATTCAATGCTATGAAGAAATTGAAGAAATGAAAAAAAATTCTAAATAGTTTTTGTGATTTGTATTGTTGTGGTGGAAAGCATAGTTTTTGTGTTTTGTAAATGACTTAGACCAGCTGTTTTATTTAGCCGGAATATGTTAACTTTAAGCCATGATTTACCAGTCAACCTACCAGGCCGCAAAGATAATTGCTCCCAAAGTGGAAGCCATATTTGCACAGCATTTATCTGCTGCAAAGGAGAGCGGAGAGGAAGATCTTGCCCCGCTGCCTGTTGCTCATCTGGTAGAACATATTATTGATGCCACATTCTGGGCAAGCCTTCGTAAAGAAGAAGGGCATTCGCCCAAAATTTCTTTAGCTTTCTTGCCGCCGGAACAGGCAGGCAATCCCCTGCTATTTAAATATAATCTTCCTTTAAACCCGGGTACATTAACAAAGATTGCTCCGGGAGTTGAACGTGCCGGTATTCATTTGGGTATTTGGTATGATGGGGACGAATTGTATGTATGGGGTACAACTTTGAGTATTCCAAATTTTTGCTTTGTATTGGATGTGTCTGAACCAGGTTTGCTTGTGATTAAGCATAGAAGGATCTATGGTTTTGGAAAATATACAAACATAGCAGTTTTGAAAGGTGAACAGATTAAGATCGTCGACAATTCCTCTCCGAGATCTCATGATTGGCCAACAATGTTACTTTCTTTATTGGATCTAACTGCTCCGTCCTATTGGAATGATTCGGTTAATGTGCTGATCCAGATTGCCGTTTCTATGCGTTCGCATCAACGGGGAGGAACACTTCTTGTTGTGCCATCTGAACATAATAATTGGCTTCAGTCTATAGTAAAGCCTATCCAGTATGGTGTCCAGCCTTCATTTCGTGGTCTGTCTAAATTACTCATGCAGGACAGGAAAGAGGCGAGCCAGATCTTTTGGCAAACCGCTCTGAAGAGGGAAGTAGAGCATTTGTCGGGGCTTACTGCAATCGATGGAGCAACAGTGGTGAACGATAAATATGAATTGTTGGCATTCGGAGCAAAAATCGGACGTGCCAAGGGAAAAGAGAGTGTGGAAGAATTGTCTTTTAGCGAACCTATTGTAGGGGGAGGTGCTGTGGTGATGCATGCTTCTAAGGTTGGAGGGACAAGACATCTTTCTGCTGCACAGTTCATCCATGATCAGCGCGATGCAATTGCTTTGGTAGCCTCACAAGATGGACATTTTACGATTTATACCTGGTCTTCGCAGTATAACAGACTGCAGGCTCACCGCATAGATACGCTATTGCTATAAAGCGGTTTCATAAAAAAAAGCGTACAGAAAATCTGCACGCTAAAAAATTAATTAATGCTATTTTAAATCCTAGGAAAAGATGATTGCACCAATAATCACCAATGCAAAAAGGGTAGCTATCACGACTCTGTCTACGGTTACCCATTTTTCGTGAGTAAGTTTTTTCCCTTCTGCCCTTTCTCTTTTTTCCGTTCTGGGCCTGGCCAGGTGTGGAAAAACAGGATTTAATTTCATGATCATAAGTAGATATTAATGATGTACTTATGAAGGACAAAGTATAGGCCAAGATTCCGAATTAATGTTAAAATGTTAATAACTTTGATTTTGTGTGGAAAATATTTTGACTTCCCTTGTTTTAGGCTCTTGCGAGCGGTTTAACTGAAGTTTAGAATCCATGGGTTTAACTATTTTAATAGATTTTCTAAGTTTGCTGTTCTTTTTTCTATATAAAAATAGATAGCAAGCCCTGCTTGCAAGCCAAGCCAGTAATCTGATCCAAGTGTCTGCCGGCATAAAAAACCATCATGGCCAGGCAGGTAAATATGCCGGGAATTGCGATAACAAATGCAATTAGAACTTTGAACTGAAGGAGTAAAATATATTTTTAAAAATATATAGCTGTAAATCAGTCGTTTGTGGATTATTTTTTATTTTATATAGTACTATGTATTGCATATTACTATATAAAACATATATCTTTGTTATATGATAGCAGAAAATACGCAAACACAAATGCGAAAGGGCATACTAGAGTACTGTGTGCTGCTTATAATATCGAGAGGAGAAATTTACGCCTCTGATATTATCGCCGAGTTAAAATCGGCTAAATTACTGGTAGTTGAGGGTACCCTCTATCCGCTGCTCACCCGTTTAAAGAACAACGGCCTTCTTAGTTATAATTGGGTAGAATCCACTTCGGGACCGCCCCGCAAATATTATGTACTTACCGAAGAGGGTAGAGGCATGGTAAAACAGCTGGATACCACGTGGCAGGAACTTTCTTATGCAATTGAAACCTCTAAACAAACAAATAAATGAAACGCACACTGAACATAAATATTGGGAATTCTCTTATTCATATAGAAGAGGATGCCTATGAGCTTTTAACAGGCTACCTCAATGAAATTAAAGCCCATTTTGCAAAGAGTGCAGATGACTTTGAGATCGTAACAGACATAGAAAATAGAATTGCGGAGATGTTCCGTGAAATCCTGACCACCCAACAAAAAGCGGCCATTAACACAAACGATGTGCAAACCATTATTGCGCAGATGGGAACTGTACGTGATTTTCAATCTTCTGAAGAGGAAGAAGAAAATGCCTTCGTACCACCTTATTCTACAGGCATAAAACGTCTCTATAGGGATACTGAACAAGGGATGGTTGCAGGTGTCTGTGCAGGCTTGGGACACTATCTAAATATAGAGGACCGTTGGATCCGTTTGTTTGCACTCCTTTCCGTGCTTGTAGGAGGTGCTGGTATTCTGGCTTATTTCGTGATGTGGATTATCGTGCCCCGTGCTCAGACCAGGTCTGAAAAAATGTATATGAAAGGTGAGGCCATTAATCTTCAAGGTTTTATTAGAAATTTTCAAGATGAAATGGAAAATAATCAACTCATTAAAAGATCGGGAACATTTATTACGGAATTCATTGATGTATTGGGTAAGTTTATTTCAGGAACCGGAAAAACGATATTCAAATTTGTAGCAGGATCAATTATTCTGATGTCTGGAATCATGTTGCTGGGTTTGATTGTGGTATTGGCTATTTTCCTTGGTATATGGGATGCTGGTGCGAATGAGATCTTTCCTTTAAGTATGGTAGATCAGGCTTACCAGTCTACGTTATTGTTTGCCGCCTTCATCTTTTTTGCAGTGCCATTGCTCGCGCTACTTCTCTTCTCTGCCCGTGTCGCTTTTTCTTCCCGGCCGGTGAATAAGGCAGTTTCTTTTAGCCTGCTGATTGTATGGCTGCTAGGTACCGCGACAGGTATTTTTTATATTGCTAAAGTAACGGCTGACTTTAAAGAAGAGGCTGAATTTACGCAAACAAGCCCTCTAAAACCATATTCAACTTATACCCTGGTATTGGATAAGTCCCGTTTTTTTTCCAAAGAAGACAGTGTGCGTTACCAGATCAATTCAGACAGTTATAGAGGAAGGATCATTGTAGATCATAATGATGGACCTTTTCAGCGGCCTGTCGATGTCCGGATCAGGATCGAAAGAAGTATGGATGGGAAATTTGCTGTGGTTCAAAACTTCAGTGCTCATGGAAGGTCATTTGATCTTGCTCTGAAGAATGCACAAAGTATTCACTATGATTTTTTACAGCAGGATTCGGTACTTAATTTTAGCCCTAAATTATACCTGACCAAAAATAATTACTGGCGTAACCAGGAAGTTAATGTAACCGTGAAAGTTCCTGTTGGAACTAAATTGATATTAAACAAAGATCTTGACCGGTATCTGGAAGATTACAGATCCTGGAACTGTGATCACGAAGGAGAAGATAACAAGGATTTTGCAGAATGGGTAATGACGGAAGATGGATTAAAATGTCAAAACGAAATTAACGGGGAGCATCATTAGATCCTCCCCGGAAATATTATTTAACCGTATAGCGGTAGATAAAACGGCCCGGGTTGCCGTTTTTGTCTAATCCTTCCACTACGGCTTTATAAGTGCCTTTACCCTCGGCATTAAAGAACTCAAATGATACTGCTCCGGTTGTGGCATCTGTGATCACCCTCGGATTCCAGTAAATGGTTGTTCTCAGATCTTTCATGTTGATATTCTCTGCAGTATATCTTGGTGAATAGAACTCACGTTGCTTGCTGTAACCTTTGGCGTTTACAGTAATTACATTGTTCTGAGGTAAAAGTTTTTTGATCTCTTCAAGACTCATCTTTTTCACCTTCTTCGCTTTTTTCATGTTGATGGAAATCACCCCGTTAGAGTTATACATCCGGTTAACCGTACCCAATTCGTCTTTAGTGAAAATTTCAATGGATTCCAGTTCTGCCATATTCACCGAAGAAAGTGCATATACATCTACCGGCATTCCGGCCAGGAATATTTGTACCGGCGTTTTGTTTCCTGCATTAAAATCTCGTGTTACATAGAAATTATTGGTGTTGGTATCCCAGGTTAGGCCCATGGCCATACTCTTAAGGCAAGTTAGCAGGTCATTACAGCCCTGGAAACGATCCGCGTCTAACAGGTGGTCGGGCATCATACTTAATCCTGAAAGGGCAGAATAGTCAGAGTGACTTACCTTTTTTATTGGAGCTGCAGTGATTTTAACCTCTTTTAGTTGTCTCAAATAACTGTATTGTTTTTTGCTGTTGTTCAGGTAGTTGTTTAATGTGCTGTCAATGTTCATCACCTCATCAGCACCATTTCTGTTGGTGCCAATTGCAGGTGCAGGTTCCTGATCTACCATAATCATGAGGTTGCTGCCATTGGCGCCATATTTAGCGCTGATGACTACCTGCGAAGAATCAGGAAAGTTCAGGTTTTGAAAATTAAATACGCCAGTCGGATTTGTAAAGGCTTCGGCTGAGAATGTTCTGCCGGGTATGGTTAAACGCAGGCCAGCCTTCTTTACCGGCATGCCAGTGCGATCTCTCAAAGTTCCTGTGATGTTCATTCCCTGTTCAGGAAGGTAACTCACCTGAGGATATTTTCCTGCAAGAATTTCTTTATAATCAAAACGGCGATAGCCCTGAGTAAGCATTAAAATGTCCAGATCGGCTAGTTTTTTGTCATTGGTTTTATTGAAGTAATAATTCGGTTTTTCCAGGTAACCTTTCAAATCTGAGCTTAATAAAAGTGAACTGAAAATGGATGTTTCGTTATCCTCATCGAAAGGAACTTTCTGCTCATCAGTCACAGAAACAGAAAAATCTCCTGCAAGTTTTTCCGTTGCATTTTTAGCTGTCACGGTCATTTTAACTTTTTGTCTCGGTTTGTAGGCTGGTAAATCTGTTTGTGCAGAAAGATTCAGCGCATCCTGGTGAAGGATAAAAGCAATCCTTTCACTTGCTGGCTCACCAGTGGCAGAAAACAAGGTAATTTGCACAATACCTGAAGGGAACTTTGCTTTAGGTATTTTAGCCACAGTAACCTGGTTTTGCAAAACCGTTTGAGCGGCGTAATAAATTACCCCTGCATTTTGAGCCACAATAAACAAATTCTTGTCTTTGTTCTGTTGGAAATAAGTGTCGTTAGCAACAATTTTAAGGTTGATATTGTCTGCAGCCGCATTATTGATCTGGAGGGTTATACCCGATGCTGTGGATTTTGGAAGTTCAACGGTCTTGCTGCTCCCGTCTTTGAACGAAATATTAGCTTTATAGGTTTTACCAGCGTCTGCATTGACATAGAATGAGCCCATTCCCAAGTGAGATGAGGCTAAAGTAGTGATCTGATTCCCGTCGTTATCTACAATAGTTCCAGTAAGATTTACACCCAGGCCATTAGGGTTGACTGCTTTAAATGCGACTTGGGTTGGTATGCCTGATATCAGTTCACCCCCCTCTGGAAAAAACTGGATATCATTGTCTCCACTTTTAGGTTTTAACTCAAAAGTAGAGGTTAAGCTTTCTTTATCTCCGGTATTGATGTCGGTAATTAAGTTCCCTGTTTTAATGATCTGGTTTTTCTTTGGACTCAAATTGATGTTAAGTACTCCATTCTGATCTGTTGTACCCTTGCCCTTTAGAATGACATCGTAATCCGATATGACCCTCCAGTTTACCGTTTTGTTGGAGTAGGGTAATTTGTCCGGGTTTTTATATTGAATGCGGGCATTAATGACCTGTTGATCTTTGGTAGAAGTAGCCGAAGTGTAGGTGAAATGCGTTAACAATTGTTTGTCAACAGCTTCTCCGATTGGAATATTCTTAGTAAAGAAATAAGCGGGATCAAAGTTTAGCATCCATACTGTATATGCCCTGACATAGTAATTACCTTGTTTAAAATTCAAAGGATCCAGCGGGATATTGCCATAGGCAACGCTGTTTGCTACGGGAAATTTTAAAGAGGCAACCAGCGAATCTTTCGCGCTCATTACATCCACATAAACTACTTTACTTAAAGGTGAAGGAAGGTTCTGTTCGGAGGTAAGGTAAGCTTTAAACCATATGGTGTCTACTACACTATAATAAGGCTTGTCGAAATGAAGATATACTTTTTCAACAGGATACAATTCAGGCAATTTGCCTGTTTTCTTTATAATATTATTTAAGATCGTGGTGTCCTTCTGAGAAAATGCCGAAAAGTGTACACTAACTAAGGCAAGCATCAAAGCAGCAGCAAATTTTAAATACTTCATGAATATAAATTAACAAATTAATTAGGCTAATATATTCATTTATGCGCTTAGCTTGTTCATGTCAAACCCTGTTTAACATAATTTGACATTTTATGATATAATATTTTTACATGCAGGCAAAAAAAGAGGTAGAAACCTAGATCTCTACCTCCTGATATAAACTGGGAATCTTATTTGAATTCTATAACGAAATCCTCTAGCGGCGTGCGTACTTTCTTCAGGTTAACCAGCCAGTCTCCGCTGTCATCTCTATAACCCAAAGGCAATAAAGTTGTGCTTCGCAGATTCTGAGCCGAAAGACCCAAAACCTCATCCAGTTGTTTAGGATCAAAGCCTTCCATTGGTGTAGCATCAACTTTTAATAGTGCAGCCTCAGCAATGGCAACACCAAAGCCGATATAAGCCTGTTTAGCAGCATGATGAAAATTTTCTTCTGCAGTTTTAGCGGTATACAAAGAAATGATCCTGTCCTCATAATCTTTTGTGGCATCAGCCGGAAGGCTACGTTGTGCATTGGTGTGTGAAAATACCGATCTGATTTTTTCCGGGGTATAATTGTCCCAGGCTGCAAAAATAAGAAGGTGCGAGCAGTCGATGATCTGTTGCTGGCCAAAAGCGATAGTTGAGATTTTTTCCTTTAACTCCTGATTGGTAACCACAATTACTTTAAAGGGTTGCAAGCCAGAGGAAGTAGGGGCTAGTCTTGCCGCTTCAACAATCTGATCTACTTTTTCCTGAGGTACTTTTGTACCATTCATCTTTTTTGTGGCATATCGCCAGTTTAATGCTTCAATTAAGCTCATATCTTTATTCTTTTTAAACAATTTTATCTGTTACTGATAATAGGTATATCAAAAATAACAGTGTTAGCAAATGTAAGTATGTTATTTGCTGCAAAATAAAATTAATTTGTTTTTGACTTTTAAATGAAAATTGTTTCTTTATTATGCATGCATATTATTATATTAGCTTAAACATATTGTATGGATGAATTGTTAGGAGATTATAATTAATCTAATACACATAGAAACATATATTTTAAACAACTAACCAAATATCATGAAAAAGATTCTACTCAGTTTTCTAATGGTAATACCTGTTTGGGGATTTTCTCAATCTTTCCAGGTTAACCTTCAGGGGCAAAAGCAAACAGCAATGGGCGGTGCAGGTACCGGAGTTGCTATGGACGAAGCTTCGGTATTTTTCAACCCGGGTGCGGTTTCCTTTCTTAAACAAAATGGTGTTCAGGGTGGAATAAACGGTATTATGCTGAAGACTGCTTTTAGCCAGACAGGTTCAAATTTAACAGAACATAACCAAAACAAATTACCCACACCTTTTGCGGCATATGCCGTATTTGGTTCACCTGAAAACAGATTAAGATTTGGTATAGGTGTTTATACTCCATTTGGAGGCGCAATGCACTGGGATCCTAATTGGACAGGTAAATATGCCGTAACTTCGCTTGACCTTCAGGCTATTTATATACAGCCAACTTTAAGCTTAAAGATCAGTGATAATATTGGTATAGGTGGTGGTCTGGTCTATTCGTTAGGTAAGGTAGATCTCCAGCGTGCACTCCCAATTACCCTCAATAACGGAGAGTCTTCTACGGCTCAACTGAAAGGAACCTCCAAAGATTTTGGCTGGAATGCAGGTATTTATATTAAAACCCTTTCCGGGATCTCCATAGGCCTTACTCACAGATCTAAAGTGAATGCAACAGTGAAAGATGGAGATGCGAACTTTAATATTCCCGATGCATTAAGGTCTACCTTTCCAACTAAATTCAATGCAACCTTACCTTTGCCAGCAACCAGTACGCTTGGTCTTGGATTCTATCCTTCGGAGAACACAACAATTGCGCTGGATGTAAACTGGGTGCAATGGCATGTTTATAAAGATCTTTCTTTTGATTACGATAACAATGCCAGAATTCCAGATACACATTCTCCGCGGAACTATAAAGATGCGGCTACTTTTAGACTTGGTATTGAGAATAAAGCGAATTCTTTCCTTGCATTAAGAGCAGGTATTGGTTATGCATTAACACCAGTGAGCGATGGGTATGTGACCCCAGAGGTGCCAGATGCGAATCGTTTATTATTAAGCGCAGGTATTGGACTTAAACCTTCTGACAGATTTGGTGTGGACTTCTCTTTCTTGTATGAGAATGTAATTGCAAGGAGTGGAACCAATATAGAAACCGGATTAAGTGGTACTTTTAAAACTGTAGCTTATATCCCCGGCGTAGCATTATCCTATAAATTTTAATCCTCAACGAGAAAGATCATGAAATCACAATATTTTTATAAAAGTGTCTTAGCCCTGGCTATTCTTGGCTTAGCATCTTGTAAGCCGTCCGCTGAATCTGTAAATACGGTTGTTCCTAATAAAGGGAATGCAGATTTTTCCCGATATATAGCTGTCGGAAATTCACTGACTTCCGGATATGCTGATGGCGGTTTATATCTGGATGGCCAGAAAAATTCCTTTCCATTAATGATTGCCGAGCAAATGAAGACTGTTGGCGGGGGTAGTTTCAGTACACCCTTCTTTCAGGACAGCCAGGCAGATGGATCTGGTTATAAATACATTACTGGATTTAATGCAGATGGAACACCAAAAATTGCAGACCAAAATACCCATAATGCTGTAAGAGGTCAAGTTACTATTCCGGGATTCGGTTCTGTAACACTGTTTACTAAATATACAGGAGACCTGAACAACTACGGTGTACCAGGAATTAAACTGGCACACATTACTTATGCTCCTTATGGTAATTTAAATGGATTCTATGAACGTCTTCTGCCAGGTAATGCAGGTACAAACAATACAAAATACCTTGATTTTGTAACCGCTAAACCATTTACTTTTTTTAGTATGTGGTTAGGCAACAATGATATTTTAGGTTATGCAACTGGAGGAGGTGTTGGTGATGTCCCAACTCCAAAAAGTGATTTTGCTGCATTGTATAACTTGGCTGTATCTACACTGAAAAAAGGTGGGACAGGCGGAACAGGAGCAAAAGGTGTTGTTGCAACGATTCCTGATGTTACAGCTACAGCCTTTTTCAGAACAGTAACTCTTGCTTCTATATTGGCTACAGTTCATGCTTCTCCTGGGGGTGCATCTGTAGAGAACATCTATATTCAGCCTGCAAGTGGTCCGGTGAGACCGGCAACTGCTGCAGATTTGTTCGTTTTGCCTCTGGGTTCTGCGGGGTTAATTGGAAAAGCTGATCCGAAGGGTCCTTATGGTCTTTCTCCTTATAACCCGATAGAAAACCAATATGTTCTGGATAAAGATGAGGTGGCCATTGTTAACGACTATGTTGCTTCTTATAATGCAACGATCAGATCTGTTGCGGCAGCCAACGATCTGGCGGTTATGGATGCGAACGCTATGCTTAAAGAATATGGATCTGGTAAAGTGGTTAACGGGGCAGTTGTTAGTGGTGCATATATTACTGGTAATTTATTCTCTCTGGACGGGATTCATTTGACTCCAATGGGCTATGCGATAACAGCAAATGGGTTTATTAACGCAATTAATGCCAAATATGGGTCAAGTATTCCTATCGTAGACGTTACAAAATACAGAGGGGTTAAATTTCCATAGACCTAACTTAATAACAAGAAAACCCTGCAAGAGAAATCTTGCAGGGTTTTCTTGTTATTAGCCTTATCATGAAACTATATGAACTCTATAATCTATAAAGATTTAATACGGATCCCATAGGGATTTGATAGGGGGTTGATAGGGGCAAAATCCCTATCAATGCTTTTTTAAATCCCTATATATCTTGCTTATGTATTTAATATATTGTAGCGGTCATTATATATTAGACTAAATGTTGTCTTAGGTGACATTTAATACGGATTTCCTGGGCCCTTTAAAGGATAAATTGGTAATGGAAAAGCTTTTTTTTTGGGAATAATTATCTTCTCAATCTTGATAAAATGGCAGGTGTTTTTTTGCTTTTGAGTTAAGATGCGCCATTCTTGTTCTGTCTCTTATACACATCTAAAAAAGGGGGGGGGGGGGGGGGGGGGGGGGGGGGGGGGGGGGGGGGGGGGGGGGGG
>NZ_JAELTV010001152.1 GCF_016429005.1 Pedobacter sp. ASV19
GTGGGCTCGGAGATGTGTATAAGAGACAGGATCTATGAAACTCAAACACATCATCATAGCCGTCGTTGTACTCATCGCATTACTGGTTATTTTAAAAGTTACTGGAGTAATAGGAGGCAATAAAGCTGAAAAAGTAACTGTCGAAAAAGCCGTGGAAAGAGAGGTAATTGAGACAGTGACAGCAAGTGGAAAGATCCAGCCTGAAACAGAGGTGAAGTTAAGCTCTGAGGTTTCGGGTGAGGTTGTTGAGCTTCATGTCAAAGAAGGTGATGTGGTGAAAAAAGGGCAATTGCTTTGTAAGGTTCGTCCTGATGTATTGAAATCTGGTTTTGACAGGGCGGTCGCTTCTTTCAGTTATCAGAAGGCTGGAGTAGCCTCTGCTGCGCAACTCCTGAAACAAACTGAAGCTAATTTTGTGAATGCTGAGGCAACCTATAAACGCAATGTAGAACTCTTTGGTAA
>NZ_JAELTV010001153.1 GCF_016429005.1 Pedobacter sp. ASV19
AATTATAGATGTAAAAAAATTTGTAAGCAGCCATATCATAACCGTGAAAGCGCATGGCCATATTAAGGCTTATTCAAGTTTTATGGACAGGCTGATACAGTTAAAAGATATTATTGAAGCCCGGAACTCCGCAGAAAAGGCCGATTAAAGTTCTATATAAGTAAACCACTTTTTATAGATCTGGTGGTATACTCCGTTCTCTTTAAGATGCCTGAGCACTTCATTAATTCGGTGTCTGAGTTCGGTATCTCCTTTTTTCATGGCAATACCATAATGGGAATGTGTATCGGGTAGAAACATTCCCATTTGCAGTTTTTTATATTTTTGCAAAAAACTCCCGGCAATGGGCGAGTCGTCTATGACAATATCAATTTTCTTTTTAACAAGCAATTGATAGAGTTCTTCATTTTTAGTGGCATGTACAACCTGTTGATTGGGAAATTTCTCCATAATGTATTTCTC
>NZ_JAELTV010001154.1 GCF_016429005.1 Pedobacter sp. ASV19
TTCAACACCTGCTGAACGTCAAGCGCCGCGACTTCGACCGATTCCACCGCGAGTCGGCGCACTGTCCGCCGAACCAGAAGGCGCTCGACTTCTGCGACCGCGCCGAGGCCGACGGTCATGCCGTCGTCATCGTGACCGCGCGCACCTACGCCTACCAGGAGGTCACTGTTGAATGGCTGTCCCGGCACCTGGTCCATCCCTACGACGGACCGTTCAGGCGCGGCGACGGCGACACTCGACCGGATGTGGAGGTCAAGCGGGAGATTCATCGTAGTCTGACCGAGGACCACGGCTACCGGATCGTCGGGGCGATTGATGACAACCCGCCGATCATCGACCTCTGGACCTCACTCGGCATCCCCGTCGAGGTGGTCGAACGCGACTGGACTTCCTGGCAGTTGCGGAACAACGAAGGAGAATAGCAGTGAGTGAAACGAACAGACGCCAACGACGATTTGATAC
>NZ_JAELTV010001155.1 GCF_016429005.1 Pedobacter sp. ASV19
GGAATATCCTTATTAAAACAATTAGAGGAAGAAGCTTATAAAGCTGTAATTGTAGCAGTATCACATACTGAATTTAAGAACTTGGACTACAGATCTATGCGAGATAAATCAGCGGTTATGTTTGATACAAAATCATTTATCGATAGAAAATTTGTAGATGGCAGATTATAGTATCGATGAAATAATGTGTTTTATATGAGATTTTTTAAGCCTTTCGTTAAGTTTGCTTTTATACTTTTTCTGAAAGTTTTAACTAAGGTTAAAGTCCAATTTTCGGCTAATATTGCTCCTGATCTATTTTTATATTTACTTCGAGAAAAGAGAAATGGTCTTAACTTGAGAGATGTTTTAATTGGGCGTGGAGTTAAATTGGAGGATGGGATTTCATGTTTTCATAGGCCGGAGATATTTGGGGATGTTAAGATAGGGAGGTATACTAGTATTAGTGGGCCAGCAACTAGA
>NZ_JAELTV010001156.1 GCF_016429005.1 Pedobacter sp. ASV19
GGATAAGAATGTAGTGATCACTCAGGTTTAGGGAAATATTCTATATGTTTGTTTCTAAATTTAATGGGGCTATATCCTTTGTTTCCACCAATTAGTACGATGAATGATTAATATTAGATTTTAGCATAAAGGAATATAATGGCTTCTTATACAGAATATACAGATCAGGAATTAATTGTCTTGTTAAAGCAGGGAGATCGTGAGGCCTTTAATCAAATCTATTATCGTTATGCAGAATATCTGTATCAATATGCTTTAAATATACTTAGGGATGAAGACGAATGTACAGATGCCGTTCAGGATATTTTTGTCTGGCTCTGGGAGAATGGAAAGAAAATTAATGTAACTGTATTAAGAAGCTATTTGATTTCTGCAGTAAAGTATAAATTAACCAGGGTAATTCAGAGTAGTAAAAGAAAGGCAGAAATTTTAGCTTTAAATCCTTTACGGGAGGAGTCTTT
>NZ_JAELTV010001157.1 GCF_016429005.1 Pedobacter sp. ASV19
TACTTCGAAACCGAAAAGGAAACTCAGTTACGGGAACTCATTACTATAAGTGACACTTCAGATACTGCAAACAACACGGCAGACACGCAACGTCAACTACACCTGTATAAACTACAGGTAAAAATTAATGCAAAAATTGATTCTACCGAAAGGCCTGCCTCTTTGCCAAGAACAAAGAAAAGTTCAATTTATAATTATTTTAATACCCCAGTATATAAAATTGCCGCAAGCCTGTTGCTGATCGCTTTCCTAAGTTTCTTTATTTTTAAGTACTTGAAGTCATCAGTTACCAATGAAATTAAACCAGGAGGAAATTACGCAACATTATTCACAGCTGATGGACAGCAGCTCAACTTAAAAAACTCAGCAAATACAGAAATTGCAGAAATTCAAGGTGTCACTATCCGCAAAACTGCCGACGGACATATTACTTACATTGCTTCAAGTGTACAGTCCAAAGG
>NZ_JAELTV010001158.1 GCF_016429005.1 Pedobacter sp. ASV19
CGGCCTCAAAAAATCCTTAAGATAGAAAGATCTAAAAATATCGATATCATTAAACAAGATCACATTTTCAAAATTCAACCTTTTTATTGCAGATTTTATTGATCTGGCAAATTTCCGATTATTCCTTTTATTCAGGAGATTAAAAATGTTATGTATTTTAATCCAGTTGATAGACTCTATCAACTCATCAGTATTCAATTCCCAAAGGTTATCTTTTTGTTGCGTCAAGCCATTTTTCTTGCCGCTTAATACCTCCATTCGTTTTAAAATGACTGGATCGTCCTTTTTCTTGAATCTTGTAATCCTGTCTAAAGGTGAATTCACGTACAGAACCCTGTTATTTTTACTAAACTCCAAAGCAATATCTTTACAATTGCTTCCAATGCCCTGTCTCTTATACACATCTGACGCTGCCGACGAACGTTAGCCGGTGTGGGTGTGGGGGGGGGGGGGAGGGTGAA
>NZ_JAELTV010001159.1 GCF_016429005.1 Pedobacter sp. ASV19
GCTTAGGGCGACTCCCCTCCCGGCATCGTAGCGAGCGCCCGGGGCGAGCCACAAGCGATGCGTCGAAAGACTGTGACAGCGAACGCCGGTTAGACCTCGCTCCAGCCCCAGCGATCGTAGATCCACGGAGACGGCCGGTTCATGTGGAGTTTGACGAAGCGGGGGCCCGCGCCCCCCTGTGCCTGCGCCTGGAGCACGTATCGCCCCTCCCCGTCACGCTCCAGGGGCGCCTGGCGCCAGGGCCAGCGGCGCACGCCCTGGCTATCGACCAACATCAGAGGCAGCCCCGGAATCAATACTGCCGATGGCTGCCACGGCAACACCAGGGGGCCCGACGCACCTTGCGAGCGAACCCATTGGTAGCGCTCGGCACGATCGGCAAGCCGGCGCATACGCTTGCCGCTGAGCGCCATCTGGCTGCCATGGCATGCCAAAGCGGCCATTTTCAGGGCATGCAGCTC
>NZ_JAELTV010000118.1 GCF_016429005.1 Pedobacter sp. ASV19
TCAGAACAAGCCGTTAAACCTGTCCACTCTTCTCTTGCATTCAGCAGTCGGTCCACGGTGGCAGTAATTTGAGCATCTCTGCCAATATAAAGAATTGTAAGCATCATCATCCAAAATAAAAAGCCCCGAATCTCATAATCCTTTTGATCCAGGTTTACCGGAGGTTCTTGTTCTGCGAACGTATTCATAGTTGTGTTTTGTTTCTATATAACAGGATAAAAATGATCAGGTATAATATGAAAGAAAAGACAACTGCACCGATAATGTAAGAAGAAAAGGAAACCCTGACCAGCGCAAGAAAATAAAACAAGAAAACAATGATATTTCCAAAAAACACAGTAAACAGCCATGTTTCTGATGTTTTTAACCGTTCCTCTTTCCTAAAAAGTTTTTTTAATCTTTCTTTAAGCAGTATACCTGTAGCCACCAGAAATGCAAACCATTGAACATAAATTGCATTTGCAAAATAAGCATTCCAAAGACCCGGTCGACTTTCATATGGAAATATCCCTCCAACAATAAGCACAAAAGCAATTAAGCTTCCAAAGCACCACTTCCATGACTTTGGAACAATTTGGATCTGAATTAAGGTGGATTTGATAAAGAAATATAAGCACGGGCCTATAAAAAAGCAGGCAGAAAGACCGATTTGCAAATAAATTTTAGGAAGATGACTATCGAAATAAAAAAGAACTGACTTGCCAATCCTAATACTCAGAGCAAACAACAAAGCACCAAGGAAGTAATTAGCCAGGTATTTTCTCCGGGTAAAAAAAAGTAAATAAGCACTTAAGACCAAGCCATTAAAAGCACCAAGGGCACTAAAAAAGAATAAGAGTTCTTTACCAGCATTCATATGATCTCTATAATTTTATTGAAATCTTTCCTAAAAAATCCATTTTTAAATATAGCGCTTATTCATGAAATAAAACTTTTTAAGGAATTAAGGGTTTTAAAACCAGACAACTACTTGATCAACAAACAACCCATACATTTTGAAATTCAAATCTCTGAAAATTTTATCTCTGATTTTATGCCTATCCTGGAATGGTTATCTTTATAGTCAAAACCATGTTTCCGTAGATTCTTTAAAAAAGGATTCTTTACACAGAGACAGTCTGAAAATCAAAAAACCTGCAGATAGTGTTAACACACAATATGATATTGCAGACTTGCTTCACCATATTCTGCATCCCAATAAAAAGCCAAATCTGCAGCACAAAAAATCGGGTATCACACCCATGCCTAATTTTGCCTATAATCCTAGTATAGGTGCACAAATAGGCCTCAAAGCTGTTGCCGGACGGGTATTGGGGCATGAACCCAATACGCTCATGTCCATCGCAGCCACCTCCGCCTCCATCACGACAAAAGGCATTATCTACTTCTATCTGAGCCATAATATATACACTCCCGGCAACCGGTGGAATTTTCAGGGAAGCCTGGTGGTTGCAAAAACGGTGACCCCCGATTTTGGACTAGGTATTGGACGCGCTGCAACCGACAGCGAAGAAGACCTGATTTTAAGCGATCCCGGACGTAAAGGCTATGTCCTCCATGCCCTCTATTATAATTTCAGAGAAAAAGTATACAAGCAAATTCTCGACAATCTTTTTGTTGGCGCCGGGGTTTCGTTTGATGTCAGAAGAAAGATTGAAAATAAAGCAGATACCAGCAACCTTACCCCCTATAATATTTACAGCGACAGATATGGGTTTGACCGCGATCACTATTCCTCCAACGGACTTTTGTTCAACCTGCAGTATACCACCCGAGACAATCAAAACCGGGCCTATAAAGGAATGTATGCCGATGCAGGTTTCCGTATCAACCAAACCTGGATGGGCAGTACCAAAAGTGCCGTGCAATTCAATACAGACTTCAGGAAATACTGGAGCCTTTCCGAAAGAAACCCGGAACACGTCCTGGCCTTTTGGAACTGGGGCTCTTATCTGATCAGTGGGGCTTTACCTTATCTCGAACTGCCTGGCACAGGTAAAGATACAGGCTTCAGAAGCGGAAGAGGTTATACCGTAGGTTATTTTAAGGCCACAAAGTACTTCTATTCTGAACTGGAATACCGTTTTCCAATAACCAGGAACAAATTTCTGAGCGGAGTTACATTTTTCAATATCCAAACTGCCAATGATGATCTGGGAACAAAGCTCTTCCAGCAATGGCAACCCGGCGGAGGAGCAGGTTTACGCGTACTCTTCAATAAAGCCACCCGAACCAACCTGTGTCTGGACTATGCATTTGGCAATTACGGTGCACGTGGTTTCTTTCTGGGCTTAAATGAGGCTTTTTAACCAATTAGCATCTGTAGCTGCTTCATCTGCTGATCCAGTGAATCCTTTGCGCAAAGATGAATGCCATAATCAGGCGGTTCCAATGTGTCCAGTTGGGATTTTAAAAGTAAAGGATTAAAAAAATGTCCTTTTCTACTCATCAGGCGTTGTTCAAGCGTCTCAAAGTCTGCTTGTATAAATACCCATTTAATTGGTAAACCTTCATTTACATTTAACATTTGCCTGTACGACTCTTTTAGTGCAGAACAGGCCAGTACAGCTCCCCCTAATCCATTCCACAAAACGATGTGCCGGGCCAGATCCTGGAGCCAGGGTGCTCTGTCCTCATCATTAAGGGAGATTCCATTTTTCATTTTCTGAATATTGGATTCCGGATGAAAATCATCCGCATCATAAAAAGGAAGCTGCATGCGCTCTGCTAATAACTTACCCAATGTGGTCTTTCCGCAACCAGAAACCCCCATAAAAATGTATATCATATAAATATATTCAAGATCAAAACCCCTATTAAACCGACAACAGACACAATAGTTTCCATTAAAGACCAGGACCTGATGGTATCGCGGATGCTCAGACCAAAATATTCCTTGAACATCCAGAAACCAGGATCGTTCAAGTGAGAAAACATCAGACTCCCCGCACCAGTAGCTAAAACCATCAATTCAGGGCTCACATGGGTAGACTGCATAATCGGAATCGCTATCCCCGCAGTAGTTAAACCGGCAACCGTCGCAGAGCCCAAAGCGACCCGTATCGCAGCGGCAATGAACCAAACGAGCAGCAATGGCGAAAATGGCAAAGCTAAAGCCTGTTTCGATATATAATCCCCTATTCCACCATCTACAAGTACCTGCTTAAATGCACCCGCCGCCCCTATAATAAACAACAGCATCGTAATACTTTTTAAAGCTTCTTCTGCCTGTTCCATCAAGTCTTTCATCTTCTGCCCCTGCCTTATACCCATAGTATAAATGGCGAAAAAAGTAGAGATCAATAAAGCAATAACCGGATGGCCTATAAATGCAATAAAAGAACCCGTAGCCGACCCTTTTTCCAATACAGCCTGGGTAACTGTTGCCAGGCCAATTAAAAACACAGGAAGAAGACTCGTTATCAAACTGACACCGAACCCGGGCAGCTCATTTTCCGGGCGAAATTCCAGATTAAAAAGCCCCTTTGGCGGATTTGGTTTAATCTGTTTTAAAGTCCTGGAAAACAAAGGTCCGCCAATAACAATAGCCGGAATGCAAATCAACCCACCATACATCATTGTCTTACCTATATCTGCCTTGTATAGAATAGCAATTGCGGTAGCGCCCGGATGCGGAGGCAGATAACCATGCGTAACCGAGAGTGCGGTGAGCAGAGGGATAGCCACATACAAGACAGACAAACCTGTTGATGCACAAATCATAAATACAAAAGGGACCAACACCACAAAACCAACATTATAAAACAAAGGGATTCCAACCAGCAAACCTGTAACCACCATGGCCCACTGAAGATTCTTTACCCCAAAAAACCTAACCATATAAGTGGTGATTTGCTGTGCTGCCCCACCGTTGGCCAACAATTTTCCAAGCACTGCACCCATCGCAAGAATTAAGGCCAACTGTCCGAGCGTACTTCCTATGCCCTCCTCTATAGATTTAACCACAGCCGCGCCGGTCATACCTTGCAAAAGCCCGGCAATTATAGAAGTGATGATCAATGCAAATAAAGCATTGATCTTAAAGACAAGGATCAAACAAAGCAACAACAATACACTTCCAATCAGAATTGTCAACAACATATTTCTCAGTATTTTAAATGTAAGGTAAATATTATGTTCAATTTTTTATCCAACACCTTAACCAATTGTTATATATTTAAAAAATGTACCGTTACCATGATTAAGAAGAAGATCTCCATAAAAGATATCGCAAAACTGACAAATACCTCCATAACCACTGTATCTTTTGTCTTAAACGGCAAGGGCCGGATCAGTGCAGATATCAGAAAAAAAATACTCGATGTAGCCCTTGAAAATGGTTATGAACCTAACCGTATGGCGGTTGGGCTAAGAACAGGAGAATCCAAAGTGATTGGTTTAATTGTTGAAACCATTAGCGGACCTTTTTTTGGTACAATGGCTAAAGTTATTGAATACGAAGCAGAAAAAGCAGGTTATGGTGTGGTGTACTGCAGTACAGACAACAACATTCAAAAAGGAAAGAATGTGATCAAAATGCTCTCCAACCAACTTGTCGACGGGTACATCATTACTCCCATCAAAGGACTGGAGAAAGAAATACAAAAGTTAATCAGCAATGAAAAACCTGTTGTATTAATCGATAGTTATTTTCCAGGGATCGATATTCCCCATGTATTGGTTGACAATTACATCAGTGTTTATCAGGCCATTCAGTTCCTTGCCGATTCCGGATATAAGAATGTTGGGTTCGTGACACCTGATCTGGACCTTGTTCAGTTACAGGAGCGGCTCAAGGGTTACCAGGCAGCTATAAAAGCAAATGGACTCACAGAAGATCCGGATATGGTTTTCAATTTGTCTTACAATAGCGAAAGGACAGAAGCCGTAGAAGCCGTCAAAGAATTTTTAACCAGGCAAACCAAAATGGATGCCGTTTTTTTCAGTACCAACTATCTGGGCATTATCGGTCTTCAAAGTATCAACGAACTTAAACTGAACATCCCTACCGATTTAGGAGTTATGAGTTTCGACGATAATGAATTATTTGAACTCTATCCCCCGGGAATCACTTCTGTAAAACAACCCACTTACGAAATTGCAAAATCCGCTATTGACCTGCTGATGTCAAGTTTAAACGATCGCAGTTTTGATGTTTCAAACATCAAACTTCAAATTCCAGCAGAGATCATCAAACGCGGATCGACCTCTAGCCCTACCTAGTCATCTGGAGCGATGAAACTTCTCATTTAATTCTAAATTATTGTATAGATTTAATTTATTCATTAAAAAAAGGATTTTTTTTACCACTTTTGATAAAACGTTTTATCAAGCCTTTACCCAGAACACCAATTAAACCACTATACTCCATAAAATGAAAAAAAACTTTTTACTAACCATCTGTCTGGCAGCTGCATGCAGTTCCTTTGCTTATGCACAATCGACCGAAGTCATTCAAAAAAAAGGCTACAAGCTCACCTTCATCAGTCAGGATGCAAATCTTGATCAGAATCTAAAGAACAGACTGATAGAAACCTTTTTTGTTGTCTATCCTAAATTGGAAAAGGAGTACAATAAAAAGACAACCAAAGAAATTACATTTGTGATTGATACTGCCTACGATGGTGTAGCAGCAACGGCCAATGCGAGAGTAGTATACAGCTCAAAATACATGGCAAAACACCCGGGAGACATTGATGTAGTGACCCACGAAGTAATGCACATTGTACAGGATTATGGCAACAGCGGCGGACCAGGCTGGTTAACCGAAGGCATTGCAGACTATGCCAGGTACAAATTTGGGGTAGACAATGCGGGCGCACACTGGGAGTTACCTGCGTTTAAACCGACACAAAATTACAATAATGCCTATCGCACTACAGCACGTTTTTTAGTGTGGCTGGAACAGAATGTAAAACCAGGTCTGGTCAAAACCCTCGACAAACAATTACGCGAACATACTTTTACCGATAACAGCTGGAAAAAAGAAACGGGTAAAACCGTAGATGAATTATGGACCGCGTATGCAGCCCATCCTGAATTATCCTAACCACCATTTTATACACAGATGAAAAAACTTCTCTTAGCTCTTATTTTAAGTCATGCGGTTTACGGGCAGGCGCAAGCTCAAAAGGCTGAAAAATTAGTGCCTTATGTAAACCCCATTATTGGCACCCAGCGTATGGGCCATGTATATCCGGGGGCTACAATACCCTTTGGTATGGTACAACTAAGCCCCGAAACGGATACGATCAGTTATGAACTCCATGGCAAATACAATCCCGACGTATATAAATATTGTGCGGGTTATCAGTACGATGATAAAACCATCTGCGGCTTTAGTCATACCCATTTCAGCGGTACGGGGCACTCTGATCTGGGCGATTTTTTAATTATGCCCACCACAGGCAAACTGAAACTCAATCCCGGTACGGCCGATCGGCCAGGCAGTGGATACCGCTCCCGTTTTTCTCACCAGAACGAGATCAGCCAGGCCAATTACTACAAAGTAAAGCTCGACGATCACAACATCACTGCAGAAATGACCACCAGTACCAGAGTGGGCTTTCATCAGTATACCTTCCCAAAATCAGACCAGGCACACATTGTACTCGACCTGATGGCAGGGATATATAACTATGAGGATAAGAATGTATGGACCTATCTCCGTATACTCAATGACTCCACAATAATAGGATACAGACAAACCAACGGCTGGGCAAGAACAAGAACTTTGTACTTTGCCATGCAGTTTAACAAGCCATTTGTTAAATCGGGCTACAAAAAATATGACAAAAAAGAAGTGTACCGCGGCTTCTGGGGCAAATTTGGTCAAACCGAGAACTTCCCTGAAATAGCAGGTAAACAGATCAGAACTTATTTCGACTTTAAAACAGAAGAAGGTGAAAAGATCAAGATCAAATTTGCCATTTCACCTGTAAGCATGGCAGGTGCAATGAACAACATGCAAACAGAAATTCCAGGCTGGGATTTTGACAAGGTAAAAAATGACGGACAGGAACTCTGGGAAAATCAATTGCATAAAATAGAGATCAGCGGAACTCAAGAAACCAAAGAGAACTTCTATACCTCTATGTACCATACCATGATCAATCCAACCGTTTATATGGATGTTGATGGGCAATACAAAGGTCTGGATCAAAATGTACACAAAGCCGAAGGTTTTACCAATTACACTACTTTTTCCCTCTGGGACACTTACCGTGCCCTGCATCCCCTGTTCAACATCATAGAACCAAAGCGCAATGCAGATATGGTCCAAAGTATGATGGCCCACTTTGATCAAAGCGCGGAACACATGCTGCCTGTATGGTCCAATTCAGGAAATGAAAACTGGTGTATGAGCGGCTACCATAGCGTAACCGTGTTGGCAGATGCCATTATCAAAGGAAACGTCAACCCAGGCCTCAACCTGAACAAGGCTTTGGATGCCTGCGTAGCCACAGCAAGAAAAAGAGAATATGAAGGCATAGGTGAATATATAGATAAGGGTTACATTCCGGATGAAAAAACAGGAATTTCTGTATCCAATACCCTGGAATACGCCTTTGACGACTGGGCTATAGCCCAACTCGCTAAAAAACTCAATAGGAACGACATCTACCTGGAATTCATCAAACGTTCTGAGAATTACAAAAACGTATTTGATAAAGCCTCCGGGTTTATGCGCCCAAGACTCAATGACGGTACATTTAGAAAAAACTTTGATCCCCTGAGCACCATCAACGAAGGATTTATCGAAGGCAACTCCTGGAACTATACCCTTTTTGCTCCTCAGGATCCCAAAGGACTGATCAAACTCATGGGTGGCAACAAGAAGTTCACAACTTACCTTGATTCTCTGTTTACCATGCACCTGCCAGATAAATATTTCGAAGAAACAGAAGACATCACCAGAGATGGGATTATTGGAAACTATGTACATGGCAATGAACCCTCGCACCATGTGGCCTACCTGTACAACTGGACAGACAAACCTTGGAAAACACAGGAAAGAATCCGTATGATCCTGCCTATTATGTACAAACCAACACCCGATGGTTTAGGTGGAAATGATGATACCGGACAAATGAGTGCCTGGTACATCTTCAGTTCACTGGGCTTCTACCCTGTTGCCCCTGGATCAGATCAATACGCTACCGGCAGCCCGGCAGTAGATGGTGCCACCATCAATCTCGAAAACGGGAAAACCTTTACCATACATGTACAGAACCAGGGCAAAAAAAATGTATATGTTCAAAAAATGGTATTGAACGGGAAAGTACTCACCAGTCCCTCCATCAGCCATTCCGATATCATGAATGGCGGTGAGCTCACCTTCTATATGGACAACAAACACAAATAAATACCTGAACATTCAAGGCCTCCCGCAAAAAAGGGAGGCCTTTTACATTGCTGAAACTTAAGCCCTTAAAACACCAGATGTGGATAACCCCCTTCTTGTGCAAATCTATTCCAAACATTCTGCCTTCCCTGAACCTTATTGCTGTATAAAACCCAAACATATGCAACAAAAAGATACTTTACTCAGCGCGGATCTTCAACGTTTCATTGACAAATTTGAGCCGTCAAAATTCAAGACATTAACCCGTGGTATAGAGGTAAGAGGCACCAATAATCTGCATCAAAGTATTGCCGGGGCAAAAGAACTCATCGAGAGATTGAAACTTAACCTTTCGGTACACCATACCGCTGAAATGGCTCTATATGGCAGTTTCGAGGTGCTAAGCCGGCAAGCTCCTTAGTCTGTTTAACCATTGCCAGGCTGGGGTATTTCCTGCTTCGGGGATACCCGAACACTTAATATATTCATAACATAGTCTAAGCTAAAAGCAAATCTGATCTGCTTAATTTTGCGGGGTGCATATGCAAGTCATTCACTCAAACGTAAAATTTAGCTCTATATACATTTATGAAAAGAAGATCAGTGCTTAAGAGTATTGGCGGTCTCGGAGGCTTGCTACTGGCCCCATCAATCAGTTTCGGTTCATCATCGCCTGAAAAAAAGCCAGTACTTCGCATTGCCCATCTCACCGACGTTCACCTTAAAAATCACCTGGATGCCCCGGCCAGATATGTCAAATGCCTTCATCACGTGCAGCAGCAATCTCCAAAGGCCGACTTGATCCTGAACGGCGGTGATATCGTTTTTGATATGAACAAAGAACAGCTCAGTACCATTAACGACCAATGGAAACTGACCCATCATATCCTGCAACAAGAATGTAGTATCCCGGTAAAGTATTGCCTTGGCAATCATGATATCTGGTGGGATGAGAGCAACAAAGGCCAGGCTATTTACGGCAAACAATATGCAATGGACCAGCTGCACCTCTCCAATCCTTATTATAGTTTCAGCAAAAATGGCTGGAAGTTTATCCTGCTCGACAGTGTGCACCTGGATATTGATGGCACCTGGTACATTGGAAAACTGGGCGACGCCCAGTTCAGCTGGTTGGAAAACGAATTAAAGAATACCCCTTCAAATATGCCTGTGCTGATCATGTCGCATATTCCGATCTTAACGGCTACCCTTATGATTGAAGACGATATTGTAAACAAATGGCAAATGCTTGGCGGGGATATGCATACCGATACCGCCAAAATCATTAAACTTTTCTATCAGTATCCTAATGTAAAACTATGCCTCAGCGGCCATATACACCTGAGAGACAAAGTTGTTTATAACGGAGTAACCTATATCTGCAATGGCGCGGTAAGCGGAGCCTGGTGGAACGGGAATAAAAGAGAAACAGCCCCAGGCTATGGACTTCTGGACCTGTATGCTGACGGTACTTTTGATGAATCTTATGTAAATTACTAAAAAAAAGCCCCGGTCTAAAAATGGCCGGGGCTTAATAAAAAGACTTGAGGCAAATCCTAATCTACAGGAATATCCTGCCCCGGAATATTGGTTTCCGGGTTTTTAGGCAATACCACTTTCAGTACGCCATCGGCATAACTGGCAGTAATATCGTCGGTCATCACCTTTCCATTTAAGGCGAAAGACCTTTCAAAAGCACCATTGCTGTACTCTCTTCTGCTGAATTTTGTTTCGGTCTGTTCATTTTCAGCGGGAGTATAACTGATGGTTAACACATCGTCTTTGCTGGCTACTTTTAAATGTGCCTTAACCAAAGCGGGGGCAAAAAGATGGACCAGGAAACTATTTTCTGTTTCTTCAATATTTGCAGGGACCCTTCTGGTATCCTCGTCAAACCAATCCTGTCTGTGACCTCTGAAGCGAGCTCCAAAAGGTCCGCCAAATCTTCCTCCTCTACGGCCGCAGCCTCTGTACATTCTTGATGAATGATGTCTATGTTCGTTAAACATGTTTTCTTGTTTTAATTGTGATTTACTATGTTCATTTTAAAATCCAGCCGGTCTGGATACCCTTTTTGCACCGCCAATGCATTTAATCCGTAAAAAGTTGCTCCTGCAACAAGCAGTGTCAATACTATTCTGAATGCTCTCATCATAACTAATCGTTAATATCAATATCCCTTACCAAACCTTTTTGTGCTACACCTGGTCTGTACCACTGATTGTCTATAGGTACAATCTTTTGATACCCGTTTCCATAATCGGCAAGCCTGTTTCTAAAGAATTCCCGTTTACGTTGTCTGAAGATGACAATCAGTGCAATTCCAAAAACCATTGCCGCCAGTACAAATGCAAATATGCCTGGGACAAAGAACAAGGCCGCACCAAGCATGATCCCCATTCCTATAGATCTAAATATTTTTTCCATTTTATCCTGTTTTATTTAGGAAGACGGACAGCGAGCAGTTTTACTTTAAATGATTTAAAAAAATATCATTAAAACAAAAAAGCCGGTAAAAACCCGGCTCTGTATACGTAATATGAAATAAGATCTTATCTGAATCTCTTCTTAAATTCTTCCTTAAACCTGGAGCGTTCTTCACCGGTCATATCGTGCCATTTTTCCCGCATGCCGGATCCACGACGCCCAAACCCCCGTCCCGGGCCACCGGGCCTAAAATTACCGAACAGGATCCTGCATAAAACCAGTAAACCAAGGGCTTGCCAATAATTCAGTTTTCCAGTATGTGCAACCTCCGGTAAAATCCAATTCCAAAGAAACATAACCACGTATCCCAAAACCGCTGCAATCAATACAGCCGCTGGAATAAAGAACAAGAACTTTCTGCCTCTGTTAAAATTTCTATTCATCATCTCCCACAAATTTAGTAATTAATAAATTCCTGATATAAATTTTGTAAGCGGCTTCGCAGGTGTTTCACTGCATAACCCTTTCTGGAAATCAAAGTTTTGATGTTCTCTCCTGTTTCCTCTGCAAGTTCCTGAAAAGTACGCTCTTCCAGTTCATTTTGAATAAATACGTAGCGCTGATTTTCGGGCAGTTCCTCCAGTGCCAAAAAAAGCTGGTCCCAGAATAACTTTTTAAGACTCTCATCTTCCGGCGTATCAGATTCTGACAATAAGATCTCTTTAAAGCTGATTTCACCATCTTCGTCCTCATAACTCAGATCTTCGAGCAATTCATCTTTTTGTTTACGATATTTATCGGTAATCTTATTCCGGGCCACCCGATACAACCAGCCACTAATCTGCTCAATTGCATCTACCTCCGGCTGATTACTCAACTGATACCATACATCCTGCAAAATATCTTCCGCATCCTCATCCGTATGTACACGGCCACGGATAAAACTGAACAGACGTTTTCCATAATCTGCAACCGCACGGATGATATTTTGAGAATCTTTTTTCGGCACTACTTATTGTTTGTTAAGTGAGTAAACGAATGAGAATCAATATTACTTTAAATTCATTGGAATTTATTTTTCAAAGACTATTGGTAAACTTTTACCCAGTCAATAACCATTTGTACGGGTAACTGATCGGCTTGTACCTTTCCTACCCAACTACCACCCAGCTGCTGGTCGATCATCACGTAAAAAGGTTGATCGTAAGGCCATTGGCTGGCATCGACACCAGTGATACGTGGATAGCGGAAAGTTTCTACTCCATTTAAAGTAAACACCAGTTTATCCGGATACCATTCCAATCCGAAAGTATTGAATTCGCGAATGTCCAGTTTCCCTTTTCCGGAATGCGGCGGTTTATCTGTTTGTTTCAGGTTGAGCGTATAATAGGAATGCGTGGTTTGATAAATGATGTCATCAAAATTCAGGTGTTCCATAATATCTATTTCCCCATTCTTAGGGTATTTGCCATACTTATCCTGCTCTGCCAGCATCCACATAGCTGGCCAGGCGCCTTGCGCACAGCCCAGTTTTGCACGAATTTCAATTTTACCATACTGGAACGCAAATTTACCTTTAGTATACACCCCTCCCGTCAAAAAAGGTCTATGGTCTTTTAAGGTATCTGGATTTTTAATGCCTTTAAGGTATAATTTGCCCTCCGCCTGTGTATAGCAATCAGGATTACTGCTCATGTGTTTGTCCCAATCGCTTTTACCTGCCGGAATTTTGCTCCATTTACTGGTATCAATGGCAGAGCCATTAAAATCATCTTCCCATACCAGTTTCCATTTACTGTGCTCCCTTCCCTCTTTCTGAATATAAACATATTTATTTTCAATTACAGAAGGTAACACCTTACAGGAAGCCAATAAAACCACAGCGAAACCAAGAACATTTAGAAATTTAGTCATCATCTTTTTAATAAAAAAACAGGCAATTGTTATTAAATCAAATATAATGTTCTCACCATGTTCATTACTACGAAAAGAAAATTTGTTGATTAATGTCCAAATTAATAACTGTTCGTCAGCATCTTTCCTCTTTCAAAAGTTAAGCGCAAAGTATGTGGTCTTGCAGACTGCTTCAGTTCTTCTTTTTTGACCATTCTGGCAATTGGCGCTTTTCTTATTACTTTTAAAACCTCGTCGCTCACTGTTCTGGGAAAATGATCATTCACAGCAAGACGATCTATTGTTCCGTCCTGTTTCAGATTAAAAGTAACAATAAGCCTTCCTTGAGCAGATGCAGGCACTTTACAGTTTTTAATCAGATAATCGTATAAAACATCATCTACCGGATCATGTATAATGGCAATTTTGCCCATCAAAACCGGTTGCTGTTCAACTGTCTTTTGACAATCGGGATTTGGTTTCAGGACTTTACCTAATTTACTTTCCTGCGCATTGGCTTTAGTCATCAAAGAGCCCAGACCTACAAAAACCATTGCAGCAATAACCCATTTTTTCCAAAGCGCATTTCCATCACGCAACCGATCTGGCTTCAATTGATCTGTAGAAAACCTGCCACATACATTATTATTATTCTCCTGCATGATCCGGATAAAATAGGCTACGTTTTTATCAGTCAGATCATAAACCATTTTCTCACAGGAACTGCAATACCTATTGCCATCACTCAGGTCTTTCATACTGTTCCAATCCTGATGACAGGTGAAATTTAATTGGGCATTTGTAATCTTATTCTCTTCCATTTCGGTCTGTTTTAATCGTGTATAATTTTTAGATGCGCCGTCTTTCAAAATTCCATACGGTTTTCTTCAATTCTTTTTTGCAAAGATTTTATACTTACCAATGAACAGTTATGGGTTGAGAGTGGAACTCAATTATTATTGTTTCTCTTTTGCTTTCCTTTTGCTTTTCTCCTGCTATTCTTTTGCTATTAACAATACAATAACATATGAATTATAAAATATTAAAAAGTTAAAAACAAAATTTAATATCATCTGTTGTAGGATAAAGACAGAACGATTAACCAAATATTTTAAACTATGGCGCGGATAAAACAAGGAATTTTAGGCCCTATTATTGGCCGGATATCCAATATTATTGGCTACGAAAGACTAGGTCAGCCAGTCATCAGATCAATAGGACGAAAATCCTCTATTCCCAGATCCGATGCCCAAAAAGCGGTAAGTATGAAATTTAAGCTTACTAAGGCTTTTCTGAAACCTTTGAAAAACTTCATCAATGTCAGTTATAAAACAGCGGTTAAGGGAAGCACTAAAATCCCGGAGAATCAGGCACAATCTTATAATTCAAAATTCGCGATCAAAGGAATATACCCTGATCTGGAGATGGATTATACCAAAGTGATGGTGAGCGAAGGTGATTTACCTGGTGCAGAAAATATTACTATAGAGCTGGATGGCAATATGTTGAAATTTAAATGGGACTCGGATCCGGAATTGC
>NZ_JAELTV010001160.1 GCF_016429005.1 Pedobacter sp. ASV19
GTCGGAAATCATTCCCGCTTTCCTTTTATCTATTTTATTTCTTAGCCTTTTCTTTTAGATCAGAAAAATCAAAAAGCTCCATCGGATTAATTTTTAAAAATTTAGCATAAGTTGATACATGACTAATACTAGTATTAATCTGCCCTAACTCCGTTCTGGCTATTTGGCTTTGTGATACTTCTGTCAGTAAAGAAAGCTGTTCTTGGGAAATACCTTTCCCTTCCCGGATTTGCTTTAACTTTTGTCCAAACTTCTTAATAAAATCTTCGTCTTTTAAATACTTCACAAAACAAATAGACACCTATAAAACAAATATATTAATAGCAAATTTGCCATTAATATAAATACTACTTATATTAGCATATATGAATAATTAAACGAACGAATAATAATATTGCAGTTCTATAATCGGTGATAAGGAATTGCTTACAAGCCTCGCAACTAAATCTGACAAAGCCACC
>NZ_JAELTV010001161.1 GCF_016429005.1 Pedobacter sp. ASV19
TTATAATAGTAATAAAGTGAACTCCGACCTTTCCCAATGGCTTTAGCCACATCGTCCATTGTCACCTTAGCTAAACCAAACGTCTGAAATAGGCCTTTAGCTGCCATCAGGATCTGTTCCTGCATTAAATCTTCTTTGTTAAAATTGCTCGATGACATCTATGAAAACTTTTATCGCCGTAAAATTAAACATTTTTTCGACAATCAGACATAAAATGTTTAAATGTTACAAAACAATCATTTGTTCTTTAACATTCACTGAAAGCGTGTTGGTTATTTAGGAAAATTAGTCTGTTGTAACTTAATTATTAATCATTGGCGGCAAGCCCTCATCCTTATTTCTAAGATCAAGCCCACCCTCGTAAACAGACTTTAGATTAACCAGATAAAAGGCCCAGCCACTTGCACAGCCAAGCCTGATATACTGTTTAGAATGATCATCAGTAGGTATATTATAATGC
>NZ_JAELTV010001162.1 GCF_016429005.1 Pedobacter sp. ASV19
ACTGAAGCCCTCTTATGGTTAAATTTCCTGCCGCACTTTGCGTATAGATTTTATCGAGATTAGCCCATGTTCCATTATTTAAAGTATCCGCAAGGGGAACAATGATAATAGCTGCCTTAGGATCATTTGTAAATTTAATATTAGGGCCGCCAAAACCAGGTACAATTTTCAAGCTTTCATACACCAGCTCAATTGGCGGTTTTGTAGGGTTTACTTTTACGACTACCGGATCAGATGCCGTCTCGCTGCGATTAACGCAATACAATTTTATTTCTTTCTCTCCAGCACTCCCAAATCCATCAACTGTTAGTTGATTATTGTAATAAGATGATACGATTTCGCGTTTCACCCCTGGTCTTATTTCATAGACAGCTTTAACATACAACAAATCTTCATCGCTGGGCAAAGCATAGGTTAGCGTAGCCTGGCCGCTTTCATTCTTAATCCCTATATTAGAAA
>NZ_JAELTV010001163.1 GCF_016429005.1 Pedobacter sp. ASV19
ACTTCGATCAGAGTATTTAAAATATCTTTTCCTTTTTTTGGTACAGTCGTTTGGAAGGTTAATTTTATTACCGTGGATTGCTTTGAGCTAACAGCAACAGCGAGCTTAGACAAGTAATCATTGACTACTTCGTCTGGATTATTTATAGTCAAAGAAAAGTTTCCAAATGCTTGCTGATCAAAATATTTTGTTTTCTCAATCTTGTAAACGCCAAGATAGTTGCGTTGAAACTCGTTTAATGGCCCAACAATTCTTTTTCCACTTTCAATATTAAGCAAAGCATATTGATTATCATTCGGAAACGTTAGCTTAAACTCTTTGTCAAAATACTTATCATTTATTTCAATTGCCTGAAAAGCAAGTGGAGTTTTCTCATAATCATCAGAATTGAGTACACGACCTACAGCCTTTAAATTTGCAATTAAATTTAATCTCCTGCTGTCTCTTATACACATCTCC
>NZ_JAELTV010001164.1 GCF_016429005.1 Pedobacter sp. ASV19
ACATAAGGTTACAGCAGTCCAGAAAAATGCCAGTTTGATTTTCGGGTTGATTTCAAAATCTTGATAGTTAGTCTTCTTCATAAGTGAAATGTATAATTTTAATTTTAAGATCGAGACGAAGTTCAGGGCAAAATAGTTGCATGGTATTTGGATTTTTTTTGAGCCCCAGTCACTGAGTTATAATAATTGAAAGATCAATTGGGGTATCGATGTTTAGGAGCTCATATATAGTGCTGAAAATATTAGCATTTTGGCAAATGGAATTGAAAGTGGGGCAATACTATCTTGTTACCTCGTCGATAGCGAAGGGATAAGAAGAGCTGTTAGACGAATTTATTTTTGCGGTACGAATAGTGATGCTATATAGAACTGCAGGGACGCCAAAAATTGCTGCAAACGGAGAAGGTCCAAGAAGAGATCAGTATGATTACGTAGAATATACTCACTATCTCAAAAGG
>NZ_JAELTV010001165.1 GCF_016429005.1 Pedobacter sp. ASV19
TTGTTGTGTATTTAATAGGTCAATTTTTTTTGCAACTTTTCCCCAACCAGATTGCATGTCTACATCAATTTTAGTACTCCCTGCTTTTCCTTTTTTTGTTGTTATTAAAATTGCACCATTTGCGGCTCTGGAGCCGTAAATCGCGGTAGCGTCTGCATCTTTCAATATCTCTACACTTTCAATATCTGACGGATTAATGAAACCCATAGCACTTCCAATTCCACTTGTAATTTGTCTCACATTAGTTGGAATGACATTTTGTGAATAAGGTACCCCATCAATAACAAAAAAAGGAAAAGCAGGGAGTACTAAAATTGATGTAGACATGCAATCTGGTTGGGGAAAAGTTGCAAAAAAAATTGACCTATTAAATACACAACAATATATAGCCTTACGTATGGAGGCCCTAAAAAATGCAAATCAAGTACCAGGGGCTTTGGACTATGATATCAATGGCG
>NZ_JAELTV010001166.1 GCF_016429005.1 Pedobacter sp. ASV19
CCCCCCCCCCCCCCCCCCCCCCCCCCCCCCCCCCTCACACTGACCCGGCCCCCACCGAGAACTACACCGGCTAACGTTCGTCGGCAGCGTCAGATGTGTATAAGAGACAGGGAATAGGGCGAATATGAACTCCCCAGGGCTTCTTCAGATTTCGCACAGAGTATTTGATCCCTCTCCTCCAGATCATTGAAGTCTTTATAAGACTCATAATTGATCGTCAAATTCAATTTATTCATATTTAAACATACATATTTCTAAACAAAACAACCAAAATCTTTGTTCCATCTATCAGTAAACGCAATTCAATGGCATGATTTTAGTTAAAATTTCTTATCATTAATCCTGTCTCTTATACACATCTGACGCTGCCGACGAACGTTAGCCGGTGTGGTTGGGGGTGGTCGCGGGGGCGGTGGAGGGGGGGGGGGGGGGGGGGGGGGGGGGGGGGGGGGGGGGGG
>NZ_JAELTV010000119.1 GCF_016429005.1 Pedobacter sp. ASV19
TTTACCCACTATAAGAATAAGCCTACGGACAACACCAGTTTAACCTCTAACCTTGTCAAAACAATATACAGAAATAAAAAAGGCGATCTTCTGATTGGTACCCATCATGGCGGGTTAAACTTCTTTGACCCCAGGACAAAGACTTTCAGGCACATCGCCAATGTAAAAAATTATAAGAACGATATTGGAACAGCCGAAATTATTGCCATTAACGAAGATAGTTATGGAAATACCTGGATCGGCTCCTTAGATGGCCTGAACCTGCTGAAGAAAGTTAATGGCCAATATGCAGAACATACGGTCAAAAGCACCGTAGAAAAAAGTCTAAAAAACAAAAGCATTCAGGTACTATTTGAAGACCGGCAAAGAAAATTATGGATAGGCACCGCAGCCGGATTGCACCGATATGATCCCCAGACCGGAAAATTGAGTTATTTTCTGAAAAATTCTGCAGACAGCAATCGCTTACAATCAGACTACATCAATTGTATTGCCCAAAGTACAAAAGGTGACCTATGGATAGGCACTCATTTTGAAGGCATTAGCCGCTACAACCCCAAAACCAACCACTTTAAAACCTATACAGAAAAAGACGGCTTATCCAACAACAACGTATTGGGTATAGTAGAAGATCAATCTGGTAATTTATGGATCAGCACGGATAACGGTCTTTCCAAACTAGATCCCAAAACAGGAAAATTCAGGAACTATACCAGAAGTGATGGTCTGGCCGGAAATGAATTCAATGTCAGGTCCTTCTTTAAAGACAGTAAAGGCGAGTTTTATTTTGGAGGATATAATGGATTAACCACCTTCTTTCCAGACCAGATAGAGATCAATACATCCACTGCGCCCATCGTATTTACGGGATTAAAATTATTCAATCAGCCGGTAGAAGTTAACGGTCCGGACAAATTGCTGAAAGAAGACATCAATAGCCAGAAAGAAATCACTTTTGCCCACGATCAGAATCATTTCACTATTGGTTTTGCACTCTTAAATTATATTAAATCAGATAAAAACAGATATGCCTATAAATTGGAAGGCTATGAAAAGGACTGGACCTATGTTCATACACCAAGTGCAACTTATACCAATCTTCCTCCAGGAGAATATGTATTTACGGTCAAAGGAATAAACAATGATGGTATCCCCGGCAAGGGCTCTGTGAGCATAAAAATAAAGATCCGTCCACCTATATGGGCCAGTTGGTGGGCTTACTTTGCTTATCTGCTGATTTTTTCCGTGATACTATTTCTGGTGGTGAGGTACCTTTTCATTAAGGCCCTGTTAAAACGCTCCGTAGACTTGCAGCAAATGAAGCTGGATTTTTTTACCAATATTTCTCACGAAATACGTACGCCACTAACCTTAATTCTCACTCCGCTTGAAAATCTGCTAAAGAACACACAGGATAATCTGGAAATCAGCAGACAGATCATCCCGATAAAAAACAACGCGGATCGCTTAATGCGGTTGATAACAGAGCTCATGGATTTCAGGAAAGCAGAAACAGGCCATTTAAAATTATATGTTAGCTCTGATAATATTATTATTTTTTGCAAAGAGATTTTCCTGGCCTTCCAGCATGTGGCTATAGAAAAGAACATTACATACAATTTTGAATCCTCAAAAGGTTCCATAGAGATCTTTTTTGACAGAAAGCAACTCGAAAAAGTATTGTTTAACCTGTTGAGCAATGCTTTTAAATTTACAAAAGACAATGGCACCATCACACTAAGGATAATTGAGCATAAAGACGAGGTCCAAATTCAAGTTCATGATAACGGTGCTGGCATTTCCTATGAGAACCAGAACAAGCTTTTCAGTAGTTTCTTCCAGGTGGACGACCAGGGCTCCAGTCATATTGGATCGGGCATTGGACTTGCACTTTCCAAGAGCATTGTAGAAGCACATCATGGTGCGATAGATATTGAGAGCATTCCTGCTACAACACACACTGCTGGCGATACTTGTTTTACCGTCAAACTAAAAAAAGGAAAAACGCATTTCAAATCTGAAGAATTTGCAGTAACCAGAGATACCTATCCCATTTTTAGTACAGACATAACCAATAATCTGGCTTCAACAGATGAAGATCATACAAAAGAAACCGCTAACAACGAACATATCCTGATCATAGAAGACAATGCAGAGATCAGACAACTGCTTGCAGGATCTATAGGTCGGCATTACCAGGTAACTGAAAGCATTGATGGTTTAAAAGGTTGGGAAACAGCCATAGAACTCTTGCCGGATTTGATCATTTGTGATGTGATGATGCCCGTAATGGACGGTTTGGAACTCTGCAGAAAACTCAAGACCGATGAAAGGACAAGCCATATCCCTGTCATCTTGCTCACTGCCAGGTCCTCCCACATTCATCAGGTAACCGGACTGGAAACTGGTGCCGATGCCTATATCATGAAGCCATTCAGCATGGAACTCCTTGAACTGAACATTAAAAACCTCATCCATTCAAGAGACCTGATGCGCAGTAAATATGGCCAGCAGATCACCCTACAGCCACAGAATATACAGATTGGGTCAACAGACCAGGCTTTCATTACAAAAGTCATCAACTATATAGAAGCACATATGTCTGAGCAAAGTTTTGGAGTGCCAGACCTGGCTTCAGAAACCGGTATGAGCCAGCCAGTGTTGTATAAAAAGATAAGAGCAATCACGGATCTGTCTGTAAACGACTTTATCAAATCTATACGTTTAAAAAGAGCGGTACAGCTTTTAGAACAAAAAAGCTATACCATTTCAGAAATCTCTTATCTGATTGGCTTTAATGACCCTAAATATTTCAGCAGGGAATTTAAAAAACAATATGAAAAAACTCCCAGAGAATTCATGAACGAACTAAAAAATAACAACTTATAAATACCATTTTTTATATCGGGCCAAGGCCTCCAGAAAATAGTAGTCTGCATAAGTTAAAGGAACGTCTATTTCAGATTTTAAAGGCAATGCACCTACACTGTGCAATAATAAAAAGCCGCCATTTTCTCCCGGTTTCGAGCGGTATTGGCCAGAAGAGAGAGATATAATCATTTTTCTGGCAGCTGATACGAACTTGTCTTTGCTTCTGCCAGTAGAATATTGGCCCAATTCCAGTAAAGCCGATGAAATGACGGCTCCTGCAGAAACATCTCTGTAAGTATCTGGAATACCTGGTGCATTAAAATCCCAGTAAGGAATTCCATCGGCAGGGAGATTGGGATGGTTCAATATAACATCGGCAATATGCATGGCCTGCTCCAGGTATTTTTGATCCTTTGTAAAACGATACATCATGGTATATCCATACAAAGCCCAGCCCTGCCCTCTGCTCCAGGCAGATTCATCTGCGGCACCTTGCGCTGTTCCTTTTCTGATCACTTTTCCGGTCGACATATCATAATCCACCACATGATAAGAGCTGTAATCAGACCTGAAGTGGTTCTTCAGGGTTCTGTTGGCATGAGAAACAGCAATCTGTTTATACTTTGGATCACCACCATGTGCACTTACCCAGAGCAACAGCTCCAGGTTCATCATATTGTCAATAATCACAGGTCCTTTCCAGGTCTTACTGGAATTCCAGGATTGAATGACTCCCGCAGCAGGACGATATCTGGTTGCAAGTGAACCCGCCGAGGTATCAATTACGGCTTTATATTTCTCTTCCTTCAAAATTCTGTAGGCATTCCCAAAGCTGCAAAACATCATAAAACCCAAATCATGGTTACCCGTATAGTGTTTCTCTTTCTCAAGTATAGACAACCGCCTTTTGCTTTCCGCTAAGATTGCTGTATCTCCCGTATATTCGTAAATATAGAGTAATGAACCTGGGTAAAAACCACTGCACCACCACTTTGTATCACTGGTTTCTATCTTTCCGCTTTTAGCATAGTAGGTTTTTGGCATCACTTCAGCAGGAACATTTTTAGCCAGCACTTTATATTGGTCTTCAGCAAAATGAAACTGATCGTCGATAAGCTGTTTCATTTGAACCTTATTTTGAGCCATTAGATAGGGTTGGCCAACAAATAAAAGAAAGAAAAGATAGATCGTGTTCTTCATATATTCAAAACTATTTGATTACGGTTTCAAAAGAGAAGAAAAATCTAAAAAAAAGGATAGACAAATGAAAAGCTTAATGTTATTTCCCTTATAATTGCAATCCTGATCTTAAAATTAGCATTCTTGATGAAACAGTTGCTCAAAGCACATTTTGAAAAAATAGTTCCCATTTCAGATGAAGTATTTGACTACGTTTTTTCACATTTCACTTATCGGAAATTCAAAAAACATCAATACCTGGTTCAGCAGGACAACAAAATAGACAATGAATTTTGGGTAATTAAGGGTTTACTGAAGTCATTTTATATTGATGAAAACGGACGGGAACATATTCTGCAGTTTGCCATGGAAGACTGGTGGATCTCTGATTACTATGCGCTGGTTAATAAAACCCCGGCTACCTTAAACATTGATTGCATTGAAGATTGCGAGGTCTATATATTGTCTTATGAAAACAGGGAAAAGCTTTGCCGGGAAATTCACGAGATCTCTAATTTCTTTCTTAAAAAAACCGGTGGTGGCTATATTGCATTACAGCAACGGATCCGGCTTCTGCTCTTTAAAAACCCTCAGGAACGATATGATCGTTTACTGCAATTAAACTCTTCTCTCCTGCAGCGCATTCCTAAAACATTACTAGCCTCCTATCTGGGTGTTTCGCGCGAAAGTCTCAGCAGGCTCAGTCACTAAGAGATGTGATCCAGATCACAGTTTTTTTGTGTGTTCACTCAACTGCTATTTCTACATACCTGTTTAACTTTGATCAACAAAATCAAACAAAGATTGTAGTATAGTTAAATAAAAATAAACATGCAGAATTTCGAATTTAAGAATCCTACCAAAATCCTTTTTGGAAAAGGACAAATTGAAAATCTTGGGAAAGAAATACCAAAAGGCGCAAAAGTATTGATGCTATATGGTGGCGGAAGTATTAAAAAGAACGGCGTATACGAACAGGTCCAACAAGGTCTTAATGGCTTTGAGTACCTGGAATTCAGTGGCATTCCTGCTAATCCGGAATATGAAGTTTTAATGCAGGCGCTAAAGATCATAAAAGAAGAAAACATTACCTTTTTACTGGCTGTCGGTGGAGGATCAGTTATAGATGGCACAAAATTTCTATCCTCAGCAGCGCTGTATACTGGTACAGATCCTTGGGACATCCTGAAGAAGAGCATCAGAACAGAAAAAGGAATGTCCTTTGGAACAGTTTTAACCCTTCCTGCAACAGGATCGGAAATGAATTCCGGAGCAGTGATTACCCGCGCAGAGACACAGGAAAAACTTGGAATGGGTGGCCCGGGATTATTTCCGGAATTCTCCATCCTCGACCCTCAGGTAGTAGCCTCTATTCCCAAACGCCAGCTGGCCAATGGAATAACAGATGCTTTTACCCACGTCCTGGAACAATACATGACTTATCCGGTACAAGCTTACCTTCAGGACCGCTTTGCAGAAAGCATTTTGCAAACACTGATAGAAATTGCACCCAGAGTAACTAAAGATCCGGCTGACTACGAAGCCGCAGCTAACTTTATGTGGTGCTGTACTATGGCCCTAAATGGTTTAATTCAAAAAGGTGTCCCGGGTGACTGGGCCATACATGCTATGGGACATGAACTTACTGCACTTTACGGTATTGACCACGCCAGGACACTCGCGGTGATCGCACCAAGTCACTATCGTTATTTCCTGAAATCCAAAAAAGAAAAACTGGCCCAATATGGTGCCCGGGTTTGGGGAGTTACAGGAGCAACAACCGAAGAAATTGCCAAGGCAGCCATCGCTAAAACCGAAGATTTTTTCCACTCACTCGATATCAATACCAAACTCTCTGAATATACCGATCAGTACCAGGGCACTGCAGAGAAAATAGCCAAACGCTTCACTGACCGTGGCTGGATGGGATTAGGAGAATACAAAACGCTTACACCTTCCGACGCAGAGAAAATTGTAGAAATGAGTTACTAAATGAACCCATCTTATAAATTATTAATGAAAATAATTATGAAAATACTGATTGTTTTAACATCGCACAGCGACCTGGGTAATACAGGCGAAAAAACAGGCTTCTGGGTAGAAGAATTTGCTGCCCCTTATTATGTACTGGCCGATGCAGGTGCTGAACTCACCATCGCATCACCAAAAGGAGGTCAGCCGCCTATTGACCCAAAAAGTGAATTGCCTGATTTTCAAACAGCGGCAACCCACAGATTTGACAAGGATGAGGCATTAAAAGAAAAACTGGCACATACCGTAAAATTAAGCGAAGTAAAATCAGAAGATTATGATGCCGTTTTCTACCCGGGTGGCCATGGACCACTTTGGGACCTCGCGAATGACGCTAACTCGATCCAGTTGATTGAAGCTTTCATCCATCAGGAAAAACCAATTGCCTTTGTGTGCCACGCTCCCGGCGTGTTGATCAAAGTAAAAGGAACTGATGGCAATCCTTTAGTTAAAGGAAAACAAGTTACGGGCTTCTCCAACAGTGAAGAAGCTGCAGTTCAATTAACAGATGTTGTCCCATTTTTACTTGAAGATGAACTGAAAAAACTTGGCGGTACCTATAGCAAAGGAGCAGATTGGGGATCTTATGTTCTAAAAGACGGCCTGTTGATTACCGGCCAAAATCCAGCTTCATCAGAAGAAGCCGCGAAGGAGCTGTTAAAAATCCTGAAAAAATAAAACCTATCCATTAAAATAAGCCGGACTTGATTAAAGTCTGGCTTATTTCAATTTCAGTATAAGCTCCTTCAGCTTCTGATTACGCATAATTTCAATAGCAATAGAAGGTTTTCGCTTCTGTGACTCAACTATCTCTTGCAAATCCTGTACGGTAATCATGTCCTTCCCTGCCGCAGCCCGGATCACGTCCTTATCCTGAAGGCCAGATTGAGAAAGCAAACTATTTTTACCAGCACGAATGATAATTACACCGTTCTCATCAGGAAGCCCGTATACAGACCGGTCCCCTAACCCATTCACCGATTTAATTTCCCCTCCGAGAAATGGAACAACGGCGAAAGCGTCTGCAGAACCAGATGTCTGTAAAAGCGGAGAAATTTCCGGCCGCAGCGCAATTTTCTTTAAGGATGCTTTCTGAACACCAAACTGATTCATAGGTATATTCTTGAAACCTACAGCCAGTGCAGGTGAATTCGGCATTAAAGTATAATCTCCTTTATCCGCGTTTTTAAACCTGACATCTCCCGAAACACTATGCCTGTCTGTACCTGAATTTTGTGCCAGACCGAGATCTGCTGCATTAAAAAACACATTATAATCTATCCTTTTACCCCAATCTTTTATCCGGATTGGAAAATAATTTTTCGTCACAATATTACGTTCAAACACATCTCCGCTATTTTCAAACCACACATGCGGATGGAAAGAATTGTTGATGATGATGTTGTTTTGGACAACCCGGTAAAAGCCTTCCCGCAACTTTAAGCCTCCATTTAAACATACATTGTTGTAAATATGGTAATTCGAAGAACCATCATCCAGGTCAATGTCCCAGCCGTGATCGCAGCGGAGACGATTGTTATGGATCAAGACTGGCTTTCTGGCATCAAGTAATATCAGTTCCGGATGGACTTTAACAATACTGTCCATATATCCTCTGTCAGGATTCCAGAAACGATCCCTTCCCCAGGAATTAAATGCCCCATGGTCTCCAGTTTCCTGAACCGTATTAAACACGTCATTAAAAGCAATGACATGCCCTCCCCAACAACCATCACCAATATTTATTCCAGCTCTTGGCGTATTGTAAATGCTGTTATGACTGACCGTAATTGAAGAAGATATATCAATTTCCACTCCGGTCGCTTGCTTTTCAATTTCGCCTAAGTGATGAAACAGATTGTTTTCAACCACACAATCCTGCGGATAATCTTGGTTAAGCGGGCCAGGTGTTTTGTCAATTTTATCATAAGTCAGTGATTCATTATAATTAAAAAGCGGAGAACGCACTGCACTTTTATTTCCTACAAAACACACTGCACTCGCACCTGTATGAGCTACATAACAACCTGTAACACTGTCTCTCAGATTATAATTGCTCAGCATAATGGCATTTCCACCCAAACCTGTAAAACTGCAATTCGTTATTTTACAATTCGCCGTCCCATCAAAAAGAACTGCACCACCACGATATATCGTCCAGTCACTTCTCAGCAAAGGCTCCTTGGTATCCATGAAGCTCCGTTCATTATGCTCAAAAGTTAATCCTTTTAATTCCACATTTTGAACAGGCTGTGATAAACTCCCTTTTAATTCAATACTGTTTTTAAGATTTGACACCTGCACAAGCGCTGTTTTCAAATTCACATTGCCACCGGGATAATAAAACAGCGTTTCACTTTTTCTATCCAGATACCATTCTCCGGGATAATCCAGCTCCTCCATAATATTCTCCACAAAGCGGTACTGTTTGTGCATTTCAGAGGGCCTGTTGTTTTGCCACCCACCTTCCAGACTTAGTTTTCCGTTTTCATCTTTACCTGTAATCAGATAATCCCAGCTGCCCCACTCTCCGGCATGTAAAGCATGAACATAACCTCCGGTAGGATTTTTCCAACCCTGTACTCTTTTTGCATCAATAGCATCGCTCGCCGTACCATTAAAAACCCTTGCTTTTGGGTCGTAGTTTGGATATCTGGCCATTTGCTGCACCATTCCGTTGATATAAAGACGTTCAAATACAATACCTTCAGGCACCTTCGCTTGATATATTCCATCCCGAAAAGGCTTCCAAATCAGATCGAGCTTCCGGCCTGCACTGATCACGACCTTTTCCTGTGCATAACTTTCCACCTTTAAAGATCTGCATTTCATGTCCTTCGAATTCAAAAGAATGGTCTTATCCAAATAATAGGTTCCAGACCTCAATAATACCCTTACATCCGTACCTTTAAAATCCTGACAGACAGATAAGGCTTTAAATAAAGAGTGGTATGGGGATTGTATTGTGCCAGAATTATGGTCACTTCCATTTACCGAAACAAACACTTCCTTAAGCTGTTTTGGAGCTTCAGATTTCGCCCATGCAGCAGACAAAATAAAAACGAACACTAAAAAATAACGCACCATAAATTATAAATATATCCTATAGGCGTGAAGATCTGCAATTCGGGTGAATTTAAACTACCATATTTTGGCAAAACAGTATGCGATATAAAGAATAAGGCTGGGAAGTTATGCCTTAAGGTATTTAAAACAGAAATTCAGTATAAGAAAAGTAAACGTTATTGCAATAACCGCAGTTACCATAATGGCATGCAATATGGCATTATCCCCACCCACAGCCATTGCACCAAAGGATGCTACTCCTATTGCACCAGCTGTCTGACGCACCGTGTTTAGTGCTGCCGACGCGGTACCAGAAAGAGATTGATCTACACTGGCCAGAATACCTGTTGTCATAGATGGAACCGCCAGCCCCATGCCCATTGGGATAACTAAAAAAGGAACAAATAACTGCCAGTAAGGTGTATCTGCTTTGGCAATAAAAAGGCCACAAAAACCTATAGCAAACATTGCCAATCCGATCAGAATAGGACGACGTATGCCAAATTTATTAATGATTCTTCCGCTCAAAAGATTAGAGATAACGAAACCTGCAGTTAAAGGTAGAAAAGCAAGCCCAGCCCTAAGTGATGTATAATGCAACACATTCTGCAGGTAAAGGCTCAGTATGAAAATGGACCCATAATAGGCACCATTCAATACGGCTCCCACAGAAAGAAGCAGGTTGAAATTAGCCGATTGGAAGAGATGCAACGGCAACATTGGGAATTTCACTTTCTTTTCAAGAATCAAAAAGACAACCAGCATAACAGCGCTAAACAACAAGCCACCAAATATTAAGGGATCCTTAAATCCCAGTTTTGGCCATTCTATAATTACAGCAATCAATGCTGTAACAGACAACATCCATGTTATCTGCCCAGGTATATCAAAACTTCTCTTAGAAGGGGAACTCTTTTGTGGCAACCGGAAACTAAGTAAAATTCCAGCCGCACAAAGCGGCACATTAACATAGAAAATGAAGCGCCAATCACTAATCTGCATGATTAATCCTCCAACAACCGGCCCCGCGGCTATAGCCGCACTTCCGGCAGCGGTCCATAATCCAACCGCACGTGCACGTTTAGGCGGATCATGGGCAAAGGTCTGATTAAGTATGGCTAAGGAACTCGGAATCATTGTAGCAGCACCGATGCCCTGCAATACTCTAAATCCAATTAAAACTGTAGAGGTGGCAGCAAAGCCACAGCCCACTGATGCTATTCCAAAAATAAGCATCCCTAACTGGAATATTCGTTTTGCCCCTAAAAGATCACTCAAATTTCCAGCAGACAACATCAAAACCGCAAAGGCTAAGGTATAAGCATCAATTACCCATTGTAAAGTACTGACACTCGCTTTATAGGTAAGGGCTATTTGAGGCAACGCGATATTCACAATAGAGACATCAAGCTGGGCAATTACAAAAGCCAGGCTTGTTATGGCTACTGTCCATCCAAAAGAATTTTCATGATCCATTTAAATCGCCGCCATAATTTCACCATAAAGCAATCCGCTACCGCCCCCATAATGTTGAATAATCTTCAAAGATGGATGGATTTGAAGTAAACGTTTTCGAAGTTCCTGTTCCTCACCATACAAAATACCATTTCCCAGTAACACCAGATCGATCATCTGTTCTGAACAAATGGCCAAAGCCTCTTCATCAGAACAAGCCGTTAAACCTGTCCACTCTTCTCTTGCATTCAGCAGTCGGTCCACGGTGGCAGTAATTTGAGCATCTCTGCCAATATAAAGAATTGTAAGCATCATCATCCAAAATAAAAAGCCCCCACAGCTTTTAACTGCGGGGGCTAAATCTACATTATATATTCATCGGGATATCCATGAGCAATACTTCAGCACCAGCTGTGTTCGCTTTAAATTGAATGGATTCTGTATCCCAAACACCCAACCCATCTCTTTTCTTCAAAACCTGACCATCTATAGTGACTTCGCCATTGATCACAAAGGCGTAAACACCGTTCCCACTTTTTTTAATCTTATAAGTGGTTTCAAACCCCTCATCAAATTTACCCAGTGAGAACCAGGCATCCTGGTGGATCCATACCCCGGCATCATCCGGATCAGGCGATAGAATTTGCTGAAAATTATTGTGTCTTTCCTCTACATTCAATGTAATCTGGCCATAACGAGGCGTTACATTTTTTGCATTTGGAAACAACCAGATCTGCAACAAGTTAACCGCTTCACCTTTATTTGCATTATACTCACTATGATATACACCTGTACCAGCACTCATCACCTGCACATCTCCATGCTGGATCGTAGATGAGCTGCCTAAACTGTCTTCATGTGCCAGTGCTCCAGTTAAAGGAATAGTAATGATCTCCATGTTATCATGAGGATGTGTACCGAAACCTCTCCCTCCATCAATAATATCATCATTCAGCACCCTTAAAACCCCAAAGTTCATCCTTTCAGGATTATAATAATTAGCAAAACTAAATGTATGATGCGCATCTAACCATCCATGATTGGCATGGCCTCTGGTATCAGCTCTGTGCAAAACAAATTGTGACATAAATTTCCTTTCTTTTATATAGTACAAATGTACCGCAGCAATTGTTCTGGCACATTGATCTAGGGTAAGAAATCAATCACGTCAGGATTTGATATTTTTCAGGCGGAATACCTTCGTCTCATGACTGTTTACCTGTCCTTTCCAATTTTTTCCTTTTGCAACTATTTTATGAGCCCATAGATCTCTTACTGTATAAGCTTCGTTCAGCCCCAGATCGGCAAACTTCAGCTTGGCAGTTTGAGCAGCATCACTTCGGTTCAAAACAGCTACAGCATAATCGCCGTTAGAAAGAGGCTTAACTAAAATTGTCCAAACAGCATCATTCACTTTCCGGGCAGCTTGTTTTCCCAGAGGATCCTGATTAAGCTGGATCACTTCTTTATTGAGTAAAATCCGTTTGGTCTGTTCATCCATGGTACGAAGATCATTTGTAGCCGCCAAAGGAGAAGCTAACATGCTCCACAAACTCATTTGACTCTGATACTCTGCAATAGTGCATCCAGTACCGCCTAAATCGCCTGATGGTCCTTTTTTACCATTCAGACCAACAACCAGCATATCCATATCATTCCAGTGCCCTATACCTGCGTACTGATCCAGCCCGGCATTTACATCTATAATATCCACTATTCGCTGTCCTCCTTCTTTCTCCGATCTTCTTTTCCATTTATCCCTTACATCTCCCGTAGTTCTCCACAATTGCCCACCGGCTTCTGCAGCCCATAACCAGGGTTTACGGTCTCCCCATTCACAAATCCCAAAAGCTATCTCCCTGCCGCTTTTCCTTAGTGCATCTGCCATTGTTTTATATCGGTGTTTTGCAGTCTCCGCATCCGAAGGTGCACCGCAATAATCATATTTCAGGTAATCAATGCCCCAGGAAGCAAATGTTTTGGCATCCTGTTCTTCAAAGCCTAAACTTGCAGTATACCCAGCGCAAGTTAAAGGTGCAGCATCAGAATAGATACCCAGTTTTAAACCTTTGCTGTGCACGTAATCTGAAAGTGCCTTAATCCCAGAAGGAAATTTCTTAGGATCAGCAATGATATTGTTCCGGTTGTCTCTGCCCCCCTGCCACCCATCATCGATAAATATGTAATGATATCCCGCATCACGCATGCCCGTTTTAACCAGAGCATCTGCCATTTCCATAATCTCTTTTTCATGGATCTGGTCAGCAAAATAATTCCAGGTCATCCAGCCCATTGGTGGTGTCGCAGCTAGAATATTTCCGTTAGCAGATTTAACCTGCGCAAACGTTTGTTTCTGCGAAAAAACAAGTAATAGCAGTAAATACAATATTTTTTTTCTCATTTATCTGTAAATTAAAGCACTGAAGTTAATATTTCCTGGATTTTTCCATTCAATTTAATGCTAATTTTTTCTGGTTTGGGTGAAGAAACTTTGTAAGAAACTACTTTCCCATCTTTCCATTTGAAATCCACAGTGAAGTTTCCTCTCGCCTTTAAACCCTTGATATCACCTTGCTTTTTCCAGGCATCCGGAAGAGCCGGCAACAATTCAATATATCCATCATGGCTTTGCAAAAGCATTTCAGCAAAACCTGCAGCAGCCCCAAAGTTTCCATCTATCTGAAAAGGCGGGCCGGCAGAAAGCATATTTGGATAAACTCCTCCTCCAGCACCATAATTGATATCTGTTCCGAACTTAGGTTTCAATATTTCCCTGAACAATTTAAAAGCCCGGTTGCCATCATGAAGCCTGGCCCAAAACAAAAGTTTATAGGCAATACTCCAGCTCGGCCCATCATCTCCCCTTACTTCGAGGGTTTTCTTTGCCGCCTCGGCAAGTGCTGGTGTAGATGATGGCGTAATTAAAGATGCCGGATAAAGTCCATACAAATGAGAAATGTGACGATGCTGTGGTTCTGTTTCCTTATAATCTTCCAGCCATTCCTGGATCCTTCCGTCTTTACTGACAACGCCTGGAGGGGGCACAGATTGAAGTTTCTCTTCCAGCTCCCGTCTGAATTCCGGATCAACATTCAGTCGTTTAGATGCCGTAATCACATTGCCAAACAACTCCCTTACAATCTGATTATCGATCGTTGGCCCCATACAAATACTCGCTGTTTTTCCATTAGGCAAATAAAAGGTATTCTCTGGCGACACCGAAGGCGAAGTGACCAGCCAACCTGTTTTCGGATCTTTGGTCAGAACACTCTTATAAAATTCTGCAGAACCTTTTAAAATTGGATAAATGCTTTTTAAATAAGCAATGTCATTACTAAATGCATAATGATCCCATAAATTATTGCACAACCATCCGGATCCGGCATTAGATGCTCCCCATGAAGCTGTCTCTTATACACATCTAAAAGCGGGGGGGGGGGGGGGGGGGGGGGGGGGGGGGGGGGGGGGGGGGGGGGGGGG
>NZ_JAELTV010000011.1 GCF_016429005.1 Pedobacter sp. ASV19
CCCCCCCCCCCCCCCCCCCCCCCCCCCCCCCCCCCCCCCCCCCCCCCCCCCCCTTTTCAAGCAGAAGACGGCATACGCGATAGAGCTGCCTGTCTCGTGGGCTCGGAGATGTGTATAAGAGACAGACATTAGATAAAGGAACAATGATAAAAGAACTTAAAATATTGATCAGGAAAGATATAATAGGCCATTGCATATAACTCACCAGCAGATACAAAATATAAAACCCACCCAAAACAAGCAAGAGCAGGAGAATTTTCGTAAAATTTCCTTTTGTAATGGCCAGACTAAATTTAATGGAGCCAAAAGGTGGTTGATTCTTGTCAATGATGAAAAAGGGAAAGAAAGAAATCCGGATCCAGGTGATAAAAATAGCGACTGTTCCAACAGATATAGCAACATTCGTCACCACCGACATTTTTATCCCTGTATAAATAAAAGGAAAACCAACCAAGGCCACTACCGAATATACTCCAACAATGCAAAACATAAAATAACACATTGCAATTAAAAACCGGATGATCTGCTGGCGGGTAGGTAATGTACTCACAATGCTCACATCATGTTCCTCATCATCCAGCAAGTGAAAAATATATTTCAGCAGAGATAAATTAAGGGTAAAATACAGCATCACAAAAAGGGCAGCCATGAAAATATTCAGACCCTTGCTCACGTCTTTCAGGAAAAAAGCCATTAAACCCGAAGCATTAGAAGTCAAAAACATTAAAAAGCATAAAGTGGCAATGGAAAAGTAATTCCTTTTCGTTAGTGTCCAGGCTTTACCAATCACCTCGTTCACCGTAAAGGTGCTTTCTTTTAAAAATTCTATCATGATTGTTTCAATACTACTCTTTTAACAAAATCCTGTATAAAACCCATGCCATAAGCAAAAAGCTGTATAAAAGATGCAATAATACTCAAAAATGCAACTTTAACAGATTTAGTCACACTCCAGGCATGAAAAAAAATCATTGCAAATATGATCAGCAACAATGTATTACAAATATACGCCAAAGGCGGATACAATATGTTTAATACTAAAGTTAGTATAATACCAACCGTAAAAGCAGCAGGAAAGAAATGGATCAATTTCAGTTCTGAAGGAAAATGCCTATAAATATTGATCCTCGCCCTGCCAAAGAAATGCAGCTGCTTATAGAATTGGGCAAAACTCGTCCTTCTCTTATGGTATACCTTCGCCGCAGGAATCAGCCCGATCTTAAAACCACTTTCGTGAATACGGATACTGTATTCAATATCTTCGCCCAATCTGGTTAGAATAAAACCGCCTACCTTTTCCCAAACCTCACGCGAAACACCCATATTGAAACTGCGCGGATGGAATTGTCCTACATGTTTTTTATTCCCCCGGATCCCACCTGTTGTAAAAGGAGAGGTCATGGCATAACTGATTGCCTTTTGTACCGGACTAAAGCTGCTGTGCGCCGCATCGGGACCACCGTAAGCGTCCAGTTTATGTTCAAACAGATAATCTCTTACCGTTTCCAGGTAATCTGCAGGAATAAGACAATCCGAATCAAAAATGATAAAATAATCCCCCCTCGCCCGCTCAAAACCATAATTTCTTGCAAAGCCCTGTCCGGCATTCTGTTTAAAGAAGTAATGAACATCCAGCCGGTCCTGATATTTTGCAACAATCTCCTTAGCATCTTGAACAGAGCCATCTTCAACCACCAGCACTTCAAACTGCATATAAGTTTGTTTGGTCAGTGTAGCCAGTAATTCGTCTATTTCCTGGGGCCTATTGTATAAGGGAATTATAATAGAAAAAAACATCCTTTAATTTATCTCCTTTTCTATCAGATACTGATTACGTTCGGGTGCATTACGGGTCACCAGTTCGGCAACAAAGCCAGTTAAAAACAACTGAGAACCTACGATAATGGCCACTAAAGCAATATAAAATAAAGGCTGATCTGTAATTTCACGTTTATACGGAATACCCGCAGCAATATGATACAATTTCTCTCCAATCATCCATAAAGCCATAAAAGTACCCAGTAAGAAACTCAATACCCCAAGCGACCCAAAAAAGTGCATGGGGCGCTTGCCAAACTTACCTACAAAAAATATAGACAATAAGTCTAAAAAACCATTAACAAAACGGCTAAAACCAAATTTAGTAACCCCATATTTACGGGCACGGTGTTCCACAACCTGTTCACCAATTTTCTTAAAACCTGCCCATTTTGCAATCACAGGAATATACCGGTGCATTTCCCCGTATACCTCTATGGTTTTAACCACATCATTGCGATAGGCTTTCAAACCACAATTAAAATCATTCAGCTGAATCCCGGACATTTTCCTTGTGGCCGCATTAAACAGCTTTGTAGGAATGGTCTTTGTAATCGGATCATACCTCTTCTTTTTCCAACCGGAAACAAGATCGTACTTTTCTTCTTTTATCCTTCTGTATAATTCAGGGATCTCATCCGGGCTGTCCTGTAAATCAGCATCCATGGTAATCACCACATCGCCAACAGCCGCTTCAAAAGCCACATTTAAAGCAGCAGACTTTCCATAATTCCTTCTAAATTTAATCCCCCTTACGCTGTCAAACTTCTCTTTGAGTTGTTCAATAATTGACCAGGAAGAATCTGTACTCCCATCATCCACAAAGAGAATTTCGTAAGTAAAATTATGTTCAGCCATCACTTTCGCTATCCAAGTGGTTAGCTCAGGCAATGACTCTTCTTCATTATATAAGGGTACTACAACCGAAATGTCCATGTATGATTTACAACAATATAAACAATCTGCAAACTTAGATAAAACTGACTAAGCATTTATGAAGATTTATAAAAAAATTCGCATTTCGTCGTCTCCTCTAATTAAAATCAATTCCAGCCAAAAAAAATGATAATATTATGTATACTCGCGTTTAATTTGAAACACAAAATTTAAAAATGAGATCAAGCCCCGGAACCGCTAAGCATATTACGCCCCTATATCAACGCTCCGTACTTGTTTTTCTGATTTGCACTGCATTTTTTTGTACTCATTCCTATAGCCAGGCTAAAAATTCCATTGGTGCCGGTTTAGCACTCAATGCATCCAAAGAAGGTTCAGGCTATGGAGGCGTTCTTCAGGGAGAGATCAAATTGGCAAAAGAATTCTCTGTGGTACCCTCTGTCGGTATCGAAACCCCATATACCGGTTATTTTGGCTTGGGCGGCAAATACTACATTGAACCAGGCTTCTATATCCGCCTGGGCGCATTAGCCTATCTGGGCGGAGAAGAAGGAAGCGATAACGGAATAGGTGCCACAGCAAGCGGAGGCTATGAACTGATCTCGGAACAAAGAAGTATACTAGACCTCAATCTTCACGGTGATTTTATAAGAATGAATCATCAGGCAACCCCAATTGTTGGTATCAGGCTAACCTACAACTTTTCATTTTCCAAACAAGGCAGGATCCAGTAAAATCTTACCGAAGTACTTCTTGTAATTTTTCCAGAAGTGCCTCCCCAAACAAGTCCTTCCCTACAATACGTCCATCAGGACCAATCAGAAAACTCTTCGGAACCGAGGTAATCGAATATATTTGCGCAGCCTTATTATTCCAGCCTCTTAAATCACTCAATTGTGGCCAGATCAAATGATCCTCCCCAACAGCATTCAGCCATTGTTCTCTATCCGCATCCAAAGAAACAGACAGAACCTCAAATCCCTTGTTCTTAAACTGCAAATATATGGTCAATAAGTCTAGATTTTCTCCTCTGGAAGATTCAGACCAACTCGCCCAGAAATTCAGCAAAACATACTTACCTTTAAAAGCATCTAACGAAATTAAATTTCCGTTTGCGTCAGGCTGGCTGAAATCCATCGCTTTCACCCCTATCGCGGTCTGTTTTTCTACGTTGAGTCTGCGCAACATTTCCTTACCAGATTTTGAATTTCTCAACCTTGGACTTAAACCACTAAACATCTTTGTAAAACTTCCGGTACGCATCATCCGGCTACGTTGTGCCACCAGATCAAGTGTTACATAAGAATCAGGATGCGTTTTTATAAAAAGTTCCTCCTTTTCCCTCATTTTTCTAACCAGAGGCTGCATCTGTGCACTAATGGACTGAACCTTTTTGTTTGAATCTATGCCCAAGCCCTGGCTCTGAATCAGCATAGGAATCATTTCATCCTGTAAATTCAACATCTTAACCCGTTCTTCACGCTTCATGTCCTGCAGCGAAAGCAGCTCCTGCTGTGTCTTGCCCCCGGTAATTACCGCTGTATTCATTTTACTGCTGCCTTTCACCAAAACAATTCCTTTTTCGAGAAAAAAATCCTGTTCATCAGTCTTTAGTAATTGCTCCACATAAGAAGTATTCGGATGATCTTCCAATGGCAGGAAACCTAATGTCGCTTTAACCGGCAGAGCCGAAGGAACCGTTCCTGAAAAGTCAAAAATCCCGTTCCTGGTCACCGTAGAATCCCGTACCTCTTTATGGTTCAGGTTATAGGCCAGCACAACCTTCATCTCCTTTTTCAGTAAGGTAAATGCACCATGAATCTTAAATATTCCCTGGGCGTTTCCATTAAAGACCAGGAAAAACAATAGTACAAAAAGGCATGCCATCTTTCTCATGAACTGACTATCTAACAAAATCCACACCACAGCAACATAATGGCATCAAAAATGCGGGGAAGAATGCTGAGTAAATTTTTAAATATGAATTATATCGAGCCCAAAGTGGCAAAACTAGTTGACGCCTTCGTAGATATGATCCCTTCCCTTTTATTTGGATTGATCACCCTGTTTCTCGGAATATGGCTCATCAAATTTCTGATCGGCTTTTTAACCAGACGGTTCACCAAAGGAAATATCGACGTTTCCCTTTCCTCCTTTCTGATCAGTGTACTAAAAGCCATCCTTTATCTATTACTGATCCTCCAGGTTGCTTCAACGGTTGGTATTCCCACCACCTCCTTTATTGCCGTCCTGGGTACTGCTGGTCTGGCCGTTGGATTGGCCCTGCAAGGCAGCCTTTCCAATTTTGCAGGCGGAGTCCTCATACTGCTGTTCAAACCTTTCAGAATTGGACACAGCATTTCAGCGGCCAATGGCGTAAGCGGAACTGTCCTTAAAATAGACATTCTCTACACCACCCTAAAAGCAGCTAACGGCACAACACTTTATGCTCCTAATGGTCCCTTAGCCAATGCTGTGATCAACAATACCACAGACAATGAAACCAGGATGCTCGAATACATTATTGGAATCTCTTACAATTCCAATATTGACACGGCGCGAAAACTCATTCTGAATTTATTGGATAAAGATCCCCTGGTCCTGAAAACGCCACAGCCAGTTGTACTGGTTAGTTCTCTTGGAGAAAATGCAGTAAATCTGACTATCCATGCCTGGGTGGCTAACGGCGATTATACCAAAGCCTACTATAGTAATTTTCAAAAGATAAAAGAAGAATTAGACAACAACAGTATTTCCACACCTTATCCGCAGCGGGAGGTACATATTCTCTCACCCGCCCCCACTCCAGGTGATCAAAAATAATTTAACCTGCAAAGTCCGGCCAGTCAAGGCTGGACTTTAAGCATTCCATCCTTGGTTACCCACAGCTGAACAGCTTTACTATTGCTCAGCACCACCTCCAGCTTATCACCTGTTTGATAATCCTCAGCTTTAAAAAGAGCCAACAGTTCATCCTGAACCCCGTTCAATTCAGTTTTAAGCTGCTCAATCACTTCCGTCTGGCTTTTAATCTCTTTATTCAGTCCTGAAATTTCCAGTTTCAGATCCGGTGTTTGAACATCTGCCAAAAGATCCTTCACAAGTTTTTCCACCAGGGCCAGATCTTTTTCCAGTTCTAGCAGCTCTGTTTTAGACTGGCAAAAACTAAGTGCTAATTCATTGATTTTCATTTTATTATAATTTAACCAACAAGGTAGTCATAATAATCTGGTATCTACTGTTTTTAATGGATGGATTCAGATAAATCAACATATCTTTCTCTCTATTTATTTGTTACATCATTTTCTTTATATTTACATTGATCACCAGCTCCCCAAAGAATGAAAGGTAAGTCCCCACGCCTAAGCAGTCAAGAACTACTGGAAATTCTTTCCATGTCTGAAAATGCAACTGCAATTTACACCACTAATGACATTATTATCCAAACCGCCAATGATGCGATGATCCAGTTCTGGGGTAAAGACCGGAGCGTTATAGGTAAACCGTTGGAGGAGGCTGTTCCTGAGCTTAGCGGACAACCCTATATTGAGATCCTAAAGGAGGTGTGGAGAACAGGTAAAACCTTTGAAGCAAAGGATGCCCCCGCCGAACTTTCCGTAGATGGGAAACTTCAAACCTATTATTTCAATTTTAAGTACCGCGCCATTCTTACAACCTCCGGAAACACGTATTGTATCCTCCATACTGCGGTAAACGTTACCGAAAATATAAAGTCCAAAAGAAGACTTGAAAAAACAACCGATACGCTCAAGCAAGCCCTTGACTCTGCAGGAATGGGCACCTGGAGCAATGATCTTGTTTCCGATATACTTACAATTTCAAAACAATCCAGGCTAATCCACGGAGTTCCTGACGAAAAGCACCTCACCCTGGAAGAATCCTTCCAGATGATTGACCCAGCTCAACGCGAAATAGTTGCAGAAACCATTCGGAAAGCCATCAGAACCGGGGAAGCCTTTGAAGTCGAATACCTGATCCATCCTTTAGACGACGACAAACCCAAATGGCTTCGTTCTACAGGCAAAGCCTACTACGACCAAAGCGGCACACCGCTAAGCGTCTCGGGCATTATTTTGAACATCACCGAACAAAAGCAAGATGAAATGCGAAAGAATGACTTCATTGGAATGGTAAGCCATGAATTGAAAACACCGCTTACCTCTCTAAAGGGTTATGTACAGTTACTCCATGCCAAAGCAAAAAAAGAAAATGATGCTTTCGCTGTGAATGCGTTTTCCAGGGTAGAGACCCAAATCAATAAAATGGGTTCTATGATCAATGGCTTTCTCAATCTTTCCCGCCTGGAATCAGGAAAAATCCATCTTAGTAAACAAGATTTCAATCTGGAAGAACTCCTGGCAGAAAGCATTGAAGAAGCCCGCCTCACAGCAACGGAATACAACATCACCTTACACAAAGGCGAAGCCATACATATTCATGCAGACCGCGATAAAGTGGGCCAGGTGATCTCTAATCTGCTCAGCAATGCCGTTAAATATTCTCCAAGAGGGAAAAGCATCGAACTGTTTTTTAAGACCGTAGACAATATGGCAGTAATCAGTATAAAAGATGAAGGAATGGGCATTAAACCCCAGGATATAGATAAACTTTTTGAACGTTATTCCCGCATTGAGAGCAAGCATACCCAGAATATTTCAGGTTTTGGAATTGGCCTGTACCTCTGCTCCGAGATCATTCAGCGGCACGAAGGTAAAATATGGGTAGAAAGTGAAAAAGGCAAAGGCTCTACCTTCCATTTTAACCTTCCACTCTCCCTTGAACAATAAGGGCAAATAAAAAAGGAGCCATTAAAGCCCCTTTTATTTTTCTATAGCGATTTAATCTCTTCTGCCTCCTCGTACAAAGGTTTTTCCTTTTTAATTATTGCAGCACCGATCAGACTAACAATCAATCCAAAAAAAGTATAGGTAATCGCCGCACCGAAACCAATAAAGTAAATCATATAAGGTCTCATCATTTCCACCCCTTTAATCTTATTCTCATCATCACCGGCAGCCTCTTTTGCTTTGTCTATTAAATTATCAAATGCCGAACGGTCTAAAACCTTATAATATAACATCAATAAAACAGCAAGAAACAAACCGGAGTATGCAGCAACTTTAAAACCTGCCGAAAAAGCCCTTCCGAAGGTAATATAACCTCCAAGCTCTTTCTTATGATTCGTTTGCACATATACAATCGCAAGGATAAATGGAATATAAGACAATGCCGAGCTTAATATCTTTTCACCCAAAGGAAGATTAGTATTATTCGTATCAATACCGATCATTTTGAAAATATAAATCAGCGCCAAAAAATAAACAGCGTAGGCAAGTGCCCCTTTAAAAGCCAGTACATTGGGCTTTTTTTCCATTTCAATAAGTTGTTGTTGCATTTTTATTGTTTTAGATAAACATTAATTTAGACAGTAAACACCCCAAAAAACTAGGATGTCCGAATATTGTTAAAATTAGTAATTAACGTGTAAACTGCAACATCAAAACCAGGTTTGGAACTAAATTTCTCCAAATCCTTAACTACCGCCTCAGTTCCTTTTGGCTCATAAAAGAAAGCCATAAAAGGCACAAATAACTGCTCCATTTCTTCACCCAGATCAATCATATCCGCATGATTGCAAATATCGTCTATGCTGCTCTCCGCAAGTTGCTGATTACTGATCAGGTCTTCATAGATCATAAATTCATCCTGAAACTCATCCTCTTCCACCAATAAAAATTCTTTCAGGAAATCACCAAGTTCAGGTTTAATCTGCTCATCATGACACTCATTAATATACATCAGCAGATTCAGCAATTCCGAACCACGGTCAATGGTTTCCTCTTCAATATTCTCCCATTCCTCCGTGTCCAGATAATCCTCTTCCAGCTTTTTCATATCACTGGAGAAGAAATTAATCATCAGTAAATCGAAGAAAACCTCTCTAAGCTCATCAAACGCCGGATTTTCATCAAATACGGCATCAAAAGCTTCCACTTTCTCCAAAAAACCAAGATCCTGATTAAAAACCCCGATCAGATCTTTCTGCAAATCGGCTGAATCTCTGCCAGCTGTTGCAGCAAATTTATTTAAGGATGCAACTAAGGCACCTTCTACTTTACTATCCATATACTTGATATTGTTTATGATTATATACCAACACCACCCTACCGGTTAATGTTTCATTTAACAAAGGTGAATTGGCAGATTTAGATCTGTTGCTTGCTGCATTATACAACCACTGATCCTGTGTTCTGAACAAAGTAAAATTCGCCTCTTCGCCAACGGCCAGTACCGGCACAGGCAAATTCAGTATTCTGCGGGGCGCAATAGCCAGTTTCGCTGCAATTTGTCCGGCATCCAGACCCGCTTTCAGCAACAAAGGCAATGCGGTTTGAAGTGCTATGATTCCATACGCCGCAATCTCAAATTCCACATCTTTGAACTCTATTTCATGCGGGCGGTGCTGTGCACTCACCGCGTCAATTGTCCCATCCTTTAACCCGGCAAGCAAAGCTTTTACGTCAGCCTTACCACGCAGAGGTGGCTTTACCTTATAATTACTATCAAAATCATTCAGCAATTCTTCCGTAAAAACCAACTGATGAGCGGCTACATCGCAGGTAATCCTGATGCCGTCTTTTTTTGCTTTTTTTATAATGGCTACAGAACCCGCTGTAGAAATTGTATTGATATGTACAGGTGCATCGTGGTAACCCGCCAGAAAAATATCGCGGGAAATCTGCATTTCTTCCGCCAGAGCGGGAAGCCCCTTCATCCCCAGCAACACACTTGTCTTACTCTCATTTACCTGCGCTTTACCAGCAATAGATTTGTTTTCCGGGTACACCATCAGCAAACCATCAAAACCTTTACTGTACTGCAAAGCACGGCTCATAAAACCATCATCCGTAATAGGCTTTAAACCATCTGAAAAAGCTACAGCGCCCGCCTGCTGCATATCATACAATTCCGCCAGCTCTTTTCCTTCCAGGTTATGGCTGATGGCACCAATTGGATATACATCCACCAGGTTATTTTTCGACCTGTTCAACACATACTCCACCTCAGATTTAGAATGCATCACAGGTTGTGTATTCGGCAAAACAGCAATACCTGTAAACCCGCCTGCAGCTGCAGCAGCTGTAGCAGTACGGATATCCTCTCTGGTTTCAAAACCCGGATCACCCACAGAACAGTTCAGATCAAAAAATCCAGGTGAAAGATATGCCCCTTTACCTTCAAAAACCTCTTCCCCTTTTTGGGGTTTCAGCTGCGCCGAAAGCGCCGTAATTTTCCCTTGTTCTACACGTACATCACAAGTTTGCCCGTTAAACTGGCTGCTGGGATCGGCAATGGTAACGCCTGTAATCAGAAGGTTCATTTTTTTTGTATATTCTTAGTGTTGTTAAAAAATCGAATCAGTAATACTTCAACCGCTAGAAAAACCGCACACAAAACTAGGCAAAGTTTCCATAAGTCTGTGCGGTTATTTTTCGGAGTACCCTCTAAAGTAAGCACATCCTTTCCGCTGTGGTAAAGTTCTATTTTTTGCCTTGGAAACAATTCCTTTAGCTTCGCATCCTCTGTGTATCTGCTGTCAGATTCCCTCCTGTCCTCATTAAATGCATAGACACTCCGCACAGAATCTGCTTTTTTCAGTTCATAAAATCCGGGTTTTCGAACCTGATCCGCAATATAGATCAAGCTCTTTCCATTAGCCTGCCTTAATTCAGGAATAGCCTCAAAATGATCTGCAACCAGACGAAGGGATTGATTAGTCCCCAGACTGATCTGTTCACTCTCCAGCAAATCATTGTTACCAATCGTATAGTACAAAGGCTGCTTTCTCGCACTTCCAAAAGCCACTTTATACATCAATGGAACAAAAACCGGATGCTGAGGTAGATTACTATCCTTGATGTTCGTCGAGGTTGCACACAAAAAGATCTTTCCTCCACCCAGACCAAACTGTGCAAAAAACAATTGCTTAGGCGGCAGCGTCATCAGATTTTGCTGTACATTTTTCTGCAGCTCTGTAAATCCAAAATAACGGTTCACTTTGGGCAAATCTATAGAGGAGGGGATATGCTCAAAAACCTCCCGGAAAACCTCATGTTTTAAATCTATAGCACTTACATTCAACTGTTCTGCATGCAATCGGGAAACACGAGGCAGCGACAATTCATTCAAAAAAGCCGAATATTGCTCCTGATTTCCGTCCAGATCAGGAAAAACTACAACAGTTCCTCCCTGATTCACATAAAGCCGTAGCTGTTGTGACAAGCCAGAAGAAGGAGATTTAAGCCCATTCAGTACAATCAGGTCGTATTGTCCCAGATCCGAGTACCGGATATTCGATTCCGGCATATCGGTCACCTTAAAATAAGCATCCGAAGCATAAAGAGCATCAATATGTCTTTCTCCCGGATCCCCCTTAATATTTAAAACACTCCTGCTGGCCTCCACTTTAAACGTAAAATTTAAATAATCGTCAAAAACAACCGGATAATCCTTAACACTCACCAGCCCGCGGTGCCAACCCTGCCCAAGGCCTCTGAAGGCAATCGTATCATTTACCGTTCCATTTGCCGGGATATTCAAGTTATGCACCGCTTTTTGAGTATCGTCAATCGTTAATTTCAGCGCAATACCCGAAGCAGGCTCATCTGTATAATTCCGAAGTTTAACCACCAGTTTCTCCGCATCTCCAGGTTTATGCACAGCAGACAAAAACCAAACACTATCTGCTGCAATATTCGGCATCTTGTTCGCTTGTAATTTCACCAGTGTAATCTGCTTATCCTGATCTGAAGAACCAACCGCCTTATTCCCGGTAAAACTCTCCTGGAAATCCGATATCAAATAAATAAAACGGTTTGAATTCAAATCGCCATGACCATCCAAACGGTTTATGACCTGTGCAAGCCCACGGTGTACCGGAGAAATTCTAACCTCATCCAGTAGTTGAAGCAACTCCTCCCCTCTAACCTGCCTTTGGTGTTTTCCTTCAAAATCATTGGTCAGCAGCTGAAACTTATCATTCGGGCCATAGGATTTTACAATCTCCCGCACTTTCCTTTTCGCCTCATCCAGTAAATTACCATCTTTATTAACCGCTTCCATACTATAGGAATTGTCTACATAGATCAAAACCAAAGTTTGAGCAGCAGGATCTATTTTCTTTCCTGAAAACCAATAAGGCCTGGCAAAAGCCAGAACCAGAAATACAATAGCCAGTATCCTGGTGAACAGCAACAGCAGGTTTCTGAGCTTTTCACGCGAAGCCCCCCGTTCCTTTACTTCTTTAAGGAACTGTACATTACTAAAATAAACTTTGGTGTATTTCCTAAAATTGAACAAATGAATTAAAACAGGTATTGCGACCGCCGTAAGTGCAAAAAGAAAACCTGGATATAGGAAATTCATTAAAAACCAAAGTTAGAGAAATTTTTGCAATTTACTCCAAAGTGTTTCATCTAATCCATAAACATCAGGACGCACCTGCAAAGCACCATTCTGCCACCAGGCTGTGATGTAATTAATGATCAAAGGTACTTGTTTTTTCGTACTGAACCATTTTGGCTTCAGCTCAAAAACATTTACCGTATCTGCCTTTTTTGCTAGTTTTTTCTTGTACACCTCCATTTTTGTCGTATCCAATGGTGGTAGGTTAACCTCCATGCGCAACTGATCGAACTGATATTTATCGTTCACCAGCATTTCAGCAAATTCCAAAGGTTTTTCCACACGTACACAACCGTGGCTGATGGCCCTGTTCGCCCGGGCAAAAGCAGACTTATTATTAGTGTCGTGCAGGTAAATACTCGAACCATTGTCAAAAATAAACTTAAACTTCCCTAAAGCATTTCCTCCACCAGAACCCTGTTTAAATTTAAAAGGCAAACGCTCTCTGGAATAATGGTTCCATTGTATGGTATCCGGATCCGTCACCAGCTGTCCTTTATAATAGACTTTAATATTGCTGTTGGACAAATAATAAGGATCTCTCGCTGCCTGATAATAAATCTCACTCTGTGCAATGCTCGCAGGAATATTCCAGACCGGATTAACCTGTATAGAATTGAGTTTGCTGAACAATATCGGGGTTTCATGGTTTTTAGGTTTATCATCCAGTTTACCCGATTTAAGATAAGCTTTGATCTTTTCTTCATAGCCCTGCTCTCTTTTTCCCCCAACACAAACCTTCATATTTTTTAAAGTATCCCCATCCTTAAACCAGGTTAAAGAGAAATCAGGAATGTTAACTTCCACATATTGGGTACCCGTTTCGGGAAGTTTCCACCGCAGCCGCTCCATATTAACCAGAATGGTTTTGGCTCTTTGGTCGGCCGTATCTTTAAGATTGTGTCTCGCCAACTCCTTCTTTAAAGCTACATACTGTGCTGACTTTGGTTGTGCAGCACTCAACTCAGCAGCATAACTCCTGGCATCCAACAGCTTAACAATACCTGCACTGTCCGGCCTTTTGACAGGAATATAATACCGGCTTAGGATCTTACGAGGGTTCAGCACCCCAAAATTCACAAAATCATAATATTTAATCAATGACTCCGATGCGTTTAATTCCAGATCAGCAAGCACCGGATAAAGTGCATCAATCGTTTTGAAATCATTGGCATCCAGGCTCATTTTCAATTCTTTGAGCCGTTTCAAACCAAATAAAGACGGATTAAAGCCATGTTCCCCACTCTTTTCCAGATAACTGATCAGACTATCCAGATCACCATTGACATAATGATGAGTTACAAATACAGGACTTCCCTCCTTGTGCTCATAATAGGCTTCAAGGGTTTTTGGATTTGTTAAATGCTTTCGGGATTCCTCCAGGCGTTGATTAAAAACCTGGTTATAGGCAGCTGTATCAAAGTCCTTGTACAGTTTATTCTTAAAATGCTCTGCTAAAACAAGGCCCACTTCGGGCGTTTTCTTAAACCAGTTGCAAGCCTGCAGCAATAAGGCAAACAGAAAAATTAGCGTAAATGTTCTTTTCAAATCAGTAAATATGTTACAAAGGTACAAAATCAAATTAAATGCCATTTATTTTTTGATTTGTCGTTTCAATCGATATATTTGCATTCCTCAAGATGCATTGCATTAACGATTAGGAACTTATAATAAATGAAAAAACATTTGAACCATCACTTACATCTGCACCATCGCCAATTGGCGATGTATATGTAATGTTTTGTACTTCAAAACCTGTTTCCGAATTTATATTTCTTGTTCCATACCATAATCAGCAATAGTGAAAACACTTAAAATAGCTATCCAGAAATCGGGTAGATTAAACGAAAAATCAGTAGAGATCCTTAAAAACTGTGGCCTTTCTTTCGAGAACTACAAAAGTTCCCTTATTACATCCGTAACCAATTTCCCATTGGAAATTCTTTTCCTTCGCGACGACGACATTCCTGAATACGTTCAGGACGGCATTGCAGATCTGGGTATCGTAGGAGAAAATGTAATCACCGAAGCCGGCGCTGAGGTAACCTATTTACAAAAACTGGGTTTTGGAAAATGTACCCTTAAAATTGCCATTCCGAACGAAAGCCAGATCACTGAAATTGCTCAGCTGGGTGGTAAAGCCATCGCAACCTCTTATCCGGTTATCCTGGAAAAATACCTTAAAGACAACCATGTCAATGCAGACATCCGTACCATTTCCGGTTCGGTAGAGATCGGTCCCGGACTGGGCCTGAGCGATGCCATCTGTGATATCGTTTCTACAGGTGGTACTCTAAAAAGCAATGGCCTGAAACCTTTTGCAGAAGTCATGAAATCCGAAGCCGTACTGATCGGAAAAGAAGGCTCCGGCCTGCTGCCCGAAGTACAGGAACTTTTACAACGCATCCGCTCTGTACTGCGTGCAAAAGAAACCAAATATGTGGTCCTGAATGTGGCCAGAAAAGACCTGGAGAAAATCGTAAACCTACTTCCGGGCGTTAAAAGCCCAACCGTCGTTCCACTTTTTGATGAAGACTGGGTGGCCGTTCACTCCGTTATTGCCGAACATGATTTCTGGGAAAAGATCAACAGCCTGAAAGCCGCAGGTGCAGAGGGTATTGTGGTCATGCCGATTGAGAAAATCATCTCCTAAGCCACCGGCCAAGGAAATACGAGTTCATCATAAACGATAAGACATTGAAAACATATAGTTATAAAGATCTGTCGAAACAGGATATTGATGCATTATGCACCAGACAACTGGAAGACGATCAAAGCATAGACCAGCGTGTAAAAGACATCATTAACCAGGTAAAAACCAAAGGAGATGAAGCCCTTATCGACTATGCATTTCAGTTCGATAAAGTAAAACTGGAACGCCTGTTCCTTGATCAGGAAGAAATTAACGCTATAGCCGCCGAAATTCCGGAAGCTGAAAAAGCGGCCATTGACCAGGCTTATGCCAACATCAAAAAATTTCACGCTGCACAGATCATTAAGGAAGCACCGGTAGAAACCATGCCGGGCGTTACTTGCTGGCGGGAAACCAGGGCCATAGAAAAAGTAGGCCTGTATGTACCCGGCGGTACAGCTGTCCTGCCGAGCACCTTCCTGATGCTGGGCATCCCGGCAAAACTGGCGGGCTGTAAAGAGATCATCGTTTGCTCTCCTCCCCAGGCCAATGGAAAAACCAATTGTTACCTGGCTTACTGCGCACAGCTTTTGGGCATAGATAAGATTTACCTGGCCGGCGGAGCACAAGCCATTGGCGCCATGGCTTACGGCACCACAAGTATCCCAAAGGCAGACAAGATCTTTGGGCCCGGCAACCGTTACGTGACTTATGCCAAACAACTGGTACAGGCAACTACACTTACAGCTATAGATATGCCAGCAGGTCCTTCAGAAGTACTGGTCCTGGCCGACGAAACAGCCAACCCTGCTTATATCGCTTCCGACCTGCTTGCACAGGCCGAACACGGTACCGATAGCCAGGCCATCCTGGTCTGTACTTCCAGTCAGATCATTGACCAAACCCTTCAGGAAATTGAGAAGCAACTCGAAGTTCTGCCAAGAAAGAACATAGCCGCGCAGGCCATCGCCAATTCCTATGCGGTAAAGACAGATACGCTGGCCGAAGGCATGTCCTTTTCCAACACCTACGCCCCGGAACACCTGATCCTGGCCACAGATCACTTCCAGGCTTTAATCCCTCAGATCAGCAATGCAGGATCTGTCTTTCTGGGCAACCTCACCCCCGAAAGTGCCGGAGATTATGCCTCAGGAACCAATCATACCCTGCCAACCAGTGGCTTTGCAAAAGCCTATTCCGGTGTATCTATAGACTCTTTTGTTAAAAAGATCACTTTCCAGCACATCAGTCCGGAAGGCTTAAACCAAATCGGAAAAACAGTAGAAGTCCTGGCCGCCGCCGAAGGCCTTCAGGCACACAAAAATGCAATCACTATTCGTTTAACTACAAAAGATGGATATTAATAACCTACAACGCGAAAACATCAAAAACCTCCGCCCTTATTCTACGGCGAGGGATGAATATAAAGGACAAGCCAGTGTATTTCTGGACGCCAATGAAAACAGCTACGGATCTCCGCTGGAACAGAACTACAACAGATACCCAGACCCTTTACAACTGGATCTCAAAGAAGCCATCAGCAAAATCAAAGGTGTGCCTATAGAAAACACCTTTTTAGGCAATGGAAGCGATGAAGCCATAGACTTGCTCTACAGGGCCTTCTGTGAACCAGGCAAAGACAACGTCATCGTACTTCCCCCAACTTATGGGATGTATGAAGTCTCTGCAGGGATCAACAATGTAGAACTCCGTAAAGTGAACCTGCTGCCCAATTTCCAGTTAGATCTGGAAGGCATTGCAGAAGCCATTGACGAACACACCAAACTGATCTTCATCTGTTCCCCAAACAATCCAACCGGAAATTCCATTATCCGTACCGATATTGAAACCATCCTGGCCAACTTCAAAGGATTGGTAGTCATTGATGAAGCCTATATCAATTATGCCAAACAAAAGACCTTTATCCAGGAACTGACAGAATACCCGAACCTGGTCGTCCTGCAAACTTTTTCCAAAGCCTGGGGACTTGCTGCACTACGATTAGGGATGGCCTTTGCCCCCCGCCCGGTTATCGACATCCTGAACAAAATCAAACCACCCTACAACATCAACCAGGCCACTCAGGACATTGCCCTTGAAGCGCTGAAAAATGTAGCACAGGTCAACGACTGGATTAAGGCCACAGTAGAAGAACGGGAACTTTTAAGCGCAGCTTTAATTCAATTGCCAAAAGTCAAAAGAGTGTTCCCTTCGGATGCCAATTTTATCCTCGTTGAAATTGAACAGGCGCTGGATACCTATAATGCCCTGGTGGAACAAGGAATTATTGTAAGAGACCGTTCCAAAGTAACCCTGTGCGAAGGATGCCTGCGCATTACCATCGGCACACCGCAAGAAAACAACACTTTACTCCAAGCCTTAAAATCGCTTTAAACCAGCCATGAAGAAAGTACTTTTTATAGACAGAGACGGCACCATCATCCTTGAACCGGAAGATGAGCAAATCGATTCTTTTGCCAAATTGCAATTTTATCCAGGAGCTTTATATTACCTGTCCAAAATTGCCAGGGAACTGGATTACGAACTGGTCATGGTGACCAACCAGGACGGGCTCGGCACCTCTTCCCATCCGGAAGACAATTTCTGGCCGGTACACAACTTTATCCTGCAAACCCTCCGGGGAGAAGGAATTGAATTCGCAGAGGTCATTATCGATAAAACCTTTGCCCATGAAAATGCACCTACCCGCAAACCCAATACCGGTTTGCTGCAAAAATACTTTGGTGCAGATTACGATCTTGCCCATTCATTCGTATTAGGGGACCGTCTTAATGATGTCGTTCTTGCAAAAAACCTGGGTGCAAAAGGCATTTTCATCCGCAACAATGATAACCTGGGTGCTGCAGAAGCCCTGGGCTCCGCAGAAAGTTTGCAGGAAGTTATTGCACTACAAACCCAGAACTGGGAAGATATCTATACATTTTTAAGAGCAGGAAGTCGTACCGTACAACACGAACGCAATACCAATGAAACCAAGATCAGCATCCGCATTGATCTGGACGGCACAGGTAAAGCCAATATCAAAACGGGCCTGCACTTCTTTGACCATATGCTGGACCAGATTGCCCGTCACGGCAGTATCGATCTGGATATCGAAACCAAAGGAGATCTCCACATCGATGAACACCATACCATAGAAGATACCGGCATAGCCCTTGGTGAAGCCTTTGCAAAGGCCATTGGCAACAAACTGGGGCTGGAAAGATATGGCTTCTGTTTACCTATGGACGATTGCCTTGCTCAGGCAGCCATAGACTTTGGCGGCAGGAACTGGATTGTCTGGGATGCGGAATTTAAACGAGAAAAAGTTGGAGACGTGCCTACTGAGATGTTCTACCACTTTTTCAAATCCTTCAGCGACGCCTCAAAATGCAACCTGAACATCAAGGCCGAAGGAGAGAACGAACATCATAAAATAGAAGCTATCTTTAAAGCCTTTGCAAAAGCAATTAAGATGGCGATTAAACGCGACGCAGAAAAATTAGTCTTACCAAGCACAAAAGGCGTATTATAAGATGATTGGAATCGTAAATTACGGAGCAGGCAATATTTTTTCCCTTACTTCTGCCCTGCAGCGTCTGCAGCTGGCCTACGGAATGGTAGATACAGAAGCCGATCTGGACAAATATAGTCACATCATTATACCTGGTGTAGGCCATGCTGGTACGGCCATGAAAAAACTGGAACAAACCGGACTGGTAGAACCTTTGAAAAAGCTCCGGAAACCCGTTCTGGGCATTTGTGTGGGTATGCAGTTGCTCACCCGGCATTCTGAGGAAGGAGATGCAGACATGATGAATATTTTCCCACTCGAAACCAAACTTTTCGATAAGGAAAAACACATCAAAATCCCGCATATGGGTTGGAATAATGTAAACTTCAAAAACAATTTACTGTTTGAAGGTGTTGAAAATCAGACACAATTTTACTTTGTTCATTCGTACTTTATTGAATATAACCCTATTTTTGACATCGCGACTGTTGATTATGGAGTTCAGTTCTCAGCCGCAATACAAAAAGATAATTTTTATGCTGTGCAGTTCCACCCCGAGAAATCCGGAGCAGCAGGCGAACGTTTATTAAAGAATTTTTCAACTATAACACCATAAAATGTACATAATCCCCGCAATTGATATTTTAGATGGAAAAGTGGTCCGGTTAAGAGAGGGCGACTACAATCAAAAAACAGTATACGACGTTTCCATCGCCGAGATGATCGAAACCTACCGGTCTAATGGGACAGAATTTATACATATCATTGACTTAAATGGCGCTAAAGGCGACTTTAGCAACCAGACCGCCTTATTCGATATCATTAAAAAAACCGATATGCGTGTGCAGTACGGCGGTGGTATCCGTACCATTGAACAAGTGACCAACCTGCTCGATGCCGGCATTCACCGGGTTATTGTCGGCACACAAGCCATCACCAACCCTTCTTTCCTGGAAGAACTCAGTAAAGAAGTGGGTAAAAAATACGATTACGCCAACAGGATCGTGATTGCCATCGATGTATTGGACGAGGTCATCAAATATTCCGGCTGGATGGAAAGCTCCCCAATCAAACTGATGGACTATGTAGATAAATGTCTGCAGTTAGGGTTTTTCCGCTTTCTTTGTACAGACATCAATAAAGATGGTAAACTGGGCGGTGCAGCTATAGACCTGTACAAAAAACTACTGGAACATTCCCCTTTTATCAAACTGATCGCTTCAGGAGGTATCAGTTCTATGAAAGATATCGAAGAACTTTCCTCCTTAGACATCCGTTCTGTAGTGGTGGGTAAAGCCATTTACGAAAACCGCATCACGATCGAAGAAATTAAAGAATGGAACCTGAAAGCCATGTCATCCCTATAGGCCATGCTGAGTAAACGGATTATCCCTTGTCTGGACGTTAAAGACGGCCGGACAGTAAAGGGCGTGAACTTTGTAGACCTGAAGGATGCCGGAGACCCTGTTGCCCTTGCTGCGCAATACGCACAGCAAGGTGCCGACGAACTGGTTTTCCTTGACATTACCGCAACCCATGAAAGAAGGGACACCACCATTGATATGGTCAAAGCGGTAGCCCGTGAACTCAATATTCCTTTTACCATAGGCGGAGGCATCAGCTCTGTGGCCAATGCAGAGGCTCTGCTCAATGCAGGTGCCGACAAAATCAGCATCAATTCTGCAGCGGTAAGAAACCCAGCCTTAATTGAAGAACTGGCTAAAGCATTCGGCGTACAATTTGTCGTATTGGCTGTAGACACTAAGTATACCGGTGGAAAGAACCTGGTGCACCTGAATGGTGGCCGTCTGGCCACTGAACTGGAAACTGAAACCTGGATTAAACAGGCCGAAGAACTGGGTGCCGGAGAAATTCTGCTCACCTCTATGGACCATGACGGCACCAAACAAGGCTTTGACTGCAGTTTGCTCGATAAAATCTGCAGGAGCATCAATATCCCGGTTATCGCATCTGGTGGTGCAGGAACAACCGCACATTTCACAGAAGTATTTACCCAAACTGCTGTAGATGCTGCCCTTGCAGCCTCTGTATTCCATTTTGGAGAAATAGCCATTCCCGATTTAAAACAAGAATTAAATAAACACGGCATTCCCGTAAGGTTATGAATATAGATTTTGAAAAAACACAGGGCCTTGTCCCTGTTATCATACAGGACGTACACACCCTGGAAGTTTTAATGCTGGGGTATATGAATGCAGAAGCCTGGGAGAAAACACAAAAAGAAGGTAAAGTCACTTTCTTTTCAAGGTCTAAAAACCGCCTCTGGACCAAAGGAGAAGAAAGCGGTAATTTTCTCTTTGTAAAAGAAACTCATATTGATTGCGATAAAGACACCATCCTGATCAAAGCTGAGCCTGTAGGCCCTACCTGTCATACCGGAAGCCGCAGCTGTTTTAAAACAGATTACAATCAGAATTTCATTTTCGAACTGGAACAGATCATTGAAAGCCGGTACGAAAATCCATCTGAAGAATCCTATGTGAACAAACTTCGCAAAAAAGGGCTCAACAAGATTGCACAGAAAGTGGGAGAAGAAGGCGTAGAAACTGTTATTGCCGCACTGAACGAGACAGAAGTTGATTTTGTGAACGAAAGTTCAGACCTGATCTTCCATTTACTGGTCCTGCTCAAAGAAAAAGGCAAAACTTTAAACGATATTGCCCTGAACCTGGAAAGCAGACATAAAAAATAACAAACATGCTCAAACACCAGCAAACCCTTAACGGTCATCAAAATCCAGTCTATGCCCTGTCTACTGCAGAAAACCCGGAACGGTTTTACAGTGCCGGAAATGACAAAGGTGTTGTAGAATGGTCACTTGCCGATATGGCTTTTGTAAAAGTCATCGTACCTGTACAAAGTTCAGTCTATGCCCTTCACCGCTTCAACCACCTGCTCTTCATTGCCCAGAGAAGCGGACTGATCCTGGTTTTTGACCTCCGGAAACAAGAATTGCTGGCTACCTTGAAGCATCATCAAAAAGCAGTATTCGACTTAAAAACCGTCGGGTACAAAAATGAATTACTCAGTACAGGAGAAGACGGAAGCGTGGCCGTATGGTCTTTACACGATTTCTCTCTCCTGTACCATTTTCCTGTACTCAGCGATACAGTAAGGGTTATTGCCATCAGCAAGGATGAAAAAGAATTTGCCCTGGGCGCCAAAGACGGCGTTATCCGCGTGTATCATACTGAAGACTACAGCCTGAGCCGGGAACTGACCGGCCACACCCTGCCCATTACCTCTATTCAATACGCCCCTTTAGGCAATTATATGATCTCCGGAAGCCGGGATGCACAACTGAAGATCTGGGCCTTGCCCGGCTATGAAATGGACAGGAATATCCCGGCCCATTTGTTCAGCATTTACAGCATTGCTTTTCACCCCAGTCTTCCTTATTTTGCCACCTGCAGCCAGGACAAGAGCATTAAGATCTGGAGCAGTACCGATTTTAAACTCTACAAGATCCTGAGCATAGAAAAAGGTACCGACGGCCACTTTCACTCCATTAATAAAATGATGTGGAGCGAAGATGGAAAACACCTCATCTCCGCAAGTGACGACCGCAGTATCCGCATCTGGAACTGGGAATAATGACTAATTAGAACGCTTCCTGAAAGGGTGCGTTATTCTATAAAACAGGTTTCTCTTAGGATAAGCAACCACAATTTCCCCAAGAAGTACCCTATCATCTTCTTTAAGGACAATAACAAGATCTGTTGTATGCCCATCCAGTTTTATCTTTCTTTCAATGGTGTTGAAACCAATATAACTGATTCTTAAAATTTCCTCATCGTATGGTTTATTTGAAGGAAGAGAAATTGAAAAACATCCCCTCGAATCCGTTGTAAAAGGAATCTTTCTATTCTTTACGAATATATAAACGCCGGGTAAAGGATTTTTTTGCTGATCTGTAATGACTCCTCTGACGATGTTCGTCGTATCTTTGCAGGCCATCTCTGCCGAAGACTGATTTTCCTTTTTAAATCGATTAAATGACCTATAATAAGTGGACCGGCCAGTTTCAGACCAAGCTTTAGCCGCTACATCTTTCGTTGTTAAAAAAGCGAGGAGAGACATCATAAATAGTCTGGCCTTGATATAGCGATTCCTTACACCAGGTTCTTCCCGGTTAAAACTATCCAGCTGATCTGCTCTAAAATGACCACAAATCTTCCCTTGAGGTTTACTGAGCCAGGCGACCAATTCCTGGTCTCCATATGCCCTGAAATCAATAACTTCCTTTTCACAATGTAAACAAAACCGTCCATTTACCCCAGGTCGCATGTCGATCCAACTCTGCGTACAAGGACTTGGAATTGCAATTTTAAATTTCTTCATAACAAGATTCTTTTATCATCCGCAATTATCTAACTGTAACCCTTTTCATGCCTTCCCTTCCATAAAACACAGGGAAATACATCATTTCAGCCTTTGCCGGGTTCAGCGTATAACTGCCCGAATACCTCGGCATCAGTTCCACCTCAAAATTATATTTGCCCTTTTTCAATTTGGTGCAGAATATGGAAGTCTTGTTCTTAAAATACTCCCGGTGTGTTTCAATCCCCCAAAACTGCTGGATCTTATTTTCATAAGAACAACCCGCCGGAACAGGAATTTCGATCATCACATAATCTGCATCTGCACGTACCTCAACCTCTACCCTGATCTTAACAGCCTTACCCGCTTTTAATGCCGTGACTTTCTGCCCTTTCTCTTCGAACCAGCTTTTCACTATAAAATCCTTATTTACCTTCTCTGGATTAGGGTTATTAAACTGCTGATAAGCCGTAACATATACCGGGCCGTTTCCTTTTTTATGAATGCTTAATCCTGTCCCTGCTTCTATATTTTTAGTAAAAGGAAAAGTGCTTACCGTTTCGGTCTGATTTAACACCAATGAAGCAGGTTCCCCTGACTTTTTATCCTGGAGCAGATCTGGTAAAATATTTTCCAGGATCAGAGAAGATTCGTACGTATTTCTCCACTGCCCATCTTTACGCTGCTCCAGGAAATAACGTACAATATTGTCCCGCTCTGGAATGTACTTTCCAGTAGCTTTTAAGATCTGATAAGCCAAAAGCGTATTTTGAATACTGTTGTCCCAGAAATCCGCCCGTTCCTCTCCCCAGTAGATATTGCCAAACATCGTCTGTTTTTTCAATGCCAGCAAGGCTTTAACATCGATATCCATCCCTGCCAGCTGTTTTAAACGCAGGATTTGTAAATATTCAAATAAGCTCTGCTTTTCCGGTTTCTTTTGCTTTTCTACCCGGAGTACAAAGTCTTTAATATAAGCTTTACCATCCAGCGCATGGATCAGTTTAATGGCCATAACCTGATCCAAATCCGTACTATAACTCAGTTTATCTGTCAGATAAGTCAAAATCCTGGTCTTGTCGAGATTGATCGGATAGCCTTGTTGTTCTGCCAGCAGCAAAGCCTCTGTGACGTGCAAACTGATCCAGAGTTCCGGATTGCTGCTTTGCCACCAGCCCCAGGTGCCTTCGGGTCTTTTATTGGCCTGTAATTTTTTGATCAGCTCTTTGATGACCTTTTCATTCTTAAAATCACCGCCCAGATACTTTCTGACGGTTTTCTCCAGCAATAGTGATTTCAGTTTGGAAGCCATTTGCTCATTGCACAAATATTCATAATTGCGCAGTTTTTCCATTTCATCCAGTAGGGTTGGAAACACAGAAGCTTCCGCCCTCAGGCTCACTTTACCTAAACCCGCATCAAAATGATAATTGATGGTTGTATCCCTCACCAAAGCATTAAAATAACCTTTGGTTTCCAGTACTCCTTTTTGAAGCAAAGGTATTTTACGGATTTCCCCGTCAAAATAGCCATTTTCCTGCCTTAGCGTATACTCAAACTGTAAACTGTCCTTTCCTGCGGCGACAACAGGGATGGTATCAATACGGGAATTCTTGAACCGCACAGAACCATTAAGCAGTTCTGCTCCATTGTAACTGAACTTCCTCAGCACCTGTTTTTCCTCCGTACTGTAATTCATCAGCTTACCGATCACCCGGATACTGTCGCCCACCAGTGCAAATTGCGGAGAAACGAAATTAGCGCTCAATGTTTTAAAAGAGCGGATAGAAGTCTCCGCCAAACCCGTTTGCTGATGTCCGTTCATGGCAATCAACCTGGTATTCCAGCTGGTGATGTCATCCGGGAATTTCACCGTAAACCTGGCCTTTCCTTCCCGGTCTGTGAAAAGTTTAGGCTGCCAGATGGCATAATCAGAAAAATTGGTTCTCATGGTTTGCTGCTGTTCAACGAGTTCCCCCTGGGCATTCAGAGTTTTATTTCCACCCTTGGTATTGATCACGATCACGCCGTTTGCAGCCCTTGAACCATAAATAGCCGCAGCATCTACATCTTTTAAAACAGTTATGTCCGCAATCATATCCGGACTGATTTTAGCGGCTTCTGGAGATACGGGCATTCCGTCTACAATATATAAAGGCTGATGGCCTCCCAATGAGTTCGTTCCTCTAATCATAATAGAGGCAGAAGCCCCCATCCGATTAATTACCTCTCCCTGAATTCTGGTTTGTGAATTAACCGCCATTGTCATCATTTTTTTGTCTCGCATACCGTAACCTACAACGACCACCTCTTCAAGACGCTGTAGACTCGGCCGTAAAAACACAGAATCCAATTTACTTTCCTTTATTCCAATTTCCAAACGGTCGTATCCAATACAGCTAAATACCAGTTTTCCTTTCTTTGGTCCCTCCAAAGCGAAACGCCCTTCCTGATCCGTCATCGTCCCTTTATCCCAGCCCTTTACCCGCACTTCCACTCCCGGCAAAGCTTTCCTGCTCCCCAGATCAAAAACCCGTCCTTTAATCTGAACCCTAAGGACCGAACTCGTACTCTTCCCGTTAAAAGCCTGTGCAAGCTGATCCCTGATCTCCTCTTCATTCCCCCTGTCCAACTTCACAGATTTGATCAGCCGGTCTATCGTTTTACTCAACTCATCTGCCGGCAAAATCTGAACATCTGCCCATTCAAAATAATTCTGCCCCGGTGCTTTAACCCTTACATCTTTTACCGTAAAATAGCGGTTGTCTTTGAACAGGTACAGTACACTATACCCGCCCTCTTCCAGATTGGAGAAATAGCTGCTGTTACCCGGATAAACCTTCACAAAATCAGGCTCATCATTTTTGTAAATCAGTATATTTTTAACCAAAGGAATTTTTTTCGCTAAAACCGTATCCAGTTTCATCTGGATACGCCCCTTATCCTTATAATTATAATAATCATTACCATCAAAAAGCCTGATGGTATAACTCCGCAGGTCCAGGTACTCATTCCAAATGCTGTCTATTTCTGGTTTTTTAAGCGGAAATTGCCTGTAATCCGTATTTTCTCTTCCCACATCGTTTAGACGGGTATTAAATAAATAAGAAGTTTCCGAAGATTTTTGTTTAATCAAGCCCGGAAGAATGGTATAAGTATAGCCACCTTCTTTCAGAAAATTCAATTCTAAACCATTTGAAGAATAATGCAGGTAATTCTCCCTGAATGGTCCGACCAGCAACGATCCATTTCTGTGCACATTAGGCGGAGGATTCAGGAGTACCAACTGATCCTCTGTATTCACCACCGCTTTTGTTTCATTAAATGTATCCTGGATACGGATCATATAAGGTGCAATCTCTGAAGCTTCATCATCACTCAGCATTTCTTTTACTTTACCTACTGCCGCCTTGGTATTGCTTTCATCAGCTACCATGCTGATGATCGTCTTTTTCCCTTTCACAAAGCGGTAACTGTCCAGTACAGCAAGATAATTTGCGCTCCGCATTTTAATGCGGTGCAAGCCAGGCCTTACCTGGAATACATAGCGCTGTAACTGATCTGCCTGACTAAAAAATACCGGCACATCATCTATATAAACAATACTCACTGGCTCTATATTGCCATCTTTAACCAGGAAAGGTGCAACCTGTGCTAAAGTATCCACCGTATTTTTACTTGAAATGATGGTTTCTTCTATCGTATACAGCTCCTTCGGGTTACAGAACCGATAATACTCTATCGTATCCAGACCAAGTTCTTTCCCCCATTTCAGCCAGTTCAGCTTCATGTTCCCGTTCAGCCGGATTGGTTCTCCACTCAAGGTACCGCTGGTCTTCAATACCGAAAAACGCTTTCCAAAATAAGGCAGATTGATCCAGGGATTATTTTTAAACTTTGAGGTATAAGCTAAGGCTGTCACATCAGTACCCTCAACGGGACGGCCTTCTGCATCATTTACCACAACTTCCATAGGAACAGATTGTCCGGGATAAATAACCTCAGGTGCTTTTAGCTGTACATCCAATTGCTTTGCATGGTAAAATGCATTTCCATCTGTATTGTATTCCTGCCCAGCCCAAAAATAATTCACCCGGATCCTTGTACTTTTACCTTCCTTATATTTCATCATCGTATCCAGACGGCTGGTATAACCTTTCAACCATACTTTCTGATCAGAGAACACCGTATACCAAAAAGGAATATGGTGAGGATTAATGACCTGTACCTGCAAAGAATCTTTGGTCTGCCTGGAAGATACCGAAACGTCGGCACTGAGCTCTCCTAAAGAAATTGTTTTTTCAAATCCATTTGACCCCTTGAAATGATAAGACACCACATTAGGGTCCAGCGGGAGTTCCAGCGGCAGCTGAACAACAGAAGAATCCCGTTTCAGGCCATTCCCAATATAAGAAACCAATACGCCCTTTTGCACAGCAGATTTTCCCTGGAAAAGGTATTCAAAGCGAAGAGTATCTCCTTTTAAACTTGCTTTTAATTCTTCCTTTTTTAAACTGAAAGACAAATATTTCTGATCTTCCTGCTGCTCATTATTACTATTTAAAAAAGTAAAATAGAGCGTAAAATCCAGGTCCGCTTTTGGAAAAATACTGTCAGGAAGCACCAGCTTGGTTTCTCCAACCGGATCAAGCACCATTTCTTTTGTCCATAAAGTATCCTTAACAAATGCACGATGATCATAAAATGTCCTCACATTTCCCGTAACGGCTGTAATCTCCACCCGTCCATCAGGTACTGCCAGGTCATTTTCATCTGCCGCTTTCATATAAACAGTTACCGGATTTCCTGGAGAATGGACTTCCTTATCGGTTCTTGTCGAGAAATGAATCCCCTTTAATTCATAGTCTTCATAACGGAAAGTACCTGCATATACTTTTTCCCATTTCTCTCCTTTCTGCTCTTTTAACACAACATCGTAATTGCGGTCCAGATCAATATCCAGGCTATCCAGTAGTACGAAACTATGTGCATAACCACCATCCCGGTAAGGCTGTATCATCCCCAGTACCTCGCCATCCTCTTCTTCTCCCTGACGCATCAATTCTACACGAAGCGCCTTATGGTGAATGGCCTTTCCTTTAGCATTGACGATATAAGCTTTAAACTTCACTGTATCCAAAGGTTTGTACATGGGTTTATTAAAAGCCATATACCCCGCATACTTTGGCTTCTTCTCCGGGCGCACCTCCACCTGACGATTATAATCACGGCCTGCCTTTCCTCTTGGCCTTACCCAGGGCTTTTGCTCCTGAAAGGTGAAATAATTACGAATACCCTCCTGCTCTACAACAATCACATTTGGCTTAATGTCCTTCCTGGATACATACAAGCCCGCCTTCTGATCATATTTTACACTTTTATTTTTCCCGATCCTGACCGCTGCATTACTGATCTGCATGCCTTTCAAATCTGTAATCCGGAATTGAAAATCTTTTAGATTGTTTACAAACTGAAGGTTTACATTCCCTACCTGTTCCAAACTATACACCAAATTATTGGCCACCGGCGTCACATAAAGGTAATGGCCAAAAGGCATTTTCTTCGGATAAGCTTTTTTGGTGTCCACCCGGAAAGAATCGACCAGACTGTGCATAAAAGCATCACTTACCGCAGCAGCAGACCCAGCTGCAACTGCATAAGCTTCTTGATCAGTTAATTTGTAGATATAAGTGTAGTGTCCGGATTGTCTGCTCGCCGATAATTTATTTTGTGCATTTGAGCCACTTGCCAGTATACCAGCAAACAGTAAAGAGAGGAGAAGGTGCTTCATGTATAATTTTTTGTGGATGATGCAACTGTATCGTTAATTTCATAAATCAATTAAAAAATCTTTTAATGATCCGGAGCTGGTGGGTATACTTATTCAATTCCTTGTTAAAAATTCCCTGATCATCAATCGGGTCTATCCGTACTTTTCCTGAAGCATGTATAATCTGCTGATTGTCCAGCAAAATACCCACATGGATAATACGTCCTTCTGCATTGTCAAAAAAAGCGACATCACCTTTTCTTGCCTCAGGAAGAAAATCGACGGTCACCCCTTCTTCTGCTTGTTGGGAAGCATCTCTTTTTATCCTGATCCCAGCCATTTTAAACACCATCTGTGTAAAGCCGGAACAGTCTATTCCAAACCACGTCCGTCCGCCCCAGAGATAAGGTGCATTTAGAAAGAAAAGCCCTAATGCGGCCAAATCCCCTTTCAAGACACCATAATTGACCTCCAAAGGCTCAAAGTTCAGTTTAAATTTTAAGTTTCCAAAACTGCAATAGCCATTGCTAAAACCAGGAAGACTACTTCCGGCAGCCAGGTAATAGCTACTCCCATCTCCGGCGATCAGCGCATTTTCCAAGGCCAGCGGAGCAACAAAATCTGAAACAGCATCAGCTTCTTCTTTGGGTACAATCTCCAGCTGCTTCATATCCACCCAGCCTTCATATTCATCATAAATATTCCGGATTTTACGCCAGTTGTCCTTTTGCGCTATAATTTCTACTCCGTCACCAAACAAAAGCTGTGATACAATTTCCGACCGGTCACTGGGTTCAGCTCTAAGCGGAGCTATAGAAACCCGGCATAGGCCAAACTGTTGTTCTGTTGTCATATAATAGGATTAATGTCCTGTATTGATCGCTTCAAACCTTTTGTTGATGACGCCCAATTGCTGCTCTGTTAAACGGGAAGTATTTTTTAATATTTTGGTAAAGGCAGCTATTTCTTCTTTTTTAGACGGGCAGCCAATATTCTCCCCTACCACATCCAATCCTGCTCCCTGCGGCCTGATCTGAGAATCGGCCAGTAGTTTTCCGTTTTCGTCCAGGATCAGCCAAAAAGGAATACCTTGTTTATCTCCGTGAAATTTGGCCAATACCTCCTGTGCTCCAGGATTCTCCAACTTTTTATTTTGAGGAGATTCATTAACTACCAGATGGCGGATCACATACTGATCGTTAAACAAAGACTTACAGCTTTCATCATTCATAGCTTCATCCATTTTATGACACCAACCACACCAGGAAGCATGAAAAATAATGAATACATTCTTTTTTTCTTTTGCAGCTTGTTGATAAGCTTCTTTAAGGATAACTTCTGCAGATGCAGCAGGCTCCTGTGCTTTCACTGTAGTGATCAGGAATACAGCACAAAAGGTCAATAGGAAATATTTCAGGTTCATCTTTTTTTGTTCTAAATTAATAATTATATCGCAATAATAGAGGCCGGCAATTCGATTATAAAAAATGATCTGGAATTCAATATTCCATGATTTCGATCATTAGGGCACATTTTTTGATCTTCTATCTTTATATCGCCGTGACGAAGGTCTCAGATAAAATTGTTATTTTTATATAAACCAAAATCTCTATAATTATGAACCTTAAGAAAGTATTAATTGCCGTTGACAACAGTACCTGCTCCGAAAAGGCAGCTAAAACCGGTTATGAGATTGCCAAAACTTTCGGTGCTGAAGTGGCGCTGGTCAACATCATTGAACCTGTACCGGCCAATATTAATCCGGATCTTTCTATGGCACCTGTATTCCTGGAGACTTACGACAACAGTGATGAAAACAGCCATTTACTGCTTAAGGAGATCGAGAACAAATTCAGCCACGGGATTCCGACGACCTATCTGAGTGTAGTGGACAGTGCTGCCCATGGAATTATTCAACAGTCTGATGAATGGGGTTCTGACCTTATTGTGATAGGAACCTATGGGAGAACCGGCCTTTATCATTTTCTGATGGGTAGTGTTGCAGAACATGTAGCCAGAAAATCGGCCTGCCCGGTACTCATTGTTCCAAATAAAGCTGAAGTATAATACAAAAGGAAAGACAGAATAACACTCAAGGAAGCAAAGAGCACATGAATCCGCATATACTCCGCATCTAGTCCGCGTCTAGTCCGCGTTTTACCGCAAAAACGCGGATTACATGTTGTTTATTTACCTTCTAAAAGCGGATTTATATCCTGACTGTTATGACTTAGGAGACTTTCAGTATAAAGAATGGAATAAAAAAAGCCGGTCCAAAAATGGGACCGGCTTTCTATTTAAGTATGATTTGAATTAACCTTCCTGATGTAACCAGGCTTTTTTGGCTAATAATTCTTCTTCAGTTTCTCTTACATCTTCGTCGTCAACACAACAATCAACCGGGCAAACGGCAGCACACTGGGGCTCATCATGGAATCCCTTGCATTCTGTACATTTGTCAGATACAATGTAATAAACCTCATCAGAAACAGCCTCTTGAGCAGCTTCTGCGTCAATTTCTTTATCTCCAAAATCTATAATACCATTTAAATTGGTACCATCAGAAAATCTCCAGGCTGTGCCTGCGTCGTAAATTGCATTATTAGGGCATTCAGGCTCACATGCTCCGCAGTTAATACATTCGTCTGTTATTTTAATAGCCATGTCTTCGTGTATATCTATTGCTAAGTTTAACTTTGCAATGCAAATATAACACTTATACTTTAATTTTAGTTTCATTATGTCGAGCCTAATAGCAGAAAAATTAATTATTGCATTCAAAAAACTTAGTCTGTTCCTTGATCAGCCAGATGATAAATTCAAAAACCTGATTTTATCTTCTTCAAATAACAATGCATGGTTTACGCAAGCAGAAGTAGAAAGAGCCATTTCTTCCCTGCATTTTATGCTGTCTGATGAGGATATTGAAAAATGGTTCAAAGACATTAAGCTCAGCAGATCGCCTAAAAAAATTGGATTAATTTTAGCCGGAAATATTCCAATGGTAGGTTTTCACGATGTACTTTGTGTCCTGTCAACAGGAAATATAGCGCTTATTAAACTGTCTTCTTCAGATGATAAATTACTCCCGGCCTTGCTGGCGGAGCTGATCCGCATAGAGCCTTCACTTTCTGAGCACATCATTTATACAGAACGCTTAAAAGATTTTGATGCCATTATTGCGACCGGAAGTAACAATACCTCCAGATATTTTGAATATTATTTTGGTAAAGTACCTCATATCATCCGTAAAAACAGAAACAGTGTTGCAGTATTGACCGGAACAGAAAGTACAGCAGAAATTGTGGCCCTGGGGCATGACATTTTTGATTATTTTGGCCTGGGCTGCCGGAATGTTTCAAAGATTTACCTGCCGGAAGGTTATGAGATTAAACATTTCTTTGAACCACTGGAAGTATTTCAACCTATTTTTAATCACTTCAAGTACAACAACAATTACGATTACAATAAATCCATCTACCTGGTTAATGCAGCAAAACATTTTGACAATGGGTTTCTGCTGTTAAAAGAAGATGCCAGCCTGACCTCTCCTCTGGCTGTTTTGTATTTTGAGTACTATACAGATCTGAATACGGTAGAACAAACTCTGCGTCAACAGGAAGAGCAAATCCAGTGTGTGGTGAGTAAAGCCAGCTTACACTTGAATATTCCGGTCCTGGCTTTTGGGCAAAGCCAGGAGCCAAGACTCTGGGACTATGCGGATAATGTCAATACGATTGAATTTTTAAACGGCCTGGATTAAGATAATATATTTATATTGCTGTTCAATTACATCCAGTGGAGCTGCTTAAAAAGTCTTTTATAGTATTTTGTTTGATATCGGCGATACAACAACAGAGTTTCGCCCAGCAAATTTGCACGGGCTCCTTTGGCGATCCTGTGATTAATATTGATTTTGGGCGTGGTACATCCAACTTCGGCCCCTCATTAGGTTCAAGCACTTCTTACCGCTATGTGGGCTCTGGTCACCCGGAAGACGGAGAATATGCCATTGCAAAAAGTACCAATGGCATGCTGCCCAGTGCCTGGTTTCAAATTCCTAATCATACCCCAAATGACCCGGATGGCTATATGATGGTTGTAAATGCCAATTATGAGACTGGGATTTTTTATGAAGCTGAGGTCAACACAGACCTTTGCCCGAATACGACCTACCAGTTTGCAGCCTGGGTGATCAATTTACTAAAATACGACGGAAGAAAACCGAGGCTTGTTTTTTCCATCCTGACCACAGACAACCAGTTACTAGGTTCTGAAGATACCGGTGACATTCCCGAAGGAACTGCAACAGACTGGAAACAATACTCACTTGAATTTACTACTCCAGCCAATGTAAACAGGATTAAAATCAGAATTGCTAACAATGGACCTGGCGGTGGGGGGAATGATATTGCCTTGGATGACATTACGTTCAGGGCATGTGGTCCGGAAATCAATACCTCAATTAATAATGTTCCCGGTACAGCGACAGAAACCATTTGCGAACATCAAACAACCGATATCCATTTTTCCGCAACGGTAAACGGGCCTGCAACGGCAACTTACATCTGGCAGAAAAATGAAGGCTCGGGCTGGACCGATCTTGTGGGTGAAACCGGGCAAAACCTTACTGTGCATTTTGCGAATGCAGTTAAAGGAACCTACCAGTATCGTTTAGCGCTTGCAGCGAATCAGGCAAGTTCTGCGAGTTGCAGAACAGCCTCGGCTCCTTTAACTGTGCAGGTTAATCCATTACCTGTTCCTGTGGTAGAACCCATACTTAAATTTTGTCCGGGAGAGGATATTGTTCTGAATGTAACAGGGGTTACCGGCACTTATCTGTGGTCGGGGCCTAATCACTTCAGTTCTACGGCACAATCACCGGTTATTCCTGCTGCCAATAGTCAGATGGCCGGGATTTATACTGTAGAAGTTACCACAGGCTCCTGCTCTTCCTCTGCAAGTACGCAAGTGGAGATTCTGGATCCGCCGGTGGCTACAGTAGACGATCCCAATCCTGTCATCTGTCCGGGTACGGAAACCACACTTCAGGCTCATGGAGGTAGTATGTACAGCTGGTCTCCCGCACTGGGTTTATCAAATCCAGCCGTTTCAAATCCGGTAGCCAAACCCGATGTAACCACTCTTTACACGGTCAGTGTATCCGACGGAGCCTGTGTAAGTACGGCGCAAGTGCTGGTTACTGTATTGGAGAAAGTTGTGGCAGATGCCGGTAGTGACAAGAAAATAAGAAAAGGTCAGTCTGTTCAACTGGACGGAAAGATAAGCGGAGACCGTGTAAGATATCAATGGACACCTTCCACCGGACTTGATAATCCGGAAAAATTACAGCCTGTAGCCACTCCGGATCATGACATTACTTATACCCTGCAAGCCACCTCAGATGCGGGCTGTCTGGGCTCAGTTTCGAGTGTATTTGTCCGGGTACTGGAAAAAATCATCATCCCAAATGCATTCAGTCCGAATGGTGACAATATTAATGATGTTTGGTACATTGAGGCACTGGACACCTATCCGAAGGCAGAACTTAAAGTGGTAGACCGTTATGGGAACCTGGTTTTTGAAGGAGCTAAAACACCTTGGGACGGAAGATACAAGGGCAATGATGTTCCTGCAGGTGTGTATTTCTATATATTGAACCTGAACGAAGAGGGAAAACGATTCAGCGGTTCAATAATGATTATACGTTGATTCTGTTTTTATCATTTTGAAATACTATTTTTGAACAATGTATGTTATCAAAGTAAAAGGCATTGCCAAAATCCCGGATTATGTGCAATTAAGAGATGAAAAATTCACTTTACTGGCATACTTCAGGGTAGACAGGCCGGATAAATCCCTGGATAAACTGGGTTTGGGCGACAAATTGCCTTACATAATGAATATAATTAAAGATTTGCCTTTTGGACAGATCGCCAAACTAGATATTTAAGCATGACAGGAAACGCAGTTATAAATTTAAAGAATGTAGATGTTTTTCAACAAAAACACCTGGTTTTATCTAATGTGAACTTAAACGTTGATAAAGGCGAGTTTGTGTTTTTGATCGGACAGACAGGTTCGGGTAAAAGTAGTTTACTGAAGATCATTTATGGTGACCTTCACATTGGCAATGGAGAAGGACAAGTTGCAGGGTTTGACCTGAAAAACCTTGCCGAAAGAGATGTTCCTTATCTGAGAAGGAAACTTGGGATTGTTTTCCAGGATTTCCAGCTGCTTACGGACAGAACCATTGAAAAGAACCTGGAATTTGTGTTAAAATCAACAGGCTGGACAGACAAGAGCCTGATTCAGGAACGTATCAAGGATGTACTGGATAAAGTAGGTTTGCGCTCCAAAATCAAAAAGATGCCTCATGAAATCTCCGGAGGTGAGCAGCAGCGCATTGTGATTGCCCGGGCTTTATTAAACAACCCGGAGATCATTCTGGCAGATGAACCTACAGGAAACCTTGATCCGGACACTTCTGAAGAGATTGTAATGCTCCTGAAGCAAATCAGCCAGAGTGGTACAGCCGTATTAATGGCCACCCATGATTATCACATCATCCGTGCCCTGCCTTCCAGAATCATTAAATGCGAGGGCGGAATCGTGCACGAAGATGCCACAATAGCTTAATATTTCTGACAGAAAATTCCTTTTTCAGCCATTCTGTACAGTACATTTCAAATTAAACTGACAGCATGGCTGAAATATCCTATTGGCAAAGCTTTTGAGTTTACCACCAAAAATTCTACTATACCATGTTTAGCAAGAAGAAGAACAACGATAACGAAAATCCAATCGCGGATAAAGCTGCCGAAGGGCAGTTGAACAGCGAGCTGTCTAACGAAGAAAACAATACCACCGGTGAAGCTGCTGCAGAACCTGTTGCTGAACTTTCAGCAGAAGAGAAACTGAAGGAGGAGAATGCCGCATTAAATGACAAATACCTGCGCTTATTTGCAGAGTTTGACAACTTTAAACGCCGTACACAAAAAGAACGTGTAGAACTTTTGCAGACTGCGGGTAAAGATGTAGTGATTTCTTTATTACCTGTACTGGATGATTTCGACCGTGCAAACAAAGCGATGGAAAATGCGTCTGACGTTGCGGCAGTTCGGGAGGGTGTGCAGCTGGTACACAGTAAATTAAAAGGTATTCTGGCACAAAAAGGTTTAAAGGAAATGGAAAGCATCAATACGGCTTTCGATACCGATAACCATGAGGCCATCACGAAGATCCCTGCGCCTAATGAGGAGCTGAAAGGGAAAGTTATAGATGAGTTAGAAAAAGGCTATACTTTAAATGACAAAGTAATTCGCTTTGCCAAAGTAGTAGTGGGTAGTTAATATTATGAGCAAGAGAGATTATTATGATGTGCTTGGGGTGAGTAAAAGCACCTCTACCGAAGAGATAAAAAAGGCTTACCGTAAGCTGGCCATTAAGTATCACCCGGATAAGAATCCGGATGATAAAGCTGCTGAAGAGAAATTTAAGGAAGCGGCAGAGGCTTACGAGGTTTTAAGTAATCCGGATAAAAAACAACGTTATGATCATTATGGTCATGCCGGTGTGGGTGGTGCATCTGGTGGCGGCGGCTACGGCGGCGGCGGCATGAACATGGAAGATATTTTCAGCCAGTTTGGCGATATCTTCGGTGGCGGCGGCAGTCCTTTCGAAAGTTTCTTTGGTGGTGGCGGTGGCCAGTCACGTGGAGGCAGACGGGTTGCTAAAGGCTCTAATTTAAGAATTAAAGTTAAACTGACATTGGAGGAAATTGCCAATGGTGCAGAGAAAAAAATAAAAGTCAACAAACAGGTTACTTGTAAAACCTGCGATGGAAGTGGTGCTAAAGACCGTTCATCCGTAAGTACTTGTAAAACTTGCGGTGGCAGTGGTTCGGTGCGCAGGGTGACCAATACCATATTGGGCCAGATGCAGACAACGTCTACCTGCCCTACTTGTAATGGTTCTGGTTCTCAGATCACGTCTAAATGTACGTCCTGCCATGGCGAGGGTACGGTTCGTGGTGAAGAGACCATTACGATCAATATTCCTGCTGGTGTAAGTGATGGTATGCAACTCAGTATGAGCGGCAAAGGGAATGCGGCACCTAATGGTGGTATTCCTGGTGATTTGATCATTCTGATTGAGGAGTTGCCTCATGAGACGTTGAAACGTGAGGGGAATAACGTGGTTTATGATCTTCATGTGAGTATTGTCGATGCGGCTTTGGGTTATAGCGCTGAGGTGCCGACGATTGACGGTAAAGCGAAGATCAAGATTGAACCGGGTACGCAAAGTGGTAAATTGCTTCGCTTGAAGGGTAAGGGTATTCCTGAAATTAATTCTTATCACCGTGGTGATGAGATCATTCATGTGAACATCTGGACTCCAAAGGCATTGAGCAGTGAGGAAAGGGCACTTTTAGAGAAATTAAGGGAGTCGCCGAATTTTAAGCCTCAGCCGGGTAAGAATGATAAGAGCTTCTTTGAGAAGATGAAAGAATATTTTGAATAACAAATTAGTTTTTTTTTAGGAAGAGCCGCTTACGCGGCTTTTTTTATGGTTGAAGCTTTGTGAAAAACCAATGTACTCTTCGGAGACTACGCTTTCTGCGCAGTTGCTGCGCAGACTGCTTCGAAAGCTGAGGTCTCCTCATGAGTAACATTGATTTTTCCTGGGTGCTTAACTGGGAGGATATCCAGGCATGGCGCATAGCTGGGTATACTTCATAACATTTTTTTATTTCTTGTTTTTTATTTCTTGTTTTTTATTTCTTAATTATATTCTATGTTTTTGCTTGTTACCTCTACCTGTTTTTCTCCCGTCTAAATCCTAAACCAGTTAAACCAACTCATATCAATATGAGATATCTCTGGTTCTGCGCCATGCCTGGTTCTCCTCTTTGTTAAACGCTATACCAAATTAAACTAACACTATACCAATTAAACTAACTCTACACCAGTATGCGCCATGCCCCATGCCTGGTTCTGCCCAATGCCTGGCTCTGCTCCATGCCTGGTTCTCCTCCCAGTTAAGCGCCATATAAAAATCAATGTTGCTCTTCGAGGACCTCAGGGCGCCTTGCCACAAGAGCGCAGCGGGGCAAGGAGTCCAGTCCTCGAAGAGCACATTGATTTTTCCAATAAGCTTAATTTTCATTTTTTATTGTAACGTTTTGCTATTTTACGTAACTAACTAAACAAAGAACCAAAAAAGCTAATTAAATTCACCTTATGCTCAGTGTAAACCATATTGTAAAACAATACGCCAGTCACCGCGCCCTGGATGACGTCAGTCTTACCGTAGAACAAGGTAAGATCTTTGGACTCCTTGGCCCCAACGGGGCTGGTAAAACCTCATTAATCCGCATCATTACCCAAATTACCGCGCCAGACAGCGGAGAAGTTATCTTCAACGGGAAACGCCTGAATTCAGATCACATTGCACAGATTGGTTATTTACCGGAAGAGCGGGGCCTGTACAAGAAAATGGAAATTGGGGAGCAAGTACTTTATCTGGCCAAACTCAAAGGTCTGAGTACAGCAGAAGCGACCAAGAGGATCAAGTACTGGTTTGAGAAACTGGATATGGGCAGTTGGTGGAACAAAAAAGTGGAGGATTTGAGTAAAGGGATGCAGCAGAAGGTACAATTTGTGGCAACAGTGATGCATACACCTGAGCTCATTATCCTGGACGAACCTTTTTCCGGATTTGATCCGGTAAATGCGGATATTATAAAAAATGAAATCCTCGAACTGAACAGACAAGGCTCTACATTTATCTTCTCTACCCACAGAATGGAATCTGTTGAAGAACTATGTGACCATATTGCCCTGATCCATCAATCTAAAAAGATTCTGGATGGGTCTGTAGAAGCCATTAAACAGGAATACCGCAACAATACCTATTGGGTAGAATATGAAGGGACACTTCAGCCTGCAGAAACACCGTTTGATATCCGGGAAACGGAACAGCATAAAAATATGACCAGGATCAAAGTACAGCTTAAGCCAGGACAAACGGCCAATGAGCTATTGTCGGCATTGCTGCCTCAGGTCGCTATCCACCGTTTAGATGAAGTGATTCCGACCATGAATGATATTTTTATTGAAAAGGTAAAACAGAAAAACTAAAAGCCATGAACAAGATTTTACTCATTATACAAAGAGAATATTTATCGAGGGTTAAGAAAAAGTCGTTCATTGTGATGACACTGCTTACGCCAATTATCATTGCTGGTTTTTATGGCGTGGCGATTTACTTTTCCATTCAGGGCATTAGTGGTACCTCTAATAAAATTGCGGTTGTCAGTGAAAACAAAACACTTCTGGAAAAACTCCCTTCTTCTAAGAACAGAAATTATCGATATGTAGACCAGTCGCTGAAAGAGATGAAATCCTCCTTAAAATCTGGCACCTATGATTATGTATTGTATCTGCCGGATTTTGATCTGAACCATCCGGATGGTATACAACTGCTGGGGAATAAACAGGCCGGACTGACTTTGAGCAGTAAGATTTCAGATGATATAGAGGAACTGATCCGGAATCAGAAGTTAAAAACCTCTGGTATTGCGCAGGAAGAACTGGATAAACTGAAGACCTCGGTAGATATAGACACCAAAAAGATCAGCGAGACCGGTAAAGAGGAAGATTCCAGCGCCGGTGCCAGTACGATCATTGCTTATGTTTCAGGAATCTTAATGTTTATGTTCATTATGCTTTATGGCGTACAGGTAATGAGGGGCGTGATTGAGGAAAAGACAAACCGCATTATAGAAGTGATGATTTCTTCTGTGAAACCCTTTCAACTCATGATGGGGAAAATTATTGGAATTGCCCTGGTGGGTCTGACTCAGTTTGTTCTGTGGATTGTGCTTACGGCTTCTATCTCTACTGTAGCCATGAAGATGCTTGTTAACGACAAAGACCTCAAAGAAACCACCATGCAGGCGAGTGTGCAAGCTAAAAATATGCCTTCTGCACAGGTTGCAGCTGCCAATACACCGGGAATAGGGAATATTCAAAAAAGCCTGGCCAACCTGGAACTGACCAAGATCATTTCTGTATTTATTTTCTTCTTTATCGGCGGTTATTTGTTTTACAGCGCACTCTATGCCGCTATTGGATCTGCTGTTGACAGCGAGACCGAAACACAGCAATTTATGTTTCCGGTCATGATGCCACTGCTCTTTGGCTATATCCTATCTTTAAGCGTAGTTACAAATGATCCTTACGGACCAATGGCCTTTTGGCTTTCTATTATTCCTTTTACCTCTCCTATTGCCATGATGGTCCGTCTACCTTATGGTGTTCCAGACTGGCAGCTCATGCTGTCTATGGGTCTGATGGTGATCGGCTTTGTAGGGACAGTTTGGGTAGCTTCCAGGATTTACAGGGTTGGGATTTTAATGTATGGTAAAAAAGCAAGCTTCAAAGAGATGATCAAATGGTTTGCCTATAAAAATTAATACATTTGCCCTGTAAAAAACCCATTATGAGAGCAGCTGTAATAGATTTAGGAACCAATACTTTTCATTTAATTATTGCAGACCTTTCCAACAGGATCAATGTAGTTTATAAGACCAATTCGCCTGTAAAACTGGGAGAAGGAAAGATCAATGAAAACATTATTATACCTGAAGCCTTCGAAAGAGGGCTTCAGACTTTAATATCCTTCGCAGAAGAGATCAAAAACCAACAGGTTGATGTGGTCAGGGCAACCGCAACTTCGGCTGTTAGAAGCGCTGCAAATGGGGCCGATTTTGTTAAAGCCGCAAAATTGCGCGCCGGCATAGATATTGAAGTGATCAGCGGAGAAGAAGAGGCCGGTTATATTTTTATGGGTGTACAGGCTACGGGCGTGATCGTTGAGCCCTCACTGATTATGGATATTGGAGGTGGCAGTACTGAATTTATCCTTTGTAACCCGGAACAGGTACTTTGGAAAAAAAGCTATAATATAGGTGCTGCACGCTTAATGCAGGCTTATTTTAAATCGGACCCGATCAGTGAAGCAGACAAGAACATCATTCTGGATCATCTGGAAAACACACTGAGAGAATTAAAGGAGGCCTGTGCTGCACATCAGCCTTTAGCTCTAATTGGCTCAGCTGGTGCTTTTGAAACTTTTGCAACCTTGTTATTAAAGGATGTGGAGGTTAAAGAAATTGCTTCCTGCACACTGCCTATGGCAGCCTATAAAAAGCTTGCTGCAGAACTCATTGCTTCCACACACGAAGAGAGGGCTGGCATGAAAGGACTTATCCCCCTGCGGGTAGATATGATTGTTCTGGCAGCTATACTAACGAATTATGTCATTAATGAAATTGGGTTGGAGAAGCTGAGCCTCTCCACCTATGATTTAAAAATGGGGGTACTGCAATCCTTGCTTCCGGTTAAATAGCCAGTAGCGCGGTATATAACTTTTCCGTTGGCAAACCCATTACATTGGTATAAGACCCTATAATCTTTTCTACAGCAACCATTCCTATCCAATCCTGGATACCATAAGCTCCTGCTTTATCAAATGGTTTATAGTGCTCAATATAGTAGCGGATCTGCTCCGTGGTTAATTCTTTAAAATAGACTTCTGTAAGATCAAAAAAGGATAAAATCTCGCCATTATAGATCAGACTTACGCCGGTATACACCTCATGAACAGTGCCTGAAAGTTTAGTCAGCATTTGTTCCGCGTGTTCCGCATCTTCAGGCTTGCCCATAATTTCCCCTTTATAGGCCACTATAGTATCTGCTGTGATGACAATGGTGTTTGGCTCGTCTGCGAGAAAGGCCTTCGCTTTTTTTTCCGCAATATAGACCGCTATTTCTGCTGGACTTAGCCCCTCCGGATAACTTTCATCTACATCTTTTAACACGACTTTAAAGTCAAGGTCCATTTGCTGGAGCAATTCCTGCCTTCTGGGAGATTTCGAGGCGAGGATAATGGGAAGTTGCTGTTTGTACATAGAGCGCTAAAATAATAAAAGCGGCGTAAAGCCGCTTTTATTATTTGATTAAAAAAAATTATCGATTGCCACCGCCATTGTCTCCGTTACCTCTTCTTTTTTCCATCGCTGCTTTTCTTTCTGCTTTTAAAGCATCATAAGCTTTTTTCTGATCGTCCGTTAATAAGGCCGTAATTTTAGTATCACTGTCGGACATGATGCCTGCAACTTTGGTTCTCATTGCGCTCTTGTCTTCTTTACTGTCTTCCCAGGCTTTGTTCATTTGTGTTGCCTGATCGGTGTAAATGGCCAGAACTTTTGCTTTCTGATCGTCATTCAGACTCAGTTTTTCAGCCAGTCTATCTGTAGATTTTTTAGCTCTTTCGGCCGGATCCGCCATTTTACGGCCGCCTTGTGCGTTTGCAAAAGTGATTACACTAAATAACAAACAGAAGATCATCAATAACTTTTTCATAATTTTTCTTTTTTTAGTTTTAATGCTGCTGAAATCTCCTTACCGGGATTCCCTATGTATGTGTTTTGTAATGGTATAGAGGAAAAAGGACACACAGGGTTTAATCACATATTGTAATTAATTTGTTGCAGTAACAAAAAAGAAAGATTTTGACTGATTTTATTTGCCGGAATCGGCGGCAGAAGGGTTTTCATCAAACCACTTCTCTTGTACCCGAAGTACTTTTTCAATCACATCCCGAACGGCCATACGCCCGCCGTTTTGTGGAGAAATGTACATAGATATCGATTTGATCTCTTCAACAGCATCTGCCGGACAAGTCGGCAGGCCAACCCTTTTCATGACTCTATAATCAGGAATATCATCGCCCATATACAGTACTTCGGCATCTGTGATCTGATGTTGATGAAGAAAATCCTCGTAGACTTTAACTTTATCGGATACCCCCAGGTGAACATGTTTAATTCCAAGGCCATCAAAGCGTTTCTGCATGGCTGCGCCGCTGCCACCGGAAATGATACATACCTGATAGCCTTTTTTTACGGCCAATTGCAGCGCATAACCGTCTTTAATATTAAATGTGCGCAAAAACTCTCCGCTATCAGTTGCTAAGATATCGCCGTTGGTTAACACGCCATCTACATCGAAGATGAAGGTGCTGATCTCTTTGAGTTTTTGCAGAAACATCGCTTAATCCTGGTTATCTCTCCATTCATAAACCCAGGCAGACTGGATTTGCTCCAGATGGCCTTCATTACTTTCTTCTCTGGTTCCTTTAAAATTAGGCAGTTCCAGTACCCACTCTATTAATTCTGTAAAGCGGATGCGGTAGATCTTAGCCTCATTAAAATCATCGCCAAACTTTTCATACAGCTCCTGAGCTATATCTTCATGGTCGTTCCAGTAAATAGGAAGCGCAAATTTATCTTGCATAAATGGTTGTTTCTATTTGATTAATGGCCTAAAAATTCTGATTGGTCTGGTATGGTTACCTCTATATCTCCATCAATGACTACACATTGGCAGCCCAGTCTTGAGGTGATCCTTGGACGAACAGCTCTGTCAATGAAATCTTCTTCTTTATCGGAGATTTCCTGAATATTGTCCATTCCTTTGGTCACATAAACATGGCAGGTACTGCAACCGCATACCCCGCCGCAGTTGTGCTGCAATTCTATTCCATGGTCAAGGCAAGCATCCAGTACCGATTCTCCACCGGTAATAGGAAGTTCAATTGGATCTTTACCTTGTTCTTCAAAATTTATTCTTAATTTAAAAATACTCATAATGTGTGTCAAAAATAAGAAGCAAAAACGGCAATTCGGTTATAGATATGTTTTTTTAATGCTTTTGCTTAGTGTTTTATATATTTCTGCCAGTTCAGGCATGTTCTGCAGTAATTCAAGATGTCTTTCCAGGGTTTGTTTGTCGTCCCGAACAGCTGGTCCTGTTTGTACATCATAAGGCAAAGCTGTTTGTACTTTTTCTGCTGTTTCCAGGATCAATGGCCTCAGCAAATCAAAACTCAATTGGCTCTGCTGCAGGATTTCCTGGCCCAGATGGTAAAGGTGGTTGGTAAAATTACAGGCAAATACAGCCGCCAGATGCAATAACTTCCGGTCTGCAGTGTTCACTTCGTATATCAGGGGGCTGATGGCTTTTGCCACTTCCTTTAGCAGGATCTGGGTCTCAGCTGTTCCCGCTTCAATACATAAGGGTATTTTACTAAAGTCGACAGCTTTACTTTTAGAAAAAGTTTGCAGCGGATAAAGCACCCCAAAATGCTTGATGGCTGCTGGTATAAAAATGTCTATAGAGGTTGCCCCTGAGGTATGGACAATAAGGCCTTCGATGCCCTTTAAGGCTTCTGCTATTTCAACGATAGCATCGTCTTTAACAGCAATGATATATAGATCCGCGTTCCGGTTTATATCTTTAAGCTTGTCTGTTGCTATTGCTCCTGTTTGCACGGCAAGTACCTCTGCATGGCCCAAAGTTTTGCTCCAGATCTGCAGAAACTCAGCACCCGCCGATTTAAAGGCCAGGGCCATGTGTGTGGCTACGTTTCCGGATCCCAGACAGACTATTCTCATCTTAAAGGTTTTAGTTCTTTTTTCCTCCTTAAAATAGAGATAAAGAATCCGACAACCATCACAATAGTTCCTACCCAATATAAATTGATATATGGGAACTCTATGGATTTGAATACCACCCAGTCTTTGGCTTGTTGTGGTTTTTCATAGACCTGAAGTTCTACTTTCTTCTGATCCGGAATGATTTTGGTAAATCTGACACGAAGGCCAAGTTCATCGATATTCCTTGCAAAATCGAAAGTATTATTACCTTTCACCAGGAACAGAGGTTCTGTTTTATAGATTTTTCCGTTCAGGTTAATTTCCAGTGGCAAACCAACAGCTACGTCTTTAGCATCCAGTTTAAGATCTTTAGCTACAGGTTTAAAATTCAGGTTCTGAACCGTAATTACACCGCTGCTGGTATGGATCGTATCACCAGTACTTACGTTGAGTATTCTTGGTGCTTTATAGTTTTCTTCCTCCGAATGTCCGTCATGACCTGCATGCGCTGCTTGTTTATCCGGAGCACTGGTAATATGGGTGTAGATATCAAAAGTCAGGTAGTGCTTGGTATCCGGAGAGGCAATCAATCCCATCTTTTCATTCACCTGAACATGTGGGTTCAAATCGAAATCTTCTTTAATGGCACCGGTCTTTTCGTCCATGACTTTAAAGTTCAGCTTATAAAAAGTATTAGGCGCAACGGTTGTATCACTTACATAAGTAACCGTATACCTGCCCATCTTTTTAGGCTCATTTCTATACAAAACAATGTTCTGGCCCGGTTTCTCTACTTTTTCAAAGTCCTTTACAGGGATGAAATTCGTATCATTGATCGAGATGGGTTTGCTGGTTGCGGCAGCAACCAAAGCCCCAAGGAGCAATAAGGCAAATCCCACATGGGCCACTGCAGCGCCAACCAGTTTACCTTTACCTCCAAAACCTTGTGCTACCACACGGGCATTAGACAAAATGGCAAACACACAGCTGAAACTCAGCAGGATATACATCAGATTATTGTAAATATCTGTTACCCAAACAAACAAAGCCGTAACCACCAGCGAAATGATGATGGACGCAATCAGACTGCTGTAGAATTTACGGGTATCTGTTCGCTTGTATTTCAAGAATTGTGAGAAACCAGATATAATGGTCACCAGAATAGCAAAAGGTGCCTGCCATTGGTTATAATATTTAATAGCATCTATTGGGGGCGCAAAATTGGTTCCAAAAGCTTTATTGAATACAGGCACTGAGGTAGAGAAAATCACCTGGATACAGGCTACTGTAACCACAAGGGCACCGATAAACATCCAGAACTCTCTTGAATACGTTTCTTCATCTTTATTAGTGATTGGCAATTCTTTCCATCTGGAGATCAGCAGGTAGGTCGGAATGGCCAGGAATACCACATTATACAAGATCAGATGTCCAAACATGCCCAAGTCAGTAAAAGAATGTACCGAGGTTTCGCCCAAAATACCGCTTCTGGTTAAGAAGGAGGCATACAATACGAGGATAAAGCTCAGCAGTACCAGAACTATTGCTGTAAAGAAAGCATGTCCGGTATTCTTGTAAGCGATCATCACGTGTACCCCACCGATAAGCATAAGCCATGGGATCATCGATGCATTTTCTACAGGATCCCATGCCCAGAAGCCGCCGAAGTTCAATGCTTCATAAGCCCAGAAAGAGCCCATGATTATACCGGTTCCCAGGATCATACAGGCAAATAAAGCCCATGGCATAGCTGGTTTGACCCAGTCTTTATATTTACGCTGCCATAATCCGGCAACGGCATAAGCAAAAGGCACCACCATACTCGCAAATCCCAGAAAAAGGGTTGGCGGATGGATCACCATCCAGTAGTTTTGAAGCAATGGATTTAAACCACGTCCGTCGGTAATAAATTTAAGGTAGTTCTTGAAATTTTCGGGGTTAGCAAAAACAACCGGTGCCATGTCTTTAAGGTTCACCGCGTCTCTGAGCAGGATGAAAGGCGAACTTCCAATGCGTTCACCGAAAATCTCCACGCCCAACAACATAGATGTTAAAAAGGCCTGCGAAAAAGCAACTACAGTCATCACACCATTTTCCCAGTTTTTAGCTTTCCAGATCAGTATAACACCCAGCAGGGACTGCCAGAATGCCCAAAGCCAGAAACTTCCCTCCTGTCCTTCCCAAAACGCGGAAACAATATAATAAACAGGTAAAGCTTTTGAAGAGTGGAAGTAAACGTAATAATATTCATTAAAATGGTTCAGGATCAGGTAAAATAATGTTGAACCTATTCCAATAACACTCAGCCAGTTGATGAAGAATGCAATCCTTCCTAAACGTTGCCAGGATTTTTGCTCTTCCGGTTCTTTATTTTTTACAGCGAAGAAATAAGATAATGCTGAAAGCAAAGAGGCAGAAAACGCCAGAACCTGTCTCTTATACACATCTCCGAGCCCACGAGACAGGCAGCTCTATCTCGTATGCCGTCTTCGGCTTGAAAAGAGGGGGGGGGGGGGGGGGGGGGGGGGGGGGGGGGGGGGGGGGGGGGGGGGGGGGGGGGGGGGGGGGGGGGGGGGGGGGGGGGGGGGGGGGGGGGGGGGGGGGGGGGGGGGGGGGGGG
>NZ_JAELTV010001167.1 GCF_016429005.1 Pedobacter sp. ASV19
ACCATCATTTGAAACCTGGATATAAAACACTTCATCCTCACTGGTTAGAGGCAGCAGCTTTACTAAAACCCTGGATTTGGAATACTTAATGGCATTGCTGATCAAATTGGCAAGTATCTTACGCATGGCTTCAGGATCGACAAAAGCATGGAGTACAATAAGACGTGGTAGTTCCAGCACATAACTCAGTTTTTTTTGCTGGGCAGAAAGCTTAAAATCATTAAATACATCATTCAGAAGTTCATTGATATCTGTTTTTATAAAATTCAGGCTGAAGCTTGCCGATTCCGTTTTCCTGAAATCCAGAAGCTGGTTTGTTAAGTCTATGAGTCTGTTCGTGTTTTTGTTGATCATGTTCAGATTATCTGAGTCCTCACTGTTCCTTCCTTAGACAGGAGTTTATCCAGCGGCATTTTAATTAATGTGAGCGGTGTTCTGATTTCGTGCGCAATATTGG
>NZ_JAELTV010001168.1 GCF_016429005.1 Pedobacter sp. ASV19
TATCGTACCCCAACTCCTCATCCCGCAATTTCTTGGCCCGGTAATACAGCAGAAGTCTTATATCTGCAATCCACAGCAAGAGCAGTTTACAATCGTATACATCACTACATTTCAAGCGGTAATGAATAGAAAAAAGTTGCACCATAACCGTAGGTCGATTCCGCCCATATTTTTCCGTTCATTTGGCAGATCATATCCTTGCAAATACTTAAGGCAATTCCAGCGCCCTCTAAATAATAGCTGTCTAATACATTAGCATCTCGAATACTAAATAGCTGTTCAAGCTGATCTTCCCTGATTCCAATTCCCCGGTCTGCAAAGGCAACCGTTATTTGGTTGTTTTCGATACTGCATGATACGGTTATAATTCCTCTCGAAGGAGAATATTTAGTTGCATTACTTAAAATATTCCTATTGATAAATTGCAGCATTTCTTTATTTACATGAACCAGTATAT
>NZ_JAELTV010001169.1 GCF_016429005.1 Pedobacter sp. ASV19
GTGTAAACCCCAATGATACCGGCATCCAGAAGATGGCCGAACTGATCCTGCAGGGAACCATCGAGATCAGGAAAGCGGTACTGGGCTTGCGCGATATGAAGCATCTCCGTGAAATGACCGAAGCGCTGGTGAAAGTGAACAGCATCGAGAACCAGGCCGACGATGTATTTGACATGAGCATTGAAATGTTGTTCCAGCAGGAGAACGATTTCAAGGAAGTGATCAAGAAACGTGAGATCTACCAGGTAATGGAAATTGCCACCGACAAATGTGAGGATGCAGCCAATGTGATCGAATCCATTATCATTAAATATGCATAATAGTGCGCAGCCCGTTTTCGCTATCGGCGAAACATACTGCGCATGAAAAAGAAACTTATGGCAACCTTACTGATCGTTATCATTGTACTGGCTTTTATTTTCGATTATATTAATGGATTCCACGACGCAGCTAATTC
>NZ_JAELTV010001170.1 GCF_016429005.1 Pedobacter sp. ASV19
GGGCTCGGAGATGTGTATAAGAGACAGCAACCAATGTATCTCTCAATATAAGTGGAGGTACAGCAAATGTAAACCACATAATTGGTGGAAATTATTATCAGGAAGGAACTGTTTTTCCAGGAGATTTTGGATTAAAAAGAGCGAGCTTTCACACCAATATAAACTTAGGAAAAACAGAGGACCGTTTCAACGGAAGCTTTTCTGCTATCTATAGTCATACCCAAAGCAACCTATTAAGCACAGATCTAACAGCATTCATACTTTTAGCACCTAACTTACCCGATCCATACGACCAATATGGTAAATTAAGCTGGAGTAATAATACTGTTCAAGTAAATCCAATGGCATTTCTTTTACAAACTAATAATGCTGGAACAGATAACCTTGTAAGTAATCTGACGCTAAATTATCATATTATAAAAGATCTTGTCTTAAAGACCTCCCTGTCTCTTATAC
>NZ_JAELTV010000120.1 GCF_016429005.1 Pedobacter sp. ASV19
CCCCCCCCCCCCCCCCCCCCCCCCCCCCCCCCCCCCCCCCCCCCCCCCCCCCTTTTTTAGATGTGTATAAGAGACAGGCTTTATACACTTATCACGCACCGGGTAAATATCTGGTGAAGCTCACCACAGACAAAAGTCACCGGCCAATCTTTCATACCATTTTCATTACAGATCCCAATGCAGAACTGGAAACGGATATGGTGGTTCCCGGAGAAGGTGAACGTAAAGTGATTGACGACATCAGAGCGAGGCTGCAAGCAATTGCTAATGGTGCAGATTTCAACACTAATTATTATTACCTGGTTCGTAAGTATCTATGTAATAATGAAAAGGTTACTGTAAATGTGGAGCAGGACAGTGCTAAAAAAGCAACAGACTTTTATTCTTATTGCATGGGACTCACGTTTGGAGGAGAGATCGTGGTTGATGAAGCGCAGCTTACGATCAGCCCAAGCTCTACTTGTGCAACACTTGTGAACATCAAACAACATTCTGCAAAGACAGTTAAAAAATAAACCCTATGAAACGAATTATATCTCTTGTCCTCCTTGTCACCCAAACTGCCTTTGTAATGGCCCAGTCGCCACTTTCCTTTGGCAAAAAGGTGAAATATATGCCTAAATCTTATGCGAAACCAAGTTCGTCAACGCAGGTTGCCGAAGATGGCGGAACGTCAAAACTTCCATGGATTGTGTTCTCCGACCGTGCAGATAATTATACGACGACCAGCCCGGGTGGGAGTTTGATGATGAAAAAATTAAACTTTATGGAACCCTTTTATGTATCACAGGAAGAAAACGGGTACCTGAAACTGATTAAGTATAAAGCTGGAATGATCAGGGGCAGAAAAATTAACGATAAGAAAACTGCTATTAGTTACGGTTGGATCCCTAAATCTAAATTGCTCTTGTGGCAGAGGTCATATTCTAATCCACAAAACGGGTATTCAGAAAAGGCAATTGCCATTATCAACGGAAAAACACCTTTAACTGCTTCAAGAGTATATTTTGACAATACAGATTCTGTATATGTGTATGATTCTCCGGAACTAAAAAAGAGAATTGCGAAAATACGGCTGCATGAGATTACTTATGTATATAAGAAATCTGAAGATGATAAAAAATACCTGATTGGAAACGAAGATCAGCTGGTCGCAGACAGTGCCAGAAAAAGCATTACAGGCTGGGTTGGAACAGACGCCATTCATAACTGGGGAGACCGTTTATATATCGCCCCACAGCAATTTAGTTCTTATGAACAGGCCGATTCCCTATCCTTATTACTCCATAACGCGCATGCAGATCCCCTTTTAGATACGGAAAATGATCTGATTTTGAGGAGTACCCCTATTGTCGAAAATGATGGAAAGGGCCCTTATACGCTTGGAGTAGCAACCGATGTGTATAATAAATCTAGCAACAGTGTGATTACCATCAATGGAGCCAGTTTGCCTTACTCCACTTACCTCAACCTTAGAAAGAACATCCATAAGATCAATGTGATCTTTGTTCTGGACGGGGGAAGTCCGATGAGGAAATATTTCTCGGGGCTAAGAAATACCATACAATCTTTTGAAAATGTTTTTAATGAGTACGACAGGAAAAATAAGATCAGTTATGGTGCGGTAGTGTACAGAGATGCGGCCAATTGCACTGCTCCTGGAATTTTCAGCACAGCCGGTGTATCTCCGGATTACCGTAAACTGATGGATTTCTTAACCATTGAAGCCAGGAAAACGGAGAGATGTACCAACAGAATCAATCAGCAGCCTGTTTATGATGGTATCCGTTCGGGTCTGAACTTATTGAAGGGCCATGTTAATGAAACCAATCTTGTTGTATTGATTGGTAGTACGGGAAATGAGGTTGCTTCGGCTACACAGCTGAGTGATCTTTCTGAAGAATTTGCCAGAGCAGATGCCAGACTGCTGTCGATACAAATGTATAGCGATTATGATCCTACATTCAATAATTTCGTGTTGCAATCCAAAAGATTGGTCTCAGAATCTGCAGTATATCTGGCAGACAGAAAGAAACGTTTCATGGTAAAAGGTGAAGGATTAAATAATACCCAGGCCTATAATACCAGCCAATTGGATTCGGTATCTTATTATCTGGACTATCCAAAAAACAGTTTGATCCAGGGTGGCGTGGTTTTCCCGGCTAAAGGAGCTGTCAATTCCAATGAATTGATCACAGTAGCGGTTAAACGTTTCATGAGAGAAACTGACTATGATATTAACAGTCAGATCAACTCACTGGATAGCGCTTTTAGGTTAACTGGAATAGAACGTAAAAAGTTGTCTCCATATGTAGAAAGCTTTCTTTTGCCTCCTGTTTCAGAAGATGTTGCGGATAAAATGCCACATAATGCATTTAAGTATTATCTGACTTCCAGCGCACCCGCAGATATAGTTTCCAAAAATAAGAACCTGATGCAATATATAGTCGTGCTGAATACCATGGAGTATAAACAGATCAACGATATATTCTCCCTGATGATCGGGCAGAACTTGCAACCAGATCAATCTTCTTTCAGAAGCAAGCTGCTTAAAAACTATCTGAATATCCCCAAAAACCTCCTGGATTTGAAGATCTCCAAAGGAGAAATCAAGGACATGACATTGGCTAAGTACATCCAGACGGTAATAGGATTGCCGGTAAGTACAGAGCTCCTGGATAAGTATAAGGTGGGCGAACTATCCAAATCCAGTAAAATGCCACAGCCAGACTTTGAAGCTTATATCAAGTTCTTGATGAGTACAAGCGATAACTTCAAAAAGGCGACACAGGTTGGGCAGCAATTCATTTCCAACGGGAAAAATTACTACTACATTACCGAAGGGAATTTTAATCAAAAACCAGAAACTGAAAAACCATAATAGCTATGAGTCTTACAAATATCAGCGAGTCGGTTAAAACAGCCATCAGGATAGCCCAGTCTCTGGCTAAAGAGTATCATAATCCGGAATTCTCTCCTGCGCATTTGCTGAAGGGTTTAATGCACAAGGAAGTAGGGCTACGGACCTTTTTAAGTTCCATTGGAAAGGATGAAGAATACATCAGTGAATGGGCGGAAGTTCGGATCGATGAACTGGATAAGACTGCTTCTGCACCGGAAGACGTAAAGGGCAGCGCCGAAATTTCAAAAGTTTTTGAAGAGGCCGACCTGGTCCGTATTAAACTTGGACTTGATTTGATCACTCCGGTTTGTGTGCTCACGGCGCTTTGCAAACCGACTATAGGATTTCAACCGGACCAGCTAAAGTCTTTTCCCATTAAAGAAAAGGAACTTCTGGATCTGTATATCAAAGATGAGGAAATTCAGCACGCGGTTTCTCCAGCCTCTTCTGATAAGGGGGCAGGAAAAGCCAGCGGGGCAGCCTCTTCATTGCACAAATATTGTATTGACCGTATTGCCCTGGCAAGGGAAGGGAAGACAGACCCGATCATTGGCAGAGATAAAGAGGCCCGGATGATTATGGAAATCCTTTGCCGCAGAACAAAGCCAAATGTGATTATTACCGGTGATGCAGGTGTGGGTAAAACGGCACTTGTAGATGGTTTTGCGCAAGATATCATTGCTGATAATGTTCCTGATCTGCTCAAAAATGTGCAGCTTTTTGAACTCGATCTGGGCTCACTGATTGCTGGTGCTTCTTATAAAGGAGAAATTGAAGACCGGTTAAAAAATATTTTAAAGGAAATTAAGCAGTTCGATAAGGCTGTACTGTTTATAGATGAGATCCATACTTTGTTAGATAACAAAGGACCCATTGGTGGTGGGGTAGGCAATTTGCTTAAACCTGAACTGGCCAGAGGAGAGATTACAGTCATTGGTGCGACCACTATAGATGAATACCGGAAGATTATAGAGCCTGAACAAGCCTTCAGCAGGAGGTTTGAGGTGTTGCAGGTGAATGAACCGAATGAGGCTTCAGCCATAAAAATGCTCGAAAAACTGACGCAAAAATATGAAGAGCATCATCAGCTTAAGATACAGGCAGAAGCTATTCCGGAGTGTGTTCGTCTGGCCAAACGTTACATGAAAGACCGCCGGTTGCCGGATTCTGCCTTTGATCTGCTGGATCGTACCATGGCGGCGATGAAAATGATGAACGATACCTCAGATAAGGTATTGGCTGAATTGGAACAGTCGCTAACTGAACTTGGACAGCCTGAAGCTCAGCAAGAACATCAGTTGGCAGATTACAGGTGGCTGTACAGTCAGATGCAGGACAAAGTGAGCCCGGTACTGCTGGGGCAACTTACAGATGAAACTCAAACTGAGGCTTTTGAAACCCCGGAAGAATACCTGGACTATCTCACCAGAAACCTCGCTGCACTTAAAATTCTTACTGCTCAAAAAACGGATGAGGTAGGGAAGCAGGATATTGCTTCTATTGTTTCCTACAAAACCGGGATCCCATTAGGGAAAATCCAGGCACAGGAGAAAGAGAAGTTAATGAATATGGAGCAGTTCCTGAAAAGAAGGGTGGTTGGACAGGATCAAGCCCTTAAGGCAGTGTCGGATGCCATTCTGGAATCCAGGAGTGGCTTAAATAAAAAAGGACAGCCTATCGGATCTTTCTTTTTACTAGGGCCTACCGGAACAGGTAAAACAGAACTGGCCAAATCTATTGCAGAGTTTTTGTTCAATGATGAGAAGGCAATGATCCGTTTTGACATGTCCGAATTTAAAGAAGAACATTCTGCTGCTCTATTATATGGTGCGCCTCCGGGTTATGTTGGATATGAAGAAGGCGGTCTGCTGGTCAATAAAATCAGACAACAACCTTATTCTGTGTTGCTTTTTGATGAGATAGAAAAAGCACATCCTTCTGTATTTGATACTTTTCTGCAAATCCTGGATGAAGGACATATGCACGATAGGCTCGGTAAAGAGGGTGACTTTTCGAATTCCCTGATTCTGTTCACCTCGAACATTGGAAGTGAATGGATTGCAGAACAAGTTGGAAAAGGGGAAATACCCGGTTCTTCTCAACTGATGGAGATTATGGCGAGGCATTTCAGACCCGAATTTTTGGCCCGTTTATCCGAAATTGTACCTTTTGCACCGATCAGCGAAAAGAACGTAGTCAGGATTTTTGAGATCCAGCTGAAGAGTTTAATTGAGGCTCTGGAGAAACAAGGCATAACTTTTGAGATTGATGAACAGGCAACAACAATGCTGGCACTGAGCGGCTTCACTCCAAAGTATGGAGCAAGGCAGTTGTCTGGAGTGATCCGGAATGAACTCAGAAGGCCAATATCAAAGTACATTATTTCCGGGGAGTTAAAGAAGGGGAATACAATTGTGGTAAAAAAACACGCAACTGAAGACCGGCTGGAATGGGAGATCATAGAGCAGGTGCCGGTAACAGAAGCATAATAAATAATAAAGACATTTAAATTAATCGTAAACCATTAAATACCAATACTATGTTTAACTATGAAATTGGCGGTAATGAGAGAAAGGTAGATACCTCTGAAGCATTTGCAGATATTGCCCACAATAAAACGTTGTTTATTCAAAAACTTACAGATAATGAGCCGATAAAGCCGGAAAAGGTGGAAGGACTGAAAACTGTACAGGAAGTTTTTAACCACTATAAACCAAAGGTGAATGTGTCTTTTGAAAAACAGGATGGTTCTCCGGTATCAGAAACCTTGAAGTTTAATAACCTGGGCGATTTTTCAGTAAAAAACATCATTAACCAGAGTACTTATCTGAATAATGTGAACATTGAGAAGGAAATGTCTTTAAATGTGATTAAACAATTAAAGTCCAACAAAACGTTGAAAGCCACATTAGATGATGCAGAAACAAAAAACGCCTTTATCAGTGCGCTTAAAAACTTCGTTTCTGAATTAGAAGCAAATAAATAGTCCAGTTAAGAACCAGGGATCAACCCGATTTAAATAAATTAAAATGGCAACTCCAGATGAACAAAAAATAACGCAGGAAGCCGCTTCAGGCACGTCCTTCAAGCCAGCAGAAAAGCAGGCGGGAGAAAAGCTTAGCCTAGAAGCGAGCCTGGAAAAACTGGCAAGAGTAGGTGGCTTCGATTTATTGGAAGCTACTGTTGACGGATTACAAAACTTAAACCCGGAAAGAAAAGCGAGGAAGCAAATCTTTTTAACCGGAGATGAGAAAAAGAAAGAAAGAGAAGAACTTAAGAAAAAGATTCAACTCTGGATTGATGTACTGGAAGACTCTGATTCTGTTTCATCGATGCTCGATAAAAGCACGGAAAAACTAGAAGCTGCAGAGGAGAACCTGAATAAAAATATAGCAACCGCTTTAGAGACTACAAAAGAACTGGAGCAGGCTTATCGCTCTGTAAACCTTTTTTATCAGAATACAGAATCTGATAAATTAAAAAATGTGGTGGTTCTGAATGCCTCTATGGATCAGATCAAGGATTTGGACAATCCAAGGTTTATAGACTATGTTGCAGATGAACTGAAGCAAAAGTATGATAGACTGGATCTTCGAGAGAATTATTCTTTAATGGTGGTTCCAGGTTATATGGGCTCCAATAAGGTGGTAGAAAAATGGGGAAAGATCGCTTACCAGAATAAAGCGATGCTGATTACTGATTTTGCTGATCTGGACCAGCCGGATGATGTGATTGATTTGTTTACTGCAGCAAACCTTACCGGGGGAGATGCTTTCAGGTCTAATGTGATCATGACTTGTAACTGGCTGGTGGGCAGAGGAAAAGTGGCTGAAGTTGGTGAAGAGGACGATCTGACGGTTCCTGGTTCAGCTGCACTGGCGGGAAAAATGTATTATACCCTGATGTCGCAGGTTACAGCTGGTAAGAAACATGGTGCCATCAATGATGTTGACGGTGTAAAGTTTGATCTTAAAAAGAGTGAAATCTCTCACCTGGAACGTATAGGTCTTGTTCCTATGGTGAATGAGTACGGAAAGGTCATGGCTTTTTCGGCTAAAACCCTGTTTAACGGAGATAATATCGGTTTGCAGACCTATTCTGTTGTACGTGTGTTCGATTATGTGACCAAAGTTTTGTTCGACTTCTTAAACAGGAGAGCGTTTGAAAACTGGACCTCTAAAACCGAACAGGATCTTCGTGGACAGATTGTTAAATTCCTGGATGGCATACAAGGCCCTGAACGTCTCATTGAAAGATTTAAGATTATGCGTTTTGAGCGGGACGAACAGCAAAAAGATAAAATCCACCTGGACATCCATATTACACCGTATTTTCCAGCTAAAAGTTTTGTGGTCAAACTGGACGGTCAGAAAGGTGAGGATGAAGAAACCACCTGGAGTACAGAATACGCACAACAATAACCCAGGTTATTCTATATTAGATATCCGGCCAGCTGCTACTCCAGCTGAGCCGGATATTTTTTTATACCTCTTTTACATTTCCTGACTTAACAATTTCTTTATATTTTAGTCCCGCAGATTTTACGCTGTACCGGGAATACATGAAACAAGTACTGATCATTAATGGCGATCCTGAAAAAACGGCTGCGACAAGCCTGCTGATTGATGCCTACAAAAAAGGCGCCCAGGAAGCTGGCGCGCAGATCAAAGAAATTGCGATCATCGATCTGATCTTTAATTCCAATAAACAATTCACCAACCGTGTTACTGAATTAGAACCGGATCTGAAACGGGCATTGGATATGATCGTCTGGGCCAATCATGTTGTTTTATTTTGCCCGGTATATATGTCCTCCATTCCTGCCCGGATCAAGGGCTTTTTTGACCGGTTGTTTATGCCGGACCAGGTATTTCTTTCCAGGAACCAGAACATCAGCAATAATTTTAGTGGAAGATCTGCACGAATTGTGTCTATTTTGGACGAAGAAACTTTTGAGTACTGGAAACAAGACAAAAAGGTAACTTACTTGTCTATAAAAAGAAACGTTTTTGAAAACTGCCGTTTCCACCCCGTTCATACCAATACTATAGGGCATCTTTACTCGCTGGAGAATGATTACAGTAAAAAGTGGCTTCGGAAGCTTGAAACTTTTGGATCAAAATTAATGTAGCCTTAAAACGGCTTGAGAGCCAGTTTGAAAAATATTTATCCTATTGTGCTGATTAATAGGAGATAGTGGCAAACTTTTTGTTTAGATGTTAATGTTAATACAAATTAATAGTAACAGTTTCTCACCCTAAAACAAAAAGTTATGGCTTTCAAAGCAAGATTAAACTTTTCGGGCAAGGAGTACGATGTGCTCCACTGTGCCTACTCCCTAAACCGTGATGTGGATGCAAAAGGAAGACCCTCTTCCGGCGTGTATGGCGGAACGATCGACATTGAACTCGAATCGACCGAAGACACCTCCGTTGTTGAAGCAATGGTAAACAACCAGTACAAACCTTTATCAGGTACTCTGCTGATTAAAAAATCAGAGGAAGATGCCAAAATGAAGGAAGTACATTTTGAAGATGGATACATCGTTAAGTATTCAGAAGGAATTAACATTGTTGGTGATAATCCAATGACCCTGAAATTCCAGATCTCTGCCCGTAAGTTAAAAACTGGTAATGCCGAGCATACCAATGACTGGCCAAAGGCTTAATTCAAAATTAAAAGGACGTTTAACATTTAAAAGAAATTATCATGGCATTTAAAACCAGAGTTACTCTTGGATCAAAAGAGTATGATGTGCTGCAGTGCAGCTTTTCATTAAACAGGGACGTAGACGCGAAGGGACGTCCGTCATCAGGTGTATATGGTGGAACCATTCACCTTGAAGTAGAATCTACTGAAGATACTTCAGTGATCGAATCTATGGTGAACAACCAGTACAAAGCCTTTGCCGGAACCATTGTGTTCAAAAAGGGAGAGGAAGATGCAAAGATGAAGGAATTACATTTTGAAGACGCCTACATCATCCAGTACAATGAAGGTATTGCAGTAAATGACAATACCCCAATGACATTGAGCTTCGTGATTTCTGCACGTAAGCTAAAAATTGGTAATGCTGAGCATACCAATGACTGGCCGAAGGCCTAATTGGCAATAGGCCTATGAAAAACAAGTTTGCCGGAAAGCACTACCTGCTTTCCGGCAATTTTTTAACGACTCAATTCCTGAAATATGGTCAATCAACTAAATATAGACATCAGTATAGAGGAGGTGCCCATTCTGCATTTCAGCCGTTTTACGCTGGATCAGCGTTTCAGCGAGCACCATACTTTTGAGCTGCGGATCAATCATGATCAGGTGGAGGGGACCAATGGGATTACGCTGGCTAAGTCTAAAGAATTTATAGGCAAGAGCCTTACTGCTCAGTTTGGAATAGTAGAGCGTTCCGGAAACATTTTTACCGGGATCATCACCAAAGTGGAAATTGCACAGACCCATGGATTCCAGGGTGATATTGTTATTACCGGTTACAGCCCGGATATTCTTATAGACCGGGGACCAGATCTGGGGTCTTACCTTGGTAAAGACCTGAAAACAATTATCCGGCAGGCCACAAATGATACCCCTCAAAACGACCTGGACTTTCAAATCAAACCAGCCTATACATCGGCTATTGATTACATTATACAATACCGGGAAAGTGATTTTGATTTCATTAAAAGACTTTCGGCCGAATATCATGAATGGTTTTACTACGACGGCAGCGTGCTCCATTTTGGAAAACCAGATAAAGAAGAACAGATTGCGTTGATCTATGGAAGAGATCTGCACAGTTTACAATATGGAATGCAGATTGCGCCTTTAAATTATAAGAAATTTGCCTATCATCCGCAGGAAGATCAACTGCTGAGTGCCGAGCCTGCAGCGGCCAGTTCCAGTCTTTCAGATCTTTCCCATGCGATTTCTGCTTCTAATGAAGTTTTTAGCAAAAGGTTCAATCAGCCCCTGCATGTGCGTGTCAATTCGCAGAAGGAAATTGATACTTTTGTGAACGATGAGCATAAAGCCTTGGTGTCGGGATTGGTGAGTATTTCCGGTCGCGGAGATAATCCTAAGGTTGGTCTGGGTAAAATTGTAGACATCAGTACCAGTATGAGAAATGGTCTGGATTTTCAGGTACAGGACTTTGGTAAGTTTATCGTAACCGCAGTTTACCATGAAATTGATGGGCTTGGACATTATCAAAACACATTTGAAGGCGTAGCCGCAGACAGTGAAAAACTTCCTGTAGGGCAAGTGAAGAAACCTGAGGCGGAAATGCAACTTGCAGATGTGTTGGACAATGATGATCCTCAAGGGCAAGGACGGGTAAAGGTGAAATTTAAATGGGAATGTCAGACCAATGACCCCACCGAATGGCTGCGGGTCATGAGCCCGAATGCCGGAAGTGGAGACACGGGAGCAAACCGTGGCTTCCATGTGATTCCGGAAAAAGGGGATCAGGTGGTGGTCGCCTTTGAAGAAGGAAATATTGCCAGACCGGTCATCCTCGGAAGTGTATTTCATGGAAAAAGTGGAGACAGCAAGGGCTTTAAAAACAGCAATACCAAAGGAATGACTTCGAGAAGGGGAAGTGCGCTGACATTTGATGATCTGAACCATGCGCTAAACCTTGGAACTAATGCGGAAAATTTTGTTAAGGTAGAAAATGGGCCTGGAATGATCACCACACAATCTAAAGAGAAGATTGTCATCCAGACTGGACAGAGTTCAATTACCTTAAATAGTAATGGAACTATTGATTTGGTTGGAAATATCATCAACATTCAAGGAAAGCAGGCGATCAATGCAAATGCAGTTGCCGCAGGAGCGGATGGAAAACAAAATGATATGTCTGGTAAGCAGGTTAACATCGGTAAAAAGACAACAACTGCGATAAAAATTGAAGCCAGTACTAAAGATATTCAAGCCTCTTCTGCGATTACAACAAATTCAGATTCTTCAGTAACAGTTATATCTAAGGATGAACATATTATAAAAGGAAGTCAGGTACAGATCAATTAAACAATATGAGCAGATTTAAATTTTTTGCGGAAGAAGCGGATTTGAAAGATAGGACTTCGATGACTAATCCAGATCAGGCAGGGCAAATGGACGCACTTGCGGATATATCTGATTCTTCAGAAATCCATGCCAGATATAGAGTTGAGCAGCTAACCATTAGCCGGATGAATGGTGTCGTTCATAGCCACGCAGAAACAAAAAGGGAATTTTTTGTTAGTAAAAGAATGAGCCAGCAAGGGCTGACTGTTAACGTCAGGATGGAAGATAATATTGTGAAGGTATATCCTGAGGCCATGCAAGAGGCTATTAACCTTTTGATAGATTTGGATGTAGTAAAAAGCGATGTCGCGGTTTTAGTTAATGGGACAAACGGAAAAATAGACAAGGTACTGAATCATGAAGAAATTTGTGAAAAGTGGAAACAATACAGAAAAAAGCTTGAAGAAAGGTTCAGTTTTATGGTTGATCCTGAATCGAGATTGAATTTGCTTAAATACCTTACTGTTGCTGAAAATACTATTGTAATTGAAAAGAATTTGATAGCTGATCTGAATACAAAGATGTTCTATGATCTTTTTTTTGATGTGTACCTTACCCTTAATGTTGTGGATTATGATAATTTTTCAAGACCTTTTTATTCTCAATTATTTGAAGGCGAGGAATCAATCTTAGATTTCTCTCAAAAAATTGATAAGGAGACTGAAACCCAGATCCAGCTAAAAAAAGAAGGGAACGTAAACGATAAGAGTGTTAACAGCTTTAAAATGGAGAAATTATATAACGAGAAATTCAAACCTATGATTGAATATAAATTCTCGGCCTATAATGCACAGATTTCGGAGCAGATACTAATTAACAAAACCGAAAAATGGATTGAGCAGGCTAATGTTAATATTGTAGAAGAAGTAAAAAATAATGTAGAAATATTAGTGGATTATAAACTTAGAAAAATAGAGTAGTATGGCAGAGTCATTTGTACCTCAGGGGACGCATGTTATATGTACGAATATGATGTCTACCGTACCTCAAACGGTGCAGTCTACTCGTCCATATAAAACACTGCATAAAAATAAGGATGTTCCTCTTTTAACTTTGGTAGATAATAAAATCTCCGGGAGTCTTTCTTGTAAGAGTCCCGCAAAGTTTTGGGGAGGTCTGGCTATGCTTGCGACCGGAATTATGATTGGGGCCGCGATTGTTTTAACTGGTGGACTAGCGGCAGCTGTGGTTATTGGTGCAATGGTAGTTGCTGCTAGTTCTGGTGTAATGATGGGTATAAAAGTAGCTCATGCTTGCGACGCAACTTTAGAAACTAAATGGATTAGGTTTCATACAACAGCTAAAATTCAGGGTGAGTTTGCTATTTTGAACAAATCTACACTTGCTTGTTCACAGGGAGGTGTTTTAAATATAATTATGGATCCGGTCATTGCCTACAATGCGGCGAAACAGATCAGTAGTAATAATGGGAAAGAAGTTTCTATACAACTGGTTTCACAGTTGGCCATTGGTGTTATTTCCGGGCTTACCATGGCGGCGGGAGCTGTACCTGCAGTAACAACAGCTATTCTTACACCATTAGGGTACTGGTCGGGTGAGGATAAGTTAATTGCCAAAAGTATCATGAGCGATGACGTTGCCGATACCCCTTTTGTAGGCGGAACGGTAGAAGCAGTTGCAAGTACAAGTGCTGGTGTGGTTGCACCTGGCCTTTTATTAATGAGTACCGGTTATATCGCTTATGGTGCGGGTGTTCTGGTGGGGAAACCGGGTGTGCAATTATTAGGAGGACTCACCTCGGCGATTGGAAAAGCAAATCTTTTAGAAGATATTAAATTTTCTAACATGAAAGGTGGATTGATGGGGGCTGCAGCTAATCTTGTAATTGGTGAAACAACTGATATGTGGGAGAAATCTTACGAAGATAAATCCAAAAAAGAAATGGATCAGCAAAATAACAAAGACAAAAATAACGGGATAAATGTAATATCAGTAAGTTAAAATTATGAGTAAATCTACGATAGGATGGGTGATAGGGATTTTTATCCTTTTTCCAATATTCGCATTTCTATATAATAAAATTACAGTGAGCAAAAACGATGGTGAGAGGTATTTTGCTTCTTACTATAATAAAATGGTGTCTTTGAAGCTAACCATTCCAGAATCTGATTCTAATAATAAAAACCTGATTCAATCTGATTTTTCGAGTTATAGAAAAGGTGCAAATCCAATTGGGTTTAAGGGTACGGCGGGAGATATTCAATATGTTACTTTCTATGATCAAACGTATAAAAAATATTTCCGGATAGTTTTAATAGATGTTAACTATCAAAAGTATTCAAATATTATGACAGATTTGATGAAAAAGACCATTAACGCAGATGTAAATCAGGATGATTTTAAAAATCCAAAATATGGGACCATAGAAAATCCTATATTGATTTTTAATTTTAAAGGAGTTGGAGGAAAAATAGAGATTGGCTCTATTGATAAAAATAATAATCCAATCATAGAAAGTTTGGAACTAAGCAATGAGCAGTACAAACATAATCTGATAACTTATCTAACCTATGTAATGCCAAAAGAAAAATTTAAAGAGCGGTTTGAAGAAGGTAAATAGATGAATCAATATGAAGCTGATATTAAATTTTCTCCTATTATTTATTATTGTGCAGTTTTTTGCCTGTCATTCTTCAGCTCCAAAAGAGAGCATTGCTGTGAGTTCCGGGAATTCTGGCTCAGATAAAACGCTGAGCGACCAACTGATTACTTTTATTGATACTGCAGCAAATTGTTTTGCTGATGGCCGACTTAGTGAGGAAAAACTTAAAGTACTGGCAGACAGTTTTGCTGTTTACTTTCCAATCATGTTGGACCAGCAAGGTAAGGCTGTTCCAGATACTGTTGTTTATGTAAAGTTGCACGACCGCAATTATTCAAAGCAAAGTGACAGGATCTATATCTCCTTGCCAATAGCCATAGGAAAGCAGCTTACTTTTAAATCTTTAACAAACCATTTTGGCCCACTTGGGGCTGAGCCTTCCTTATTCCTGTCTCTTATACACATCTGACGCTGCCGACGAACGTTAGCCGGTGTAGAGATCGGTGGTGGCCGGAGCATTAAAAAAGGGGGGGGGGGGGG
>NZ_JAELTV010001171.1 GCF_016429005.1 Pedobacter sp. ASV19
ATCATTCAAGGATGCAAATGCAATCAAAGAGAAAGGCCTATATCCTTATTTCAGGTCTATTGAATCTGCACAGGATACAGAAGTGATCATTGATGGCAAAAAAGTATTAATGTTTGGATCAAATTCATACTTAGGATTGACCAATCACCCAAAAATTAAAGAAGCAGCAAAACAAGCTGTTGAAAAATACGGAACGGGTTGTGCAGGATCGAGATTCCTGAATGGAACACTGGATATTCACTTAGAACTGGAAAGAAGACTAGCGAGTTATGTTGGTAAAGAGGCTGCTGTACTTTTTAGTACAGGCTTCCAGGTGAATCTGGGTGTGATTTCCTGCTTGCTGGATAGAAATGATTATTTGATTCTGGATGAATACGACCACGCTTCTATTATAGATGGAAGCAGATTGTCTTTCTCGAGGTCTATAAAATATGCGCATAATGATATGGAAGATTT
>NZ_JAELTV010001172.1 GCF_016429005.1 Pedobacter sp. ASV19
GCGCCGCGCAGCAGTTTGAGCAACACCGTTTCTGCCTGGTCATCGCGATGATGACCCAGCAGCAGATGTTCGCCGTCGCGCAGCGACAGCGCAAAGGCGCGATAGCGCGCCTCGCGTGCAGCGGCTTCCAAACCGTAGCCGCGCGCGTGATCCACCTCTACCCGCATCACCAGGCACGGCACCTGCCACTCACCCTCCAGGCGGCGGCAATGCTCGGCCCAGGTGTGGCTGTCCACATGCAGGCCGTGATCGATATGCAGCGCGCGAAGGCCCCGCTCCTGCGCCTCGGGCAGCGAGGCCAGTGCATGCAGCAGTGCCGTGGAATCGGGGCCGCCGCTGTACGCCACGCATAGCGCGCCAGGGGGATGCAACTGCAAGGCGCGTTGTAGCAAGTCGACCAGTCTAGTCACGGGCGGTGGATTTCTTGGTTTTGTTGCGTACGTAGATCACCTTGGG
>NZ_JAELTV010001173.1 GCF_016429005.1 Pedobacter sp. ASV19
TCCCCACGTTCCGTCAACACGATGCTGCCGCTTTTCGACTGGAGAAGCGGAGCGAGGCAGTCGAGAGTCTCTGGTGACGCAAGATTGATTTCGTCCAGCAAAATCCAATGTCCTTCCTGCACGGCACGCACCAGAGGACCCTCGACAAACGAGAATGCAAAGTGCCGCTGCCCCTTGGCAAACAAAGCCGAGAACGAAGCCACTCGCGTCGCTAGCGCGCTCCAGTCAGACTCCAGAGACCCATCCGTGCGTCGCTTCTTGCGAGTATCATTCTGCGCCAATTCACGCTGAGCCATTTTGCACGACTCGTACCATAGCTTCGCAAGACGAGCCCATTTGCCACTGAAGAAAGCTTTCCGTTCCGCATCGACGTATGCCGCATTCCGTTTGAGCGAGAAGGTCCGCTCAAACACACGCGTCCATGCATTGTGCAGGTCTGCAGCTTGTGACTTGGGA
>NZ_JAELTV010001174.1 GCF_016429005.1 Pedobacter sp. ASV19
ATATTACATACAGCAAATCTGGATTATTTCCTTTTAATCACCCGAATCTATAATCCCTAAGTTTATTCTTTCTCATCTTTCCATAGTTGCATCAAAGGCTCATAACGTGGTTTACTAAGTGAGCCGTAAACCGCCACAGCATAGTCTTTTGTACCCCGGAATTTTGATATTGCCAGTACATCAGTTACATAAAAGCCCCAATAGTATTTATCGAGATCCGAGGTTGATATTTGTTTAACCAGGTTATCTACCTCATCCTTCTTTTGTTCATACCTTTGAATCAGCTTCCACTTGTTAAGAGCAAGTCGAAACTTCATGATTTCAACTTCTTGTTTCTTATACGCCAACAAGTGCATGTAACCCACACCGAATAAGCCGTAAAAACTACCATCAAAGCTTTTTTTCACTGCAGCAGTGAGTTCAAGGAGAGATTGGGGATCATTTATTGTTCTTCC
>NZ_JAELTV010001175.1 GCF_016429005.1 Pedobacter sp. ASV19
GTAGAAATGGAATTATATTTATTAATCATTCGTGCGTTAATCTAAATTGCAATATTAAGAATTATTAGCACTACTCTTTTCTTTACTGCACTGTTATTTTGATAAAAAGCCTTTCATAATGAAAGACCTTTCATCACCAATAATCGCTTTAAAAAAAATAATATGTTTATTTAAACAATATAGACTGTATTTTTAATCCAGGCCTCTGAACAAGGCACTTTTTTGGTACACAACTTCACAAACAATTACGACAAAACCATGGAGAAGGAAAAATCACAAACCTTAAAAAAAACAGATAAAGAAGCATACAGACTTTTAATCCTATTTGTTTGCCTCATGTGTATTATAACAACACTAGCCTATTTTGTAGACCAGGGAACGATCATATTAAAGTGGCAGTAAGATTTCTTTGCTTTACCGCAGTTGCTATGATGCATTTAAAATAATTCAATTGC
>NZ_JAELTV010001176.1 GCF_016429005.1 Pedobacter sp. ASV19
GGTAAAAGATATAGAGCTCCCCGTATTTTTTTCACTTTTCACCTCCATTTCTCCTCCCATCAATTCAATCAACTCCTTACTAATGCTCATCCCAAGTCCGGTACCTCCATATTTTCTGGTTATAGTATCATCTTCCTGAGAAAATTTATCAAACAGCCGTTCTTTAAAATTCTTATCCATTCCAATTCCCGTATCGCTAACCGTTATTTTTATCTTTTGCCATTTATTCGAATCTTCCAGAACTTCACATGCAATGTCCACAACGCCCTTTTGTGTAAACTTAATCGCATTGCTTACCAAATTAAGCAGCACCTGGTTAATACGGTACGGATCACCGATCAGCACTGCAGGTAATTTCGGATCACAAAAGGAATTCGTGAGGCTAATGCCCTTTTCTTCTGCTTTATGCATCATGACCTGCATAACTCGTTTTATAATTAAGTGGGGCTCAAAGC
>NZ_JAELTV010001177.1 GCF_016429005.1 Pedobacter sp. ASV19
AGACAGTTTACGCAGAATCTTGATGGCTTCATGAACACAATTTCTAATAGCCTGGTATTTTAAGGGAAGTATCTCCTCAATCTGTTTATAGGAAAGACCTTCGAAATAATGAAGGATGATGATCTGCTTTTGTCTTTTGGTGAGGTGTTTCAGGGCCTGGTGTAGGTGATGGTTGGTTTCAGACGCAGATTGGTCCGTAATGATGCTCTCCTCTATGCTTTTATCAGATTCTTCCAGGTTCAGGTCTGCCCCATTGTATACTCGTTTAACTTTTTTAACGGCATCGAATAAAGTATGGGTATAGGACCTGAAAAGATAACATTAAACAGCAGCAACCTCTCCCCGAGTAACTTTGTTTTTCCATAATTTTAAAAACAGATCTTGTAAGCAATCGTCTGCCAGTTCAGAATCCGAGCTGGTTTTTAATCCAGACCTGTAGAGCATCATATAGTAG
>NZ_JAELTV010001178.1 GCF_016429005.1 Pedobacter sp. ASV19
CCTTTTCCAGAAACTCCCGTTTCCAGGCGGTAATCTGGGTCGGGTGAAGACTATACTTACTGGCTAGCTCTTGTAATGTGCTCGCCTCTCTGATCGATTCAAGCACTACCTTGGTCTTGAATACAGGACTGAATTTTCTACGCTCTTTTTCATTTTTCAACTGTTAAATTTATGAATTTAATCAGCTGTCCAATATTTGGGGAGTATTATATATTGATGTATCCAAAAATAAAATCAGCACCTTTTTTAACCACCTCTACGTAATCTTGATAATATTTTTTATTTGTTTTAATTTCTAAATCTTATTTTGATACCACGGCCAAAAACAACGCTAGAAAACTGAGAGTTAACCTGGGTTTCTGTCTCTTATACACATCTCCGAGCCCACGAGACAGGCAGCTCTATCTCGTATGCCGTCTTCTGATTGAAAATGGGGGGGGGGGGGGGGGGGGGG
>NZ_JAELTV010000121.1 GCF_016429005.1 Pedobacter sp. ASV19
CCCCCCCCCCCCCCCCCCCCCCCCCCCCCCCCCCCCCCCCCCCCCCCCCCCCCCCCCCCCCCCCCCCCCCCCCCCCCCCCCCCCCCCCCCCCCCCCCCCCCCCCCCCCCCCCCCCCCCCCCTTTCAATGCTCCGCCCACCCCCGCGATCTACACCGGCTAACGTTCGTCGGCAGCGTCAGATGTGTATAAGAGACAGTCTTTATTCCATGCTTTACGCCAGGAGGTTATCATGGTGTTCATTAATTCCGTATAACTCAATGGTGCCTCCCGGTTGCTTTCTCCCTGGTACCAGATTGTACCTGAAATATTGTAATTAACAATGGGGTAAATCATGGTGTTATAGGTATATCCGGCATTTACCGGCCACCATGGAGTAGGGTTGTTTTTTTTCGATGCCTCTTTTAAGGTTGCATTATTCTCTATCAGATTTTCCTGTGTCCAAACTTCTGCAGGTGTACCGCCCCAGCTGCTGGCAATAAGACCAATTGGTACATTTAAAGTTTTGTTTAAGTTTTTACCAAAATAATAAGCTACTGCACTGAATGCTTTAAGAGTGCTGGTGTCGCAGGTTGTCCAGTTGCCGGTGCAATCATCTTGTGGTGTTTTTGAAGTCGTTTTAGGCATGTTGAACAGTCTGATATTAAGTTTGTTCAACAGTTCGTATTCCTCTTTAATGCTGGAAATGCCTGTATAGTAATTCCTCTCCATATTCGATTGACCACTACATACCCATACTTCTCCAATTAAGATGTTGTTGAGGACAATTTTATTTTCACCTTGTAGAGTAATGGTATAGGGACCACCTGCTTGTGGTGTCTGAATGTCAATTTTCCAGTTTGCATTTCCATCAGCTGATGTTTCGATGGTCTTATTGTTCCAGGAGGTTATAATTTTTATCTTTTCATCGGGTGATGCCCAACCCCATAGTTTGGTGGTGGATTGCTGCTGTAATACCATATTGCTAGCCAGTATATTTGGAAGTCGGATATTGGCATGCAATGATAGAACCAGGAAAGAAAGCAGAAGTAATAGAAAGTGTTTTTTCATCTGTGTCTATTTTTCTAAAAAGTCAAGTTCTGCAATGGCTAAGTTCTTTTTATTGGCTGCGATAGAGGTAGCCTGCACCCTTACATACCTTGTTGTAAGCATTTTTGTGAAATAGTGTGTTCTTGGTGTTGGATCATTGACGAGATTTCCAAATGCAACATTTTCTACAGTTTGCCAATTTTTGCCATCGTTGCTGATTTGAATATCGCTTTTTTCCATCATACCATCGGCAAATTGTTGAGGCGGGGTATAAATAAAGCCTGTCAGGTGGTATTCACGACCAAGATCTAGGGCAATCTGGTGCTTGTTGGCGCTGGCCAGCCAGTAAGTTTGGGAATTGGCATCGAATGCCATATTCTTTGTATGGTCATTTGTTGCATTGTCTGTATCTAATAATTTCCAGTCTTTTTTCACAATTCCAAAAGTTTCTGTGGCTACAGGTCCTTTTTCTTTATCGGCGATGGATAGGGCTTTTATTTCACCCGCGGTTACTGATACCGGGCCGGTATATTTTTTGGAGGAAGCGGTAGGTTCAGTGCCGTTTGTTGTATAATAGATTTCGGTGCCTTTGTTCAGGTTGGCCGTCGCATTTTCTCCGTGTGGTTTCCACCCAAATTCGTGTGATTTAGGTGATATGGTTAATAAACCGTTGATGTCTCTGCTGAAGGCGAGCTGTGGCGGTCTGGTGCGGTAATAATAGGCGCCTATTGTAGCAATAACAGGTGTTGCCCTGGAGGATAAAATCACCAACCTGAATTTTGAGGCTGTAACTTCTGGAAAACGTAATATACGTTTATAGCCAATGTTTGTTGCCGAAGCAATTTTCTCCCATTTATGACCTATCCAGGCTTCAACAATATGTTGCTCTACGCGTTCTCCGTAGCTGGCTATGTTTTCCTGCAACAGGATTCTGTTGATGGTAACGGGTTTGCTGGTGGTAATGCTTGTGTTTTGCTCTTGCTTTGATATTTTAGCATTGGCAAATAAATTTTTGCTGTAAGTTTCGGAAATCCGCTTTCCTGTTTCATTCAGCACTTTTACATCTTCATCAGAGAATTTGCCCTGGCGGTTTGGAGGAATATTAAGCAAGAATGTAGAATTGCCGCCTACTGCTCTTTCATAAATATCAAAAACATCATCGGTACTGCGCACTTTTTGTTTTTCATCATCCCGGTAAAACCAGCCTTCTCTAATAGAGGTATTGGTTTCGGCTTGCTGATAGTGCAGGTATTTTCCTTTGTATAGTTCCTCCCGGCTGCCTAAAGATTTATCTGTTAGATCTGGAAAGTGGCTTGCTGTATCTGGGTTTTTAGGATAGGGGATAACGTTCCATTCGGTTTCCCGGGTGCCACCCGATTCATTACCACACCAGCGGATATCTTCTCTGCCAAAAATTACAGCCTTTGGGGCCAGGGTGTGGATCAACTTCTTCCATGCGGCATAATTATATTTCTGTCCGCCTTTGGATTTGGGGTTTGCGCCATCAAACCAAACTTCATACACTGGTCCATATTCTGTTAATACTTCAAAGAGTTGATTGAGGAAATATTCGTTGTAGTCATCAACCTCAAATTCGAATTTGGTTTTGTTAACAAATGGCCTTCCAGCCACTTGACGAGGTATGGTGCGTTTAGAAATTTTGCTCAAATTGCCGTATAAACCCGTTGGACTTTCTACCTGGAACAGATCCGCCGGTGATAAATAGATACCTAGTTTTAAGCCATATTTTTTACAGGATGCCGAAAGGTCTTTTAAGATATCGCCCTTCCCATTTCGGAATCCTGTAGACATGATTCCGTGATTGGTATACCGGCTTTGCCAAAGTACAAATCCATCGTGGTGTTTTACGGTTAAAAGGACCATTTTAATGCCTGCCGCTTTCATGGCCTGGCACCATTGGTCAGTATGCAGTTCTTTCAAATCAAATACTTTGGGATCTTCAATACCATTTCCCCATTCTACACGTGTAAAGGTATTGGGGCCAAAATGTATAAAAGCAATAAACTCATTCTTTAAGGCACTGAGCTGATTTGTTGTAGGAACTACATGTGCAGCTTTGGCTATAATGGTAGCTTTGCTGTCGTTTGGCGCGATAGAAATGGTGTTTTGCAGCTTTATCGCATTGTTCTGTGCATGTGTGTGTACATAAAAACAGGTGATTAAGGCTGTGAGGGCAAAGATTTTTTTCATTTATTTTATCTGATTGGTAAAATTATAATTTGGTAGACAGGTTTGTACAACTCATATTATCTCTTACTTAAAGCATATTGTCATTTTAGGATTACCAGCCAGGGTTTTGTATCATATCTGTTAGCGGGTTAGTTGCCACATGGTACATAACAATGATTGCCAACATTACTTTTTCTTTAAAATTTGTTTGATTATTTCCTCATATGCGTTTGCATACTGGATCATACCGATGTCATTGGGGTGTGTTCCATCTATCGTGCTGTCATATGTAAAACCTATTTTTTGTGCTTTAAGTAGGTAAATGTTTTTGATACCTTCTTTTTGTAGTTTATAAATTGTGGCAGACAATACCTGGCTAACATGGGTATATTTGCTGGTGACGGAGCTGTCTAAATTAAGCCCGGGCAGAGCACCTGAATGTTCGGTAAGCAGGATAGGGATATGTGGATGTTTTTGCTGCAGACTTTTTACCGAACTGGTGATCCGCTTTTCAACTTCTTGATCTGAGAATTTATTTCGGTCGTAGAGGTTCGGCATACAATCCAGTATATACAAAGACGCTTCAATTTGACTGATTAAGTCAATCAGGGGGGATTCCAGTTGCCCATTGCCGGAAAATCCAAGATTGATAACTCTAGTGTTTAATCTTCGTCCTAGTATATTACTCCAGGCCAGTCCGGGCCGGCTGGAACTTGCGCCTTGTAAAATGGATGTGCCATAAATAACTACAGGCTTTTCTTTTTCATTTACTTTCTGAAATTGAAAGGCTGCGGTTGAAGCCACCCCTATCTTAACCCATGAAGGGGTTTTATATAGGGGGAGATAAAGTCTGTATTCTTTTATGGGTAATGGCGCGCTGATGTTGCTGAATTGAAACCTGATGGTATCGCCAAGATCGTATTTGCCACTGATCCAGTGCCAGTTGTTTTTTATATCCTGAGCGTAAAGATCAACCCCGCTTACATTCAAAGCTGTACTATTGGGGATAATATAGCTGCCGTTGACTTGATACTTTAATTTTATTTCCCGGGCATCTGTAGTAAAAGTGATGTATTCTCCTGCTGAATTTTGCGACAATTCCCAGAGCTCTTTTCTTACATTTTCCTGAGCGTTACCTGGTAAGCGGTCGTAGGTGTTTTTTAATCCAGTTTGCCAATACCTGCCATCAATTACAGGATATCCGGCGTCTATCGGGTTATTCCATTTAAGAGATTGAGAATGGACTGAAAGATGAAAAAGTAAAATTGAGATAAATAGGGTAAAGACTTTTTGTTTCATTTTTTGCAGTTTACTATATTCCTATCAGAGTGTATGATGCCTGCTTAGGCGAATTTGGTTTTTTCGTGCTAAAGTAGGAAAACCTGCTCCTAAAAATGTTAAAGTAGGTATAGAAAATATACTTTTATTTTATAGGAATATGTTTGTTTTGATTTGCTAATATTTTTAGTATTTTTGGCTATTCAATAGATATGACCCCGGGTATGGAAAATAAAGTCGGAATAAATAATAATAGCGTAGACTCAGCAGGTATCACCAAGGAGTATAAAGAGGCTATTGCTGAGCTTATCTGGAATGGGTTTGATGCTAAAGCAACCTGTGTTAATCTGGTTTTTAATGCGAATGAACTGGATCATATTGATGATCTGGTCATCGCAGATAACGGAACCGGAATTGACTTGTCTACACTGGGCGAAACCTTCGGCTCTTTTTTAGACTCTCTAAAGCGGAAGTCAGCACAAAAGACTTCTTCGGTCAGGGGAAAGAAGGGAAAGGGTAGGTTCTCCTTTATTGCATTTGCAGAAACTGCAGTTTGGAAGACGGTTTATAAAGATCAGCAAGGTGGGCAATTTCTGGAATACGACATTACCATACATGCGGGAAACAAACATGTATATAAGAATGAAAATAACCGGATTTCTCCTGTAGAGGAAACGGGAACGAGTTTAAAGCTATCCAATCTGTACGGAATTACGGGATATTCTTTGACCAGTGCAGAGTTTATGGATTATTTGAAGGCAGAATTTGGGTGGTTCTTGTTGTTGAATGAACAAAGACATTTTAGCCTGAGTTTAAATGGTGTAGCTATAGAGTTCCGGGATATTATTGCCGAAGATGAGGTGTTCAAAAGTGTAGTTTCAGACCATGGAGGAAATGAGTTTGAATTTAAGATTACTTATGTGCGGTGGAAAAAGAAGATCGGAGACAAATTCTACTATTATTTTTTGAATGAACATAAAAAAGAGTTGTATAAAGAACTGACTTCTTTTAATCATAATGCCATCAATTTTTACCACAGTATGTATGTGGAATCGAGCTTTTTTAATGAATTTATTTCTTCAGATAAAGAAGGTTCTGGAAGACTGTTTGGGGTGAACAGGAACAATCTGGTTTTCAAGAGGCTTTTAAAGGAACTCCGAAATATTATTAATACCAAACAGAAGGCTTTTGTGAGGATCAATGCAGCAGATGAGTTGATTTCCAAGTATGAACGTTTGGGGGTATTTCCAAAATTCAGAAACAATAAGTACGAGCAGGAAAAAAAGAAAGATCTGGTGGAGGTGGTGCGGGAGATTTACTGTATACAACCAAAGATATTTAAGGGTTTAAGTGAAACTCAGGAAAAGACGAGTGTGGGTTTTATTAATCTTTTACTGGATACAGATGAAAGAGGGTATATTTTAAATATTCTGGATGGAATTGTGCAAATTACTGCCGAAGAGCGGGAGAATTTGTCTAATCTGTTAAAGAAAACATCGTTCAGCCATATCCTGCGAACCATTAATCTGATTGAAAGCCGTGCTAAAACCATAGAACTTTTAAAGACACTGGTCTTTGACCTGAAATCCTTTACCAATGAAAGGGATCATATTCAGCATGCAATTGCAGAGAATTATTGGTTGTTTGGAGAACAGTTCCATTTGGTCACTGCGAATGAGGCTTTTGAGAAAGTATTGTCGAAGTATTTGTATATTATTGATGATTTACCTGTGCCTGCAAAAGTTAAATTGCAGGATGAGGAGAAGGTTAGAAGGCCTGATCTTTTTATCTGCAGACAGCGGAGCGTACCGGATCCCTCTAACCATGATGATGATCTGGAAGAAAATATTATGGTTGAACTGAAGCGTCCGGATGTGGTGATTGGCAAAGCGCAGCTTCGCCAGATTGAGGATTATATGGATTTTGTGACCCGTCAGCCGGAGTTCAATGCTCAAACGCGTCAATGGAAGTTTTTTGTGATCAGCAATGAAACCGATGCTTATATTAAAAAACAGTACGATGAATTCAGGGATAAGGGTAAGCGCTTTTTAGTCAAATCATGGGGCAATCTGGAGATTTTTGCCATGACCTGGGATGATGTGTTCAGAAGTTTTGCGGTGAAACACAAGTATCTGCTGGATAAGCTTGATTTTGATAAAAGGGCTATCGCTGCTGAACTTAAAGCGAAGGGAATTGATTTGAATGTGGAAAGTTCTACTGCTGTTACAAAGGACGTGAGGGCTGCGGCGGCGGCTAATTTTTAAGTCCGAAGGCTAATTAAGTTAAAATATGTTAATTTGCTAAAGATCAATTGCTAATCGAATAGATTTGTTGTGCAGATCTTTTGCAACCTGCACCTCAAAAAATGAACAGAAAAATATTATCTATTTTATTTTTTACCGGATTGGCTGGGCTTTCCGGTACTGCGGCTTATGCGCAAAAACCAGATCCGGACGTAGATGTAAATATGTGGATGCAGCACCCGGTTGTGGTGGACGGAAATTCTGAGGAATGGCATGAGCCATTGAATAATTTTAATTCAGAAACCAAGCTGGCTTTTGCTCTTGGAAATGATGAACAAAACCTTTACCTGGTTATTGAATCTCTGGATGAAATGACAACAGGTCGTTTGATTCGCGGTGGGTTAACCTTAAACATCAATACAGCGGGCAAAAAGAAGGATGGTATAAAATTGAACTTTCTGGGGATGCAACAACCTCCTCCTCCACACGGGGAATTGAAAGATAGTACCATGCATCATTCTGATGGGACGGGAGAACATGGTCATGATCCAGGTGTAAGATCCATTTCGGTTTCGGGGTTTAAAAATATTCCGGATGGTAGTTTGGCGATTCCTAATGATGCGGGGATACAGGTTGCAGCGGCTTTTAATCAGCGTAGAGATTATATTTGTGAGCTGGCTATACCGCTGGCTCAGTTAAATTTAACCGGAAAAGAAGCAAAGGGAATTGCTTATCAGATCAAGATCAACAGCAGTGCTGGAAATCCTGAACATCATCGTCAGGGGGCGCAAGGTGGCGCTGAAGGCGGTGGTGGTGGAATGTCTCACGGAGGAGGAATGGGCGGCGGTATGCGCGGTAGCGGTGGCCATGGTGGTGGAATGGGTGGCGGAGGCGGCCGAAGAGGTGGAGGTATGAGCCAAAGAGGAGGAGATGAAAGGGGTGGTAACAGCTCTAAATCTTCTGATTTTTGGATCAAATATGAACTGGCTAAACCAGGAGAATCTTTTAAAATGAATTAATTTTTCTTTCTTAATAATTGTGCAGCGAGGGCTTTGTCTTTTAGTATTCCTTTATTTTTGGGATCTAGACTCAGCCCTTCGTTGTATTGTATAACGGCATTTCTATAGTCTTTGAAACTGAAGTAAACGGAACCGAATCCCCAATAGATTTCTGGGTTCTTAGGGTTTAATAGCCATGCCTGGTTGAAACGGTACATGGCTGTTTGGGGATCTCCCTCGTTCAGGTATTTAAAACCGAGTTGTACCAGTGCTTCCGATGCTTTTTCTGCGGTTTCTTTTTGAGTAGCTGTTTTTATAAAAGCACTGTCTGCTTCCAATTGCTGTTTTGTCTTTACCGAATGTCCATATTCAGGCAGGAGTCTGATATTGGTTTTTGACTGTTGCTTCCAAACTGCATAACTGTCTTTCTTTTGGGTACAGGAAACGAGCGAGAGCATCAGAAAGAGGTTCAGGGAAAGAAGTTTTGTACGGCTGTTCATAGATACAGGGCTTGAGCTAAGTTACAAAGCTAAACAAAGATCTTAGTTCCTCCTGCAAATGGGATTTAAAAATAAAGCCTGCTGTTTTTGCAGCAGGCTTTATAAATTAAATTCTGATTTATTTTACGTCATTTCTAACCTTATTGGCGGTCCCTTGACCTGGAAGATAGATCTGGAAGCCGAAAGATAAGTGCAGATTGCCCTGATATCCATTATTTCCAAATCCGGTTACTCCATTGTATTTCAGCAAAGTTTCCAGTCCGATGCTCGGTGTAATGAAGTAAGCAAAACCTGGACCCACGCCGAAATCTAATCCGTTGGTAGTACCACCACCTTTACTGGTGTTTGTACCTCCAAAACCTAAATTTGCTTCAGCGAAGAAACGTCCGTGTTTTAAAACTTCTACGTCCTTACCTGTGTAATAACGACCTAAAGCTCCAAGGCCATAAGTAGTGGTGGTAGGGGCATCTTTAGCTGTTACCAGGCCTAAATTAGCATATCCTCCCAAAGCCACATTGTCTTGAATAAACCAGGCTGCTTTAGGACTGATATTCATATTGAATACTTTTGATCCGCTTAAACCTAAATCGAAATTGGCCAAATCTGCACCAATTAATACATTGCCCTTTTGAATCTGAGCACTTGCCGAGAGGCCTACTCCAAGTAGTACAACAGTTAGCAAGCTTAAAGTAAATTTTTTCATAAGATGTTTTTTTTAAAATGTTAATAGATGAGCTATAGACTACAAGCTTAATGCCATAATAACTTTTTACGTCTTAGAATTGTTTTTATTTTCTGCGTTTAACTATTAAGAACGCAATAAAATGTAATTGATTTGGTTTAATTTCGGTTTATAAATTCTCTGAAATAACTGCATTCACCTTGTGCAATTTGGTAAAATGGTGTTTTTGCATATTTGGCAGAAAACTCCTTGTAATATGGATTAGCAAGGTTGGCGTCGAGATAGTCTTTGTAGGTAACTTTACCATTTAAGTAAGTATACAGGTAATCTGGATATTTACCAGGGATGATCATCTTTTGAGTACATTTGGCCAGCATAAAGGTGCATTTTGCCTTGAGATTTTGATCGGTGGTCAGTATTCTGGCCTTTAAATATAGTCGTCTTGCAGTTAAGGCCTGCTTATAATCCTTTTCGTAATCGTATTTTGGAGGAACTACATTATCGTAGGAGCTCCAGCTATAACTGATCAGTCCCCAGGAATTTCCAAAATAACCGGTTTGATATAGGGCGTTTGCCATTTTATAGTAGTTTGCAGCTGCATTTTTTGGATCTGAAGTAACGAGTTTTTGCAGGCGTAACATCTCCATTGCAAAGGTTTTCTTGTTTAGACCTCCTGTCTTGCTGCCGTTTTGTTTAGGGTAATCCCGGATGGTTTCTATAAATGCATTCGGATAAAGTCTTCCTTCATCGCCTTCATACCAATTAGATGGTGTAAAGTATTGATGTTTAGGATTGATTTTTTGTAGCCACACCAGAGCATTTTTATAGTTATGGGCTCTGAGGTAGCTCGTACCTAGAAGCTCATAGAAATCATCCTGATTGAGCTGCTTAATGCTTCCAGCCAGAAGTCCGTCGAGGTTATCCTGGGGCGGGGTTGTTCTGTATTTTTCAATGCTCAGTAAAGTTGCTGGACTTAGGGCTTCCTGCCAGTATTCAATGGTTGTGGAGCTCATATTGCTAAACAAATCCTTGTTTTTTAAGTTTGAAGATCTGATGTCACCTTTAACCATGGCCATGGCTGCACGGGCGGTATCACCCATTTTCAGGTAGGCTGGTGCCAGGACATCCTGATAGAGATTTCTTGCGCTTAAGCTGAAAGCTTTATTGTAGCCACTCCAATCGTCATAGGTTTGGCCAGGCTTTGGTTTATTCTCTTCAAAGCGTTTTTGATCGAGCCATTTAAGACCTGGCAAAAGATCATTGGGGTTAAATGAACTTCCTTTTTTAATCTGGTCTGCTTTAATCAGCAGATCGGTAATGCGGTATTGATCCTTTAAACGTTCCGGGAGTTTAGGGAAATCAAGCTTCGACAGATAAGATGAAGCTTCTGCGTCTTTGTTTTCCATCCAGGAAAGGTAGGCGGCTGTAAGGGTACCTAATTCAGGTTGACTGTATTTCTTTTCCCCGGCAAGTTTAAGGGCGAAATTTTTCACCAGGGTCAGGTGTTTAAGATTGACTTTCTTTAAGCTGTCGGCATTGTTTGGACTGTTGTAATAGTAATAATTGCTGGAGCCATTTAGTATATTTCCTTCCAGTTTATTGATCTCCCGTACCAGCAATGCGCCGTTAATTGGACTTTTAGGATCGTTTTTATACACCTCTTCCAGACTTTTTAAGTCTTTTGTTGGGTTTCCAAATCCTTCTATGGCCCAGATGGTGGCCCTTTCTGTATTGTTTTTAGCAAAGCGAAGCACGGAATCTGTAGATGGGCTAATGTTGTAATAATTTCTATAAGCAAGTATTCTGCGTTCAGGGTTGCTTTCAAAGACCTTGGAAAATAAATAGGCAGATTCGCTTCTCATACCTAGTCTTCTTGTGGCTCCGGCATAAAGCGCCATTGACCAGCCTTTAACGGCGCTGGAAGTTTTATTGGTTTTGATCAGTTTGTCGTAGACGTTCCTGCATTCCTGGTATTGTGCTGCATAATGGTACATTCTTGCAGACTGATAGGCATAACGGAGTTTAATGAAGGCATCCCCATGAGAGGAACTGACCAGGTCCAGAGCTTCTTTTGCAGCCGAAATCATTCCCGTCGTATCACGTGGAACAGGATTCCAGTAATCTGAGGTCGAATTGGCAAGGGGTTCGCAGCTTTTAGCAAAAGAGAAGTACTGCGCAGCTTTTTTGTTTTTGCCCAGGGCTTGTATAAATGTATTTTGTTGCAGGCTGTCTGGCAGACTGGAGATTGGTTGCTGATCCAGTTTGCTGAGTAACAGGTTGGTGGCATCATTACTATGGTACATCGCTTTTTCAACATCTTCTTTTTTTACCTGAAGGTATTTGGCCCACTCTTCGCTATTGATGTCCGATTCACTATGTGTGTCTTTATCGCCATACAGGAAGCTGAGCTGTGTAAAAAAGAATGGGGAATATTCATCGCCGGATACATCACTGTGGAAGTAGTTTATATAATAGTCATAAGGATCTGTTTCGCCTCCACATGCCAGGTTGATAGCGATTTCGGCAAAAAAAACAGTAATGAAAGTACTAAAACCTATGAATAACTTTTTGCAGGTCGTCATATTTGAAATCATTTAATAATTGTTCGTCTAAGTGGTAGAATGTGAGGTTAAATTCTGTTGAGGGCAAATATGCGGATAAAAAATCAGCAGTTTGCAAGAGTTGCTTTGTTGTAATATGTTCCCATCGGACAATGTCATTTTTCTTTAGTCCGGCCTGGGGGAGATCAACCAATAGTTTATAAAGTAGGGGTTGATCTAGTTTTATAAAAGTGTTTTTGTCTTGCAGCTGATTTGGCCGCAATCGTTTGGAGATCCCTGCATATTGCTGGTTGCGGAAAATAACAGCCCATTTAAATAAGGGGAGGGCTACGTCAAGGGCCAGGGGATAATTTTTTAAATGGTCTTTCAAGTAGAGGTCCATTTCAGCCTGGTCCAGTATGGAGTTTTGTTGGCCATACTTTCTTAAATTGCCCATATTGTAGCACATCAGCATGACTTTCTTTACCGGAGGAATGCCTGAACTCTCTATATTTTTAACCTGATGGAGTCTTAATGTTGCTGTGATTTCCTTGTGCTGAAGTTGCGGCAATTTTTTGAGTTGTTCAAGAAAATAGAAATAACGGTCTTTGGTTGTTTTGGTCCAGTCGCAGTCTATTTGTAATTCCTGGTAGTCTTTCTTTCCGGCTTGCTGTACTTTTGCCTGGACAAAGACGGCAATTTTACCGGCAAGTGTTTTCAGCGCATTGCTATCTGTTATGTTTAAAATGTTGTTGACGATATAGACTACGGGGATGATGTTTACGTGTTGAGGTAAGCTTTCTTTAAAAGTGATAGGGGAAATTGGAATAGCTTGCTGACCGTCAGGACTTAAGTCGATGTCCATGATGCGTACATACAACGATCTGGGTTGCATTTTTTCCAGGTATTGTTGTTCTGTTTTGTTCTGGCTATAAACTGTTTTCCAATAATAAAAGGTAGGATGTGGTTTTTTTTCGGTCTTACAACCAGAAAAGAGAGCAAAAATCAGAGGCAAAAGTATCAGTAGGCGCATGAGCGCAAATGTCAGCAAAAATAAAACCAAATATTAAATTTTACATTTAGAGAAATGTATTTTATGTTTGATGATACAGCGCTCAATTAAAACTATAACCAATATATAAACCCTTTTTACATTGGAGCTTTTTTGCTGCTATGTGTTTAAAAATGAACGACATCATGAACAAATTGAAATGGCTGATCCTGCCAGTACTCTTGCAGTTGGCATCTTGTAGCGGAGGATCAGGGTCTAAAAAAGAAAATACAGGAGTTGATCTTAACGGAAGCTGGAAATTGGTTTCCGCCAAAACGATTACGGGAAAGGATACATTAGTTACTTTTCCGGTGCCTGGTCAGGAGATGATCAAAATGTTTAACGGCACTCACTTTTCCTTTTTTAAACATGATCTAAAAAAAGGGAAGACACCTCCCGCTGTGTTTGATTGCGGTGCCGGTACTTATAAGCTTTCCGGAGAAGATTATACGGAGCATCTGGCTTACTGCAATTACCGGGATTGGGAAAATCAGGATTTTACTTTTAAACTGCAGGTGAAAAATGATACGCTGATTCAACGGGGTATAGAAAAAATTGACAGCCTGCATGTTAATCATGAGATTATAGAGATCTATGTTAAAATGAGATAAAAAACTTTCGGTTTTACCTGGAACTGTTCTTATAAAACCAGCTTTTTATTGGTTTATCAGGGCAATATTACCTAATTTGGCCGCTCTTAACTAAGATCTAATGGAAGTAAGAAATTTAGAGCCTAAGGCCCTTTGGAATAATTTTGCTGATTTGAATGCAGTACCCCGGGCTTCTAAAAAAGAAGAAAGGGTGATTGCTTTTATGGTTGCATTTGGTGAAAATCTGGGATTGAAAACTGTTCAGGATGCAACAGGTAATGTAATGATCAGTAAGCCAGCAACGCCTGGCATGGAGAACCGTAAAACTGTGGTGATGCAATCTCACCTGGATATGGTTCATCAAAAAAATAACGATACAGTTTTTGATTTTGAGAGCGAGGGTATTCAGATGTTTGTAGATGGTGACTGGGTTAAAGCTAAAGGAACTACGCTAGGTGCAGACAATGGTATTGGTGGTGCTTCTATTATGGCTGTACTTGCGTCAACGACTATAGAACACCCGCCCCTAGAAGCTATGTTTACCATTGATGAGGAAACGGGAATGACCGGAGCGAAGGAAATTGATCCTTCAAATTTTACAGGTTCTATTTTATTGAATCTGGATACAGAGGAAGATGATGAGCTGACCATTGGTTGTGCTGGCGGTATCGACACCAATTCTGAATATGCTTATACCCTGGAGAAGAGTAATGAAAATAGCGTAGCCTATCAGATTACAATTAAAGGTTTATCAGGAGGACATTCTGGTATGGATATCCATAAGGGCCGGGGCAATGCCAATAAGTTGATGAACCGTTTGTTTTATGGGGCTTTGAAATCGGCAAAGATCAGTCTGGCTGTTGTTGATGGTGGCAGTTTAAGGAATGCGATACCGAGAGAATCGAAGTCGGTATTGGTTGTTCCCACTGGAGAGAATGCTGCTTTTCTGGCCTTCCTTGAAAAATTTTCTGCTGTTTTGAAAGAGGAGTATAAT
>NZ_JAELTV010001179.1 GCF_016429005.1 Pedobacter sp. ASV19
GGTACAACGTCGTTTCAGATCCTAAAGATGCAGAACTGATGAAAGCTACCTATAGTGAAGTGCCAGCTACACCTGAGCAGGAAGAAGGAACCTGGACATATGAGGTTAAAGATGGTCTGACTGATTTTGAAATTGAGACCATTGTTTCATCTGAAATACTAAAAGGAATGCATTGGAATTCCAATGATGAAGCTAAGAAAAAGACTGCTTATTCAGCAATTGCCGGAAAATTCAAATATCTGCACTGCCACTCACTTGCAAGTTACTCTATAGTAAAAAACAGGAAGGTAATGACCTTTTCTGCCGCTGAACGCTATCCCATTTTCTTAATTGACGAAGGTACACACCAAAAGATTTATCAGCCTACACACCCAGAGAAAGCTAAACGCTTTATGTACGTTCCTGGTAAAAAACCCAAAGACTTCATCCATGGCCTAACCCAACTGAACAAGGC
>NZ_JAELTV010001180.1 GCF_016429005.1 Pedobacter sp. ASV19
CCCCCCCCCCCCCCCCCCCCCCCCCCCCCTACTCAATCACACGCCCACCACCCACACCTACACCGGCTAACGTTCGTCGGCAGCGTCAGATGTGTATAAGAGACAGGGTTATAGGAACATATTTTGATAATCATTCTATAAGGAGAATTGTTAGTGATAATGGGCCGCTGTTTCCTAGAACAACCAATTCTGAATATAAACAGGTTAATATAAGTGGTAGGCCATGGGGAAAGGATCAGGAACCATGGCACTTAGAGGTTAGGAAAGTAGATAATCTTTGGTTTATGTTAGTTGCAACAACTGATAATGGAAAGTATGGAGAAAAAAGTAGACTGTTTTTGGGGCAAAGTAAGGACGGTATTAATTTTGAATTCATAGATAAGCCAATTTGTAATAGTGTTTATACTTATAAATCATCATTTTGGATAACAAATGATCCTGTTAACAGTAAAAT
>NZ_JAELTV010001181.1 GCF_016429005.1 Pedobacter sp. ASV19
GGGCTCGGAGATGTGTATAAGAGACAGGGTCTATACACCTCTCTCCATGATCATGCCCACTTAAAGCTAAGCGGATCTACCGACGATCATACGCTTGAAATCGGTGACACTCAGAAATTGAATGTCACCAATTTTGTGGCTTTGAAAACTCAATACCTTTCAATGGAAACACTAGCCTTTGAAAGAAACTCTAAATAATATCAGAGAAATAGTCATAGAGTGGAAGCGCCTGTTAACTTCCACCCTATGGCTTTTTATAGTCTACCAAACACTTCCAACATTTTATTTAAGGCAAAAGCCAAAACAATATTCCCGATCGTAAAACTACACTGAGCTTATTGCTGGAGAATTAGAACAAACGTATTCTCAAACAAAACTTTCTACTTCTGAACTGAGATCAACAACATCATTGGCCTACGGAGTTCTTCTTCCATTTCCGGAAAGTCTTTCAGC
>NZ_JAELTV010001182.1 GCF_016429005.1 Pedobacter sp. ASV19
CCTGTCATCCTCCCACTCTCCAGAACATCCAGAAAATAGTTAAATAGAGTTGCATTCGATTTCTCAAATTCATCGATCAATAGGATTCCTACATCAGAGTCCCTTACCTTCATAAAGATCTCTCCATCATCACTGCCGATATAGCCACGGGCACTTCCTATCAAGGAACTTAAGGAAAATTCACCGCTATAATTCCCAAAATTTATCTTTGCCAAACGCTTGATACCTTTCATAGAATCAAATATCAATCGGGCTACTTCGGTCTTACCAACTCCGGAATCGCCCATGAGAAACAGGGACAAGATCTTGTGCTCACCAAGCTTGTTGAATACCCTAAAGCTCTTGAGTTGTTCCTCAAAGTCATCCTTGAACTTAGGATGGCCATAAAGTCGTTTTCTGAAAGTCTTCATGAAGGATTTGAATTCATCATCGCTTAGGTCGGTGATCTTGTGG
>NZ_JAELTV010001183.1 GCF_016429005.1 Pedobacter sp. ASV19
TAGTTAGACCTAAAAATATCCATACTTACAGCTTCGGCTACATCGGATTTGAAATGCCCGGAAATTTCATTGCCTGATAACGTTTTGAACTCGAAAGTTAATTTATCCAGATGAAAGGATCTAAACGTTCCAGTATATTTTCTTTCTTGAGGTTGACCTTCACTAATATTTCTGAGTTGTTTTACAATTCTTGAGGATTTAAAAGCGTCAAAATATTCGCGTTTGATCGAATTTTTGTTCGGGTTTCCATATTGCATAGCTACAGAAATACCATATTTGTTAATGATCGACAGAAAATTATCGTAAGCATTCAACATTTCCTGTGGAAATATTTCCATGGAAATATTTTCCTGTCCGAAGTCTTCGCCGATATTCATAAGTTGAAATATCTTCTCGGCAATTAGCTCCATCGAGGTTCCTCCTTTTAACTTTTTGATTCGTACAGGAGTAAGT
>NZ_JAELTV010001184.1 GCF_016429005.1 Pedobacter sp. ASV19
TACTCGTTCTGCTGCGCTACCGAATTAGAGACTTGGTTATATTCGGATAGTTTACCAAAAAACACTCCGTATAAAGAATTTATGAATCTTGAGTTACTGATTGACGCTCCATGATCACCAGTAAATGAGGAGCCAGTTGCATTATTAATAGATACAAATCCTGCATTACCAAAATTCTCAAATTTTACTGCATCGACATTTATATTATAATAATTTCCACTTGCCCTTATGCCATTTTGTTTAGACCTTATCGTAGAATAATTAGTACTGGTGCCTCTTCCTGATCCAGTCAAAGTTAGACTTGAAAATTTAACGTTACTTGATTGAATATCAAATATAGAGGTGTCTGCAGTAGTTGTAATTTTTGAATTAAATCCCGCACCCATAATTGTCAAAGGAGCGTCGATCTTAACAACACTATTTACTATATATGTTCCAGAAGGAATATAAAC
>NZ_JAELTV010001185.1 GCF_016429005.1 Pedobacter sp. ASV19
GTCCATAAACAGGCACTTGAGTTTATAATTATAGTCTGATATGAAATCTATTTCAATGGGTTGCTTATCACTTCTGATCAAGTATTGTTGATAAAGTCTTTCTATGTCCCATAATTGAAAATCAAAGTATATGCCTTTCTCTTCTTTGGTTTCTGGAATAATGTCAGTAGATGCTTGTCCATTTGTAAAAACAAATATTCTGACATTTTTGACAGTATCTTTCGTTTGTTCAATAATCTGAATAAGATCAAAGACTACAAACTCCGATTCCTCTATCTTTTTCAACAGCTTGCCCTCTCTTGCTCCCCAAAAAAAGTTCTGCACCTTGTTAAAGGCATCTTCAACATCCTTATCAGCTACTTTCTGAAGCTTGGCTTCTGATTTAAAAATTGTCACGATTAAATCAATGACGTCATTTTCTTCATCATAATTCCAGGCATTTATCTTAATTC
>NZ_JAELTV010001186.1 GCF_016429005.1 Pedobacter sp. ASV19
ATCTACTGGAAGTGAAATCAAAATTATTGCCAAAGGATTCAAAGTACTAAAGAACAATAGCCGTTAAATAGAATTTATCGAAAGTATGGCCGGATTCTAACCGTAACAAGTTTGTTGGTCCAAATTTAACACTACCAATAGAGACGATAAGATAGTAATAAAGACAGGTTTTCTTTGACTTGCTAAGTCATGTTTTAACTAATTATGAGATTTAAAATTATTTTTCCTACAGGATATCAGGTTGCAGACATATTTAATGACAACATTGATATCAATGTTGTTTTAGAAAATGGAGACGTTTTTTTTGGTACCTTATTTACAATATCTAATCTGGACTATTTCTGTCTCTTATACACATCTGACGCTGCCGACGAACGTTAGCCGGTGTAGATATCGGTGGTGGGAGTATGATTAAAAAAGGGGGGGGGGGGGGGGGGGGGGGGGGGGGGGG
>NZ_JAELTV010001187.1 GCF_016429005.1 Pedobacter sp. ASV19
ATCTGGTCCTTCTGGTGGCTGTCTCTGAATTCAGCAGGCGTTACCCCTTTTGCTTTTTTAAATACCCGGTAGAAATAGGACACACTATTAAATCCACATTCGCTAACCACTTCAGCTATAGAAGTATTTTTTTTCAGTTTTTCCATAGCCATATTTATCCTGAAATCGAACAAATAGGATGTAAAGTTCATTTTTGTATTGCCCTTAATAAAGCGGGCAAAAGTAGAACGGCTCATATTTAAAGCCTCAGCCGCATCTGTTAAGCAAATTACCTCAGAAATATTCCTGGAAACATAACCATGTAGTTTATTGATCAAAATTTCATTTGGAGACATATTCAAAGACTGTCTCTTATACACATCTCCGAGCCCACGAGACAGGCAGCTCTATCTCGTATGACGACTTATGCTTGAGAAGGGGGGGGGGGGGGGGGGGGGGGGGGGGGGGGGGG
>NZ_JAELTV010000122.1 GCF_016429005.1 Pedobacter sp. ASV19
CATCTTTATGTAAAATTTGATAAACAGATGTTGCTTTGCCGCTTAAATGTGGCTCAAAATGCTGCTGGTTCACATTTAACCCAATTCCAACAATACCAGATTTAAACCGGCTTCCGGAAATCATATTCTCAATCAGTATCCCTCCCAATTTAAGGTTATTATAATAAATGTCATTGGGCCATTTAATACTGACCCCCGACCCCAGTAACGTTGTTAAGGCCTCATTAACCGCAATACTAACGGCCATATTGAGCAGAAATTGCTGAGGAATATCCAGAAAGGAAGGTTTCAGATATAAGCTGAAGGTAAGATTCTTTCCTGGCTCTGTATGCCAAATGTTCTGTTGCTGGCCTCTTCCTGCATATTGATTATCTGCCATAATTACAGTTCCTTCTGGTAATGGCTCGGATTTTGACACCAATTCTTTCAAAAAGTTATTGGTAGAATCAACCTCTGATAATTTGATAAGATTTTGACCAACAAATAATGTTGAAAAAGTGTTATTTTGCAAGTGTTGATTATATTTGTTGTTTATCAAAACTAAAACATTTTAATGGTAAAAAAGAAAATAGGAAACCTTTCTACATACCTATCCGAATTGGCTGTACATGGTATACAGGAAAAAAAAGGGAATGACATCGTACGTCTTGATTTAAGAAACCTCAACAGCTCCGTTTCAGATTATTTTATCATATGTAATGCAGATTCTTCTACTCAGGTCAAGGCAATTGCCGACAGTGTGGAAAAGGAAATCTATACAAATACCCAAACCGACCCATGGCGTAAAGAAGGGTTCGAGAATGCAGAATGGATCATTCTGGATTATTTTGACATCGTAGTTCATATCTTTAAAACTGAGAAAAGAGATTTCTTTGGGATTGAAGATCTATGGGGCGATGCACAGTCTACTTCTTATCAAAGCGCCTAATTTTAATTAAAACATTTTGAATCCATGATGAAAGAGAAAGAAAATACAAAACCCAAGTTGATTAAAAGGATACCCAATATTCCAAAAAAACCTCAAAAGGGTTCCAAGTTTAACATCTTCTGGGTTTATGCTGCTATAATTCTGGGATTGATCTTACTTCAATTCCTGTTCAATACTGATACCAGCAAGCCGGTCCCTTACCAAACCTTTGAAAGCGAAATGCTGAAACCAGGTGATGTAGAAAAAATTGTCGCTTACAAATATGAGGACCTGGTCCGCGCAGACGTTTTTATCAAAAAAGACCGTGTTAAAGAAAGTAAATACGATCAGTACCGTACTAAGAATAACTTTGGTGCCGCCGAAGGTCCAACAGTATATTTTACTGCCGGCTCTATGGACGGGCTGGATGCTCAGCTTAAAGAATCTCAAAAAGATATCCCTGAAAACCAGCGTATCCTTGCAGTGAAGGAAACCAGACAAAGCACCTTTAATTCCTGGTTCTTTACCGTGATTATTCCTGTTCTCTTATTCATTGGCTTCTGGATCTTCATTATGCGCCGTATGGGTGGTGGTGCCGGCGGCGGTGGCGGTCAGATCTTCAATATCGGAAAATCTAAAGCAACCCTTTTTGATAAAGAAAGCCAGGTCAATGTTACCTTTAACGATGTTGCAGGCCTGGAAGAAGCTAAACAGGAAGTGATGGAAATCGTCGATTTCCTTAAAAATCCAAAAAAATACTCTAATCTGGGTGGTAAAATACCAAAAGGAGCCTTATTGGTGGGTTCTCCAGGAACAGGTAAAACCTTATTGGCTAAAGCCGTTGCAGGTGAGGCACAAGTACCTTTCTTCTCTCTGTCTGGTTCAGACTTTGTGGAAATGTTTGTTGGTGTTGGTGCTTCCCGTGTACGTGATTTATTTAAACAAGCCAAAGATAAAGCGCCTTGTATCATCTTTATTGACGAGGTAGACGCCATTGGCCGTGCAAGGGGCAAAAACAGCATGATGGGTGGAAACGATGAACGGGAGAACACACTAAACCAACTGTTGGTCGAAATGGATGGATTTGGTACGGATTCTGGTATCATTATCCTGGCAGCCACTAACCGTCCGGACGTTTTAGATTCTGCCCTGCTTAGACCAGGAAGGTTTGACAGACAAATCTCTATAGATAAACCCGATCTGGTTGGCCGTGAACAGATTTTCAAAGTGCACTTAAAGCCAATTAAAACTTCAGAAGAAGTAGATGCTAAAAAACTTTCGGCACAAACACCTGGCTTTGCAGGAGCAGAAATCGCTAATGTTTGTAACGAGGCTGCCTTAATTGCTGCCAGACGCAACAAAACAAAAGTAGATATGCAAGACTTCCAGGATGCCATTGACCGCGTTATAGGAGGCCTTGAGAAGAAAAACAAGATCATCTCTCCTGAAGAAAAGAAAATTGTGGCTTATCATGAAGCCGGGCACGCTATTGCAGGATGGTTTCTGGAACATGCAGATCCATTGGTTAAAGTATCCATTGTTCCTCGTGGTATTGCTGCGCTTGGTTATGCTCAATATCTGCCAAAAGAACAGTTCCTGTATACAACAGAGCAATTAACAGATGGTATGTGTATGACTATGGGCGGAAGGGTTGCCGAAGACATCGTGTTTGGTAAAATCTCCACCGGTGCCCAGAATGACCTGGAACGAATCACCAAGCTTTCATATGCAATGGTAACCATTTATGGTATGAATGCTGTTGTTGGAAATGTATCTTTTCATGATCCTCAAACAGAATACAATTTCAACAAACCATATTCTGAAAAGACATCAGAAATCATTGATAATGAGGTTCGAATCCTGATTTCAGGTGTATATGACAGAACCAAGCAATTGTTGATTGAAAAAAGAGAAGGCTTAGAGAAACTGGCTCAGAAATTACTGGAAAAAGAGATTTTATTCCAGGCAGATCTGGAAGAAATCCTGGGTAAACGTCCATTTGATAACCGCACCACTTACGACGAATTCGTTAATGGAACCGGAGATCAGACACCTGCTGCCAAAGGTTTGGTACACGATGGTGTTGGAGAAACCACTGATCCTACTGCAACAGCAAAAGCTGTACAGCCAGAAGAGAATAACTAATTTATGGTAAGCTGCCGTTCTTTAACAGACGGCAGCAAATCAAAAACCTATGCAAGAAAATATCTCTTCAAAAGAGTTAATGCTAAAGAAAATCAGGAAAGCACTCCTTGAAAAGAGAGATCATCCTTATCCAAATTTAGAAGAAACTCCACTTTATAAAAAAGAGGAAGAACTCCTGGAAGTTCAATTTGCCGAGCAGCTTACCGCTGTATCAGGCCATTTTATTTTCTGTGAAAATGGGATGGATTTTATTGAGAATATCCTGGATCTTGCCGAAAAATTTAACTGGAGAAAGATCTATTGCTGGGAACCAGAACTACAGGAATTATTAACCCAATTTGAATTTCCTTTTTATAAGACCGATAAAGACTTTGAAATGGCCGAAGTTGGCCTGACACTTTGCGAAGCATTGATTGCCAGAAATGGCTCTGTAATGGTTTCCAATCAAAATGCTGCGGGGAGAAGGCTCAGCATATTTCCCCATCACCATATTGTGATTGCCAGAACCGGTCAACTGGTGGCAGATCTTAAAGATGCCTTTGCACTGATTAAGAGTAAATATGGGGCGCACATTCCCTCTATGATCAGTACAATCACAGGTCCAAGCCGTACTGCAGACATCGAAAAAACACTGGTCCTGGGTGCCCACGGTCCTAAAGAGCTGTTTGTTTTTTTGATTGACGAATTCAATTAAAATTTGTAGTTTAAGTAATTAATCCTATTTTTATACTGTATACCTAAACGGTATACGGTATAAGATGAGTAATATTGAGATGAATTTGTATTCCGTAATTGTAGGCACAGGAAGTTTTATTCCTGATCATATTGTATCAGGAGATGCCTTTTTGGACTCCACTTTTTATGAAAATGGTCTTATCCTGGACAAAGGAAATGCAGAAATTATCTCCAAATTTTCGGAAATTACAGAGATCAATGAAAGACGCTACGCTGACCCTGCACAAGTAAGCAGCAACATTGCGACGATAGCTGCCCAAAGGGCAATAGATGATGCTTCTATAGATAAAGAAAGCCTGGATTACATCATATTCTGTCATAATTTTGGCGACATTAAACTCAACAGCAACCGCATGGACATGCTTCCCGCACTTGCTGCAAAAGTTAAACAGGCCCTGGAGATTAAAAATCCGGATTGCGTAGCCTATGATTTGATTTTTGGTTGTCCGGGTTGGGTACAAGGCTCCATCCAGGCGAATGCACTGATCAAAAGTGGAGATGCCAAAAGAGTAATGGTCATTGGTGCGGAAACCCTCTCCAGGATCATTGATGCACACGACAGAGACAGCATGATTTTTTCTGACGGTGCAGGCGCAGTCATTTATGAAGCCAAATCTTCATCTGAGCCCACTGGTCTGATTTCACATAAAACACAAACCTACGCTGTAGACTATGGCTCATTGCTGGTGATGGGAAGAAGCCATAATCCCGATGCGTGTAATCAGAATGCCTATTTAAAAATGAATGGGAGAAAACTGTATGAGTTTGCTGTAACCTATGTTCCACAAGTGATTAAAACAGCCATTGATAAGGCCGGAATTGACATTCTGGACATTAATATTGTATTTATTCACCAGGCCAATGGTAAAATGGACAATGCCATTATGAAGCGTCTGTTTAAATTATACAACAAGGATAAAGTTCCTGAAAACCTGGTACCAATGACGATCTCCTGGCTGGGCAACAGTTCGGTCGCTACAATTCCAACCCTTTTAGATTTAGTTGCTAAAGGTCTGGTCAAAGATTACGAGATCAAAAAGGGTCAATATGCTGTATTTGCTTCTGTAGGTGCAGGAATGCATATTAATGCCTTTATCTACCGTTTTTAATTTCCGGTTCGCTTTAAGCCCTGTTTAGCTTGCGACTCTATACTACTTTCATATTCGTGGTCTTTCATCGAAATGGCAGTATTGTAGCAGGCTTTGGCTTTAGCAGGATTGCGCTTTTTCTCGTAGATCTTTCCCATAAATAAGGCAGAATTGGCTGCGAAATAATATTTTAAACCCTTTCCGGAATTGATTGCATTTTGATAATCGGTAAGTGCTTCGTCATCTTTACCCAATTCATCATTGACCCTTCCTTTACGGTAATAAAACTCTGTTTTGTTCTTTGCTGTCATATTGTCCGTTTTAACAACGGAAAGAACGTCTAGTGCTTTGGTTAAATATCCTCCATCAAAAAGAAGACGAGCCTTAAGCAATTCTGGTGTGGGTGCAGGTGCCGCAGCTTCATTAAGTGCCTGCTTATCTTTCTCCATATAAGTATAGCCCGAACTTTTAACTTTAGATTTAAAGCCAGAATAAGCCCCTGTATCGCCTTTTAACAAGGAAAGCCAGGCTAAGTGAAGGTTTGCATCTTTAATGTAATTAACGCCTTTATTTTGCTGCAGAAATTTATTGAAATAAGTTCCTGCCGAGTAATCCAGTTTATTGAGCTTTGCTGTTCCCATAAGCAGATCCAGGTAAGGAAAGGAAGAATATACAGGTCCTGAAGGCCTGCCGGCAAGAATTTCTATCGCCTGATCGTTATGACCATTTCTGATACATACATAGGCCTGAAGATAGGATTTTAACAAACTCGTATCACTGATCTTTTCTGTATATTTCATTGTCCTGCTGTACGCTTCGGGGCTGTGGGCAATATCGCTCAGCACGTAAGCGTAATAAAAAACAACCTCTTCATAAAAAGGTTCATAGGTGGTTTTAGGAAGCTGTTCCGCCAATTTATCAAGCATTGAAATCCCTGTATTCAGATTTCCTTTGACACCAAAAGTAGACAGCGTACTTTTTAGCATGCCATCCGGCAGGTTTCCCAAAAAAGCATTAATTAAACCTAAACCTTTCTGGTTCAACTGAAAAGCCGGAAATTTTTTACTGTTGTCTGCAAGTAAGGAATTTGCTCTTTTTATCTCTCTCGCCGCCGTAAAATATTCACCAAATTTACCTCTCAATAACGCCCATTGCAAATTGACTTCCGCTTGCGCATAGAGATAATATGGCGAATTTCTATCCTTATCGTCTTCAATTTTATCCAGCCTGTCTGATTTATAATCTTTAAGGCGGTCAAAATCCGATTTACTTTCTGTAGTGATCAGGTAAAAATAATCGATGTAATTTTCCAGTAACGGAACAATGGAATTATCTGGATGTGCGGCTTTCTCCGCAGCAACCACTTGCCTTGCTGCATTTAATTTAAGGTCAAATATGTTTTTATACGCTTTTAAGCAATTGGCATTGAAATCAAAGTTAGAAAAGCCTTTTAACGGAAAAAGCAGAACCAAAGCCAGGAACAAACAAACGGGAAACCCCTTCTTATACATAGACAGATCATGTTAAAATACAATAACAGTTAACGCCTGTATTCAGCATTATGTTTCACCTGTTATTTTATTGTTTTCCAAACAACCCAAAATTTAGGCCAAAAAAAACGGCCAGATAAACATCTGACCGTTTTGTATTCTTTTTAAAAAGCTTATTGTTGTTCTGCCAGTTCATGAGTCAAAGCCTCATCTACCAGAATTCTTCCACAGTGCTCGCAAACAATAATTTTCTTGCGCTGACGGATATCCAGCTGACGTTGAGGCGGAATCTGGTTAAAGCAACCTGAACAAGAATCCCTGTCAATAGTCACTACCGCCAAACCATTGTTCGCATTGCTTCTCAATCTCTTGTAAGCAATCAGCAAACGGTCCTCAATTTGAGTTTCTGCCTTTTCAGATTTTTTGGTTAAAGCCTGCTCTTCTTTTTCAGTTTCTGCAGTAATGGTTTCCAGCTCTCCTTTTTTGACGTCCAGATCTTTTCTTCTGGATTCCAGGTCAGCAAGCGCTTTTTCGTAAACTTCCGTTTTTTGTGCGATCTCAAATCCATGCTCACGGATCTTTTTCTCACATACCTGTATTTCTAAAGACTGGATCTCCACTTCTTTAGTCAAAGCATCGTATTCACGATTATTTTTAACATCCTTTAACTGCGTTTCGTATTTCTTGATCAGGTTTTGTGCTTCCTTGATCATATTTTTACGCGTTACAATAGCATCTTCAGTATCATCCAGTTCGCCTTTAAACTTCTGAATACGGGTCTCCAATCCGGCAACCTCATCCTCTAAATCAGCAACCTCCATTGGTAACTCACCACGAATCTGGCGTATTTTATCAATTTTAGTATGAAGGGTTTGTAATTCGTATAAAGCTTTTAGCTTCTGCTCTACAGTTTGTTCCATTAAATGAAATAATTTATGGGTATAATTATATTTAACTAATTATCAATGATTTAACAGCCTCTCAGCCTTTACAAGATGTCAAATTACGGCCGGCATCCTTGCTTTAAAAAAGCCGCCGTTCTTGATGATCTGTTGCTAAAGCTTGCAAAGATAAGTATTATTTTTGCTTTCATCTATACAATTTGCTATTAATCTGCGATTTGCTATCTTAAAATCTCCTTGTGATCCGCTGTTCCTAAATCTTTTAAAGATCGTTGCACAAATCTTCCGAAAAAGACTAAAAGAAATAATGAACCGGATTGGTACAGTGTTCTGCCAAACGAACAGGAAATTCAGGAAATTTTTCCGAAATAATATCCTGCAGCAGATTGGAAGTAAACTGTTCACTTTCAAAATGCCCGATATCGGCAATCATCAATTTCTTATCCGCGTCAAAAAATTCGTGGTATTTGAAATCTCCGGTAATGAACACATCCGCATTCGCTGCGATAGCATCTCCCAGTAAAAAACTACCGGCACCACCACATACAGCTACTCTTCTGATCTTTTTTGGCAAGGGTCTGGTATGCCGGATCACTTTTACATTCATGCTGTATTTAAGGTAATTCAAAAAATCATCTGCTTCCATTCCTTCTTCCAGCCAGCCGACCATACCGGCCCCAACGTTTTCCAGTTTATTTTCCAGTGGATAGATATCGTAAGCCACCTCTTCATAAGGATGGTTCTCCAGCAGGGCGACCAATACCTTACGTTCGTCCTGGGTTCTGAAGATCGTTTCTATCCTGACTTCATGCTCCTGATGCTGCACGCCTCTTTCTCCAACAAAAGGATTGGTGTCCTGACTTCCCTTAAATGTACCATAGCCCTCCGCATTAAAACTGCATTCGCTGTAATTCGCAATTTGCCCGGCACCAGCATGAAAAAGCGCAGCGCGTACCTGCAGTGCCTTTGCCGACGGGCAAAAAGTAACCAGTTTCCTCAAAAGGTCAGTTTTAGGCCGGAGTATCCTTGGATTTTTTAAATTCAGCCTTTTACAAATCTCTCCGCTCACCCCATTATGCACGTGGTCCAGATTGGTATGGATAGCATATAGGGCTATGTTATGCTTAATCGCCTTAATGACCACCCGTTCAACATAATTTTTTCCGTTTAATTTTTTCAGACCCTTAAATACAATCGGGTGATGGGTAATGATCAGATTGCAGTTGTGAACAATGGCTTCATCTACAATTTCTTCTGTACAATCCAGAGCCACCAGCGCACCGGTAACTTCCTGGTTACCATCACCTACAATCAGACCTGAATTGTCATAATCCTCCTGGTAATTTAAAGGCGCATAGCCTTCCAGAAACCTGGTTAAAACAGCTAACTTCATAAAGAGTAAATTTACGACATCGGGAACAGAATCTCTCTCTTTAAATTAAAAAAGCCGCTGCAATTATTTGCAGCGGCCTTGGATCCATTTGGTGTGTGTTATTTTAAGGTACCCATTTTTATCATTTGCAAACTTTCAAACACCATTCTCTGGTTATATTCAAAAGCCAGATTCTTGTGGTTGATCAGGTCAATTATGGTTCCGATGGCACAAAGACCATACGTAAAGAAATACAAGATCCCCATCCCGATCTGATTTACCAAAAAGCGAGGCAGTCCCGGTACAAAAAAACCAAGTATACAGTACAGGATCATATCATCAGGATTCCTTCTTTTACTGCTGTAGATCATCAAAAAGCCCTTCAACTGTTGTTCACTAAAGCCCGTAGTTGCCGACTGCAAGTAGGAGTATTCCTGTGGCGTGATGCCCGGAAGCATCATAAATGGTGAATCAAACATAATCTTTCTCCTTATTCTTTAAATTAATTCTCTTTTTATCATTCCAACTCAGTTTTATAAGAACGCTTATCCGGTAAAAGATGAGCAGCGTTGCCGGTATTCCAAACCAGTGCATTTCTATACTCTCTTTCAAGTGCCCGTGAAACAATTGCGTAATCGATCTTCCAAGTCCGCATCCCGGGCACCATTTTATCCCCATATTGGCCAAAGGACAAAAGGTAAAATGGTCTCCTGAAAGGTGACTGTGCGGCTGCGCAGTTGCTAGCAGAATCATTGCCACCAACCAGAAGGTCAGTTCCAATGGAATTTGCTGAAGCATTTTCACAATTCTTTTCATTTTAGAGTAAATAATAGACTCATTGTTACAGGATAGCTATCTAATAAAATCTTACCTTTGTGTTGTGAACATCCGCGACCTGATCAACAGATACAAGACAGATGAACGCATTGTTGCATTGGCAAAGGCCCTCAACGGCCCTAAAGGTAATAAAATTCAGCTAAAAGGTTTAGTTGGTTCTGCCGATGCGACAGTTGCAGCAACTGCCTATTTTTTACTTCATAAGCCCCAGTTATTCATATTACCGGATCGTGAAGAGGCTTCCTATTTCCTCTCTGACCTTGAAAATATCCTGGATAAAGAGATTCTTCTTTTCCCTTCTTCTTTCAGAAAAGCATTCGATTTTACACAAATCGATACCGCTAATGTTCTGGGAAGGGCAGAAGTTCTGAATGAGCTGAACCACAATTCAGAATTTGGTAAAATCGTGGTCACTTACCCGGAAGCCCTTGCCGAAAAGGTTATTGACCGTTCTGTACTGGAAAAAAATACCCTGGAAATCAGCATCAATACTAAACTGGGTATAGATTTTATCAATGAATTTCTGATAGACTACGATTTTCAGCGCACAGACTTTGTTTATGAACCTGGTCAGTTTTCTATCAGAGGTGGTATTGTAGATATTTTTTCCTTTTCTCACGATCTTCCTTACCGGATTGAGTTCTTTGGAGACCTGGTAGAAAGCATTCGTACCTTTGAAATTGAAAGTCAGTTATCTGTGGAAGACGTGAAAACCTTAACGATCATCCCTAATGTACAATCCAAATACCTGACAGAAAATAACATCAGTCTGCTCGACTATATTGAAAAAGATACTCAGCTTTGGTTTAAAGATGTCGAATTTACCCTGGATATCATTAAAAGTGGCTATAAAAAAGCAGTAGAACTCTGGAAGGCCCTTCCGGCAAAGGATAAAACCCAAAACCCGGAATGGATAGATCCTAAATTTGGATTTACAGACGAGAAAATGCTGGCCGATATCCTCCAGGACTTCCATCTTGTTGAATTTGGTAAACAGTTTTTTTACAAGACCGATCATGTTTTCGCCTTTGAGACCAAGCCGCAACCCTCTTTCAACAAAGACTTTAACCTCCTGATCCATAACCTCAAAGAAAACGAAAAGGAGGGAACCCATAACTTTATTTTCAGCTCTTCTCCAAAACAGACTGAAAGATTATATGCCATTTTAGATGACATTGACAAGACTGCAAAATTTACCCCAGTCAATATCCCGCTGAGGGAGGGATTTATAGACCCGCAGCAGCACCTCGCCTTTTATACAGATCACCAGATCTTTGACCGCTTCTATAAATACAAACTTAAACGTGGTTATCAGCGCAGTCAGGCCATCACGCTCAAAGAACTCCGGGACTTGAAACCTGGCGATTTTGTAACCCACATCGACCATGGTATCGGTAAATATGCTGGTCTGGAGAAGGTGGAAGTAAACGGTAAAACACAGGAAATGATCCGGCTTGTCTACGCAGATAATGACTTGCTGTACGTGAACATCAATTCCCTGAACCGGATTGCCAAATACAGCGGCAAAGATGCCACCCCACCCAAAATGAATAAGTTGGGTACCGAAGCCTGGGATAAGCTTAAAAAAACCACTAAAAAAAAAGTTAAGGACATCGCCCGGGATTTAATTAAACTTTATGCCTTAAGAAAAGCCCAGGTCGGAACTGCTTTTGCACCCGATGGCTATCTGGAAACCGAACTGGAAGCCTCCTTTATTTATGAGGATACTCCGGACCAGGAAAAAGCCACCCTGGATGTCAAAAAAGACATGGAAGCCCCACATCCGATGGATCGTCTGGTTTGCGGAGACGTTGGTTTCGGAAAAACAGAAATTGCAGTAAGAGCTGCTTTCAAGGCCGTTGCCAATGGAAAACAGGCCGCAGTACTGGTTCCGACCACGATTCTGGCCACACAGCATTTCAAAACCTTTTCACAGCGTTTAAAAGATTTCCCTTGTACTGTTGATGTCATCAACCGGTTCAGAACCAATAAACAGATTAAAGAAACCTTGTCCAAACTGGCTGAAGGTAAAGTAGATATTGTTATTGGTACCCACCGTCTGCTCAGTAAAGATGTCAAATTCAAAGATCTGGGGATTATGATCATAGATGAGGAACAGAAATTTGGCGTATCCTCTAAAGAAAAACTAAGGGCTTTAAGGGTCAATGTAGATACCCTTACCCTAACTGCTACCCCGATACCACGAACTCTGCATTTCTCTTTAATGGGTGCAAGGGACCTTTCCATCATCAATACCCCGCCACCTAACCGTCAGGGTGTAAACACAGAACTGCATGTCTTTAACGATAAACTGATCCAGGAGGCTGTACAATTTGAACTGGACCGCGGTGGACAGGTATTCTTTATCCATAACCGGGTAAAAGACCTGATGCAACTGGGCGGCCTGATCCAGACACTGGTTCCAAAAGCAAGAATTGGAATTGCACACGGACAACTGGACGGAGATGCCCTGGAAGATGTGATGCTGGATTTCATCAATGGTGAAAAAGATGTACTCGTGGCCACTACCATTATTGAGGCCGGACTGGATATTCCAAATGCTAATACCATCATCATCAACCATGCCCATATGTTTGGTCTGAGCGATCTTCATCAAATGCGGGGCAGGGTAGGACGTTCCAATAAAAAAGCTTTCTGCTATCTGCTCAGTCCACCCTTATCCACACTGACTTCTGAAGCCCGCAAACGCCTCAGCGCTATAGAAGAGTTTTCGGACCTTGGGAGCGGATTTAACATTGCCATGAGAGATTTAGACATCCGTGGCAGCGGAAACCTCTTAGGCGCAGAGCAAAGTGGCTTTATAGCAGAAATAGGTTTTGATATGTACCATAAAATACTGGATGAGGCCATTCAGGAACTCAAGGAAGATGAATTCAAAGATCTGTTTAAAGATGAACCTCAACGCCCGTTTGTTAGTTTCACCCAACTGGATACAGACCTGGAATTATACATTCCTGACGATTATGTAACCAATATTACGGAAAGATATAACCTCTACACAGAACTCTCTAAAATAGAAAACGAACAGCAGCTGAAAGCTTTTGAAGCCAGTTTAAAAGACCGTTTTGGTCCTGTTCCAAAGGCTGTTCAAACCATGCTCAATGCTTTGCGTTTACAATGGGTAGCCAAGAAGCTAGGTTTTGAGAAGCTCACCTTCAAAAAAGGCGTAGTGCGGGGTTATTTCATCGCAGATAAACAATCTTCTTTCTTCGATTCAAATATGTTCAATAAAATATTGCACTTTGCACAAATGCATCCCCGCCTGTGTAACCTGAAAGAAGTCAAAGATTCACTGCGGATTGCCTTTGAAAATTTAAATACCGTTGACGAAGCTGTGGAAATGCTGGAAATGGTTGCACAATAAGGCCTTACACCTCTATGAACCCACAACTTTTAAAAGACCTGGTCACCATGCAAATGCCTTTTGGCAAATACAAGGGCCGTATCCTCTGCGATTTGCCAGAGTCTTATCTGATCTGGTTCCAGAATGAAGGTTACCCACCAGGCAAGCTGGGCCAACTCCTCGGAACCCTTTATGAGATCAAACTCAACGGTCTGGAGTATCTTTTAAAGCCTTTAAGAGAATGAAAAAGATATTAGTTCAAGACCAGATACAGGTAAGTAAAAACAATTGGTGCAGCAATTAATAGCCCGTCAAAGCGGTCCAAAACACCTCCATGACCTGGTAGCAGTGTCCCTGAATCTTTTACATCCAGGCTTCTTTTCAGCATAGATTCAACCAGGTCTCCCAAGGTACCAAAAGAAACCACCAATACCGCCATGCCTACCCAAACCAGTGCTGCAATCTCTTTGAAATAAAAAGAGACCGCTATGGCAACCAGTACACTGGTCAATACCCCTCCAAAAAAGCCTTCCCAGGTCTTTTTCGGAGAATGACGTTCGAATAATTTATGTTTTCCCAGTTTCCTTCCAAACAGATAAGCACCGGTATCGCTTGCCCAAAGCATCAGTAAAAAGGCAAGGGGCAAATGAAAATTATAAGCATTCCCGCTAAAAGTAAAGCCCAGCGCATAGAAAAAGCTAAAGGGGATGGTTGTGTATATTAAACCGACAAAAGTGTAGGAGATATCAGAAAAAGGGGCCTTTTCCTTTCTATACAATTCCGCAATAAACACCGAAACCAATAAAGGAATCAGTAAAAGCAAATACCGCGCTTCAAATTTTAGAAAATAACAAGAGGCCAGCGACAGAAAAATAATCCCACCACTGAGCAGGCCAATACCAGTATGGGGTTTGATACCAGAATTTCTGATCAGTTTGTAAAATTCTGACAAAGCCATTAAACTCAGCAGTAAATAAAAGACACTAAAAGTATATGCACCCAGGAATATAGATCCGAGCATGACTATGGTAAAGAAAAAAGCGGTTATTGCCCTGGTTTTCATAATTCGTTTTGTTCAATATACACCTTTGCCTCTGTCTCTTATACACATCTCCGAGCCCACGAGACAGGCAGCTCTATCGCGTATGCCGTCTTCTGCTTGAAAAGGGGGGGGGGGGGGGGGGGGGGGGGGGGGGGGGGGGGGGGGGGGGGGGGGGGGG
>NZ_JAELTV010001188.1 GCF_016429005.1 Pedobacter sp. ASV19
CCTGTCTCGTGGGCTCGGAGATGTGTATAAGAGACAGCTATAACCCTACTTGTACTCACAAAGCATCATCCAAGCTAAAGAGCGCAGAGTAATATAACGAAGCCCGGTTAATAAATACGGGGCTTTGTTGTTTAATCTATATAATTTTCGGCTCTAAGCCTTGCAACATAGCTATATCATAAGAATGTAAATCAGGGGGGCAGTAGTAATGTAACCTGACCGGTTCGAAATCCGGGAGGGTTACATAGAAGAATTAGATAAAGCGAAACAAGGTACTGCTTCATATGAAAGGAAATGATTAATTACTCACTGTTGTACATTGGATTGGAGTTGCTAAAAGCGGGTTAGCTCCCATCATGGTGCTGTCTCTTATACACATCTGACGCTGCCGACGAACGTTAGCCGGTGTAGATGTCGGTGGTGGGCGGATAAGTAAAAAGGGGGGGGGGGG
>NZ_JAELTV010001189.1 GCF_016429005.1 Pedobacter sp. ASV19
CCCCCCCCCCCTTTATCATGACACTGCCACCACCGAGATCTACACCGGCTAACGTTCGTCGGCAGCGTCAGATGTGTATAAGAGACAGATAGCAGCTAATTAAGTAAAAATCAATATTATATGGCTAAACAAGCCTCAATTGAACAAGACGGTGTAATAAGAGAAGCATTATCGAATGCAATGTTCCGGGTCGAACTCGAAAACGGGCATGAGATAATTGCACATATTTCGGGTAAAATGAGGATGCACTACATCAAAATTTTACCTGGAGACAAAGTAAAATTAGAGATGTCGCCTTACGATTTATCAAAAGGCAGGATTACTTATAGATATAAATAAAATGAAAGTTAGGTCATCAATTAAAAAACGTAGCGCTGATTGTAAGGTTATTCGTCGTAAAGGTAAACTTTACGTAATCAACAAGAAAAACCCTAAATACAAGCAACGTCAG
>NZ_JAELTV010001190.1 GCF_016429005.1 Pedobacter sp. ASV19
GAATATACTCACTATCTCAAAAGGTAGGCGCTTATTCTGAAAAATTGCTTGTTATGTTGAGTTCAAATCCTGGGCGCTAAGATTCCCATTCTCAATGATTTATCTGGTCAGGCTTTGGCTGTTTAGATTTTCGTATAAAAGTAGCAAGCACAAAAATTACAAATCCAAAAAGCCAGGTTGAAAATAGCACGATGAAGAAAATCTTTCTGATGGATGAATGAAAGTATTCAGGCTGATAAAACAATCGGTTCAAGATGTTGATTTTTTCAATTAATGCATGTCGATCGAAACTGTTCCTGATCTGGTCTAGCTGGTCCTGATTTTTATCCCGAAAATGAAAGAAGATCAACAAGTGGATTTGTTTTTTTTGCTTCCAGCTTGTTCCTCATTGGTATCCTGTTTGGATACTTTATCATTTGTCCGCTATCCATTAACTTTCTCACCAATTTTT
>NZ_JAELTV010001191.1 GCF_016429005.1 Pedobacter sp. ASV19
GAGACCTATACCGAATTTGCTTTAAATTACGACAAAGACTTTGGGAAACATAATGTAAGTGGTTTATTGGTCGGAATACTAAAAAACAGTCTCAGTGCCAATGCAGGATCCTTACAGGCCTCACTGCCTTTTAGAAATATCGGCTTTTCGGGAAGGTTTAGCTATGGCTATGACAATCGTTACCAAGCTGAGTTTAATTTTGGCTATAACGGAACAGAACGTTTTTATGAAGATAAACGCTTTGGTTTCTTCCCATCTGCTGGTGTGGCCTGGAATGTATCTAATGAGCAATTCTGGAAGGGATTAAAAAATATCGTTTCCAACCTCAAGCTAAGAGCTACATATGGAATCATTGGTAATGATGCAATAGGTAGTGCCACAGACAGGTTCTTCTATCTATCTGAAATTGCTCTGAATGACGGTGGAAAATCAGCTGTTTTTGGCCAGAAT
>NZ_JAELTV010001192.1 GCF_016429005.1 Pedobacter sp. ASV19
TTATTTAACAGCTTTGTTATAGTTGTTAAACCACGAATAGAGATAGATTAATTACTTTTGTTATTATAAATTATAAGATATGTCAGAGATTGCAGAAATTAAGATTGATGGTAAAGTGTACGAATTTCCTGTTATTACAGGAACTGAAGGTGAAAAGTCAATAGATATTTCAAAGTTAAGGGATCAAACAGGTTATATTACCCTTGATTTTGGGTACAAAAATACAGGCTCTACAAAAAGTGCGATTACTTTTTTGGATGGCGAAAAAGGTATTTTAAAATATAGAGGTTATGCTATTGAAGAACTTGCCGAAAAATCTACTTTCCTTGAAGTTGCTTATTTACTGATTTATGGTGATCTTCCAACTCATGAGCAGCTTGCTGACTTTCAATCTCAGATCAGCCGCCATACGCTGATTCACGAAGATATGAAGAAGTTCCTGGATGGTTA
>NZ_JAELTV010001193.1 GCF_016429005.1 Pedobacter sp. ASV19
CCTGTCTCGTGGGCTCGGAGATGTGTATAAGAGACAGCAGTAAAGGTCTTGCCGGGAAACAAAAGGGTGATGTTGACAGGGTTATTTACCTCAGATCCTAAGATTATTAAGTATCGAATTTTCTGGAATGGGAGGAACGACTCTTTAGAAAGATCGATTAAGAGAAGCCAAGGAGTTGATACGGTAAAAGAAATCATAACCCATCTGCCCGAAGGCGCAATGAATTTTGAGATTAGAACTTTTGATGATAAAGGCAACAGATCGGTCCCGGTTTACGCCAATGGGATGGTGTACGGTGTAAATTATAACTCGGGTATCATTAATAGGGGGATCACTTCAAGTGTTTTTGATGGCTCTAAAGGCATTCTTACCATAAATTGGCTTGAAGCTGATCCAACGATGTTGTTTACCGATATAATTTATACATCTACTTCTAATCAAACAAAGAAG
>NZ_JAELTV010001194.1 GCF_016429005.1 Pedobacter sp. ASV19
ATCAGAAGACTTCATACGAGAGAGAGCTGCCTGTCTCGTTGGCTCTGAGATGTTTATAAGAGACAGACATAGGAGTTTGGATGCCCGATAAAAAAATCATAGGTTATATTTTTTATACGATAGTTATAAGGTTCCAGCTGATCGCGGATTTCAGCCGCTTTTTCATGATCTTTCTCTTTATCCAACGCCTCCAAAACGGGTTGCATTTCTTTCCTGACAGGTGCAATACGCGCATTTAAATCTTCAAGTTCATTCTGACTTTTAGAACCTGTGATTTTCAAAGATTTCAGATCAGAAGCCGAACCTGACAGTGTCATCTGTCCCGGCTCAAGATAGATTTCTGTCATCCTTTCCCAAAACTTACGTTCCGGAATTACCTCTCCTTTGTTCTTAAACAAGATTCTTGCATTAACAGGCTCATTTATAAATCCTTTCAGAAAAATTCTGTGG
>NZ_JAELTV010001195.1 GCF_016429005.1 Pedobacter sp. ASV19
GAATTTTAACTTCTTGCAGCGTTATATCATTTATCGAGGCCAGATCGAAATCATAACTGTTTTTTAATAATTTCTTATTCAGTATATACTGAAATGAGCTATCACTATCTACATTGGGCATTAACCGGGCATAATCATCTGATTTGCGCTTCAGATAATTCCACATCTTCTTCCTGGCAAAAGTCTTTGTTTCGATATAAATTATACCGTTTTTTCCTTCTGCACCCAATCGCTCTATTGCATTGTTATCTTTAACAACTTGTATAAAAGCAATATCTTTAGGATTTATGCTCCTAAAATAGTCAGGGTTAACCCTAACGCTATCTAAGAAGTAAACCGGATTTCTATTCTGGTTCTCTGTAGTTTGAGCAAAAGAAATTATTGTTATAAAATTGAAAAATAAAAGGACTAGTATTTTTTTCATCTTTTAAAGTTTAAGTATGCAAATA
>NZ_JAELTV010001196.1 GCF_016429005.1 Pedobacter sp. ASV19
CTCTGGGTGGTTTTGCACAAAGCAACAGCCAGTCTGAAGAGCAGAAAGAGGCTTACATAAAAGTGATCACACAACGGGCAGATAAAATCGTTTTGGCACTGAATATTAAGGATCTTAAAAAGAAGGAAAAGATCAGAGACATGGTCAGAGATCAGTACAAGGATCTTAATGAGATTTATAGGACGCGCGATGAAACTATAAAAAGTATTAAACAAGCTCATGCTGATGATAAAACTGCAATCGAAGGGGCAAAGAATGAGGAGCTGGCCAGAACAGAGATTAAAATAGACGAATTGCATAAAGCCTATATTGCTCATTTATCTTCGCAACTGAATCCAGCTCAAATAGAGGTGATCAAAAATGGAATGACTTATAACGTACTGCCTTTGACTTACAGGGCTTACCAGGAAGAGATCTTATCGCTTACAGACTGTCTCTTATACACATC
>NZ_JAELTV010000123.1 GCF_016429005.1 Pedobacter sp. ASV19
TCAGCGAGGATCACCATAGCATCCGCTTCCTGCTCCTTTAATTTATTTTCGTAAGCCAGCAGGTAGGCTTGATAGGCATAGGCGATGGCCTGATTGGTAGAGTCCTGGTTCAGACGTTTTGCTTTCTATGACGATGAAGAGGGAGGCGCAGGATAAGGAGCGGCAAATCAAAGCCCTTTCCCTGGAGAAAAGTATGAAGTCTTATCAGCGGAATACATTAGCCATTATTATTGTACTGTTGGTCATTATTGGGTTTTTGCTGTATAATAAATTGCGGAGCAGGCAAAGGAAGAACACAGAGCTTGCAGAAATTAAACAGCAAGCCTTAAATAATAAATTGGAGTTCAATAATATGGAGCTGAAAAATTATGCTTTATATATGTCACATCGGAATGAGCTCATCACTAATTTTATCGAAGAATTGAGCGTACTGGACAAATCCGGTTCCGCAGAAATATCCTTAAAGCTGCATAAGCTGATCCATAAATTTCGGTATGACATCAATATTGAAAAATATGTGGAAGATTTCAATTTGCAAATAGAAACCAAATACCAGGATTTCTTTTATAACCTGCAGCAGAAATTTCCTGATCTGACCCAAAACGAACGCCGGCTTTGTGCACAGATCCGTCTAAGTCTGTCGATCAAAGAAATTGCGTCTCTGAACAATATTTCTGTTAAGTCAGCTGAAATGGCGAGATACCGTTTGCGTAAACATTTTGGACTGAATCCTACCGACAGTCTCAATGACTTTCTAAAATCTTTTTAAGGTTCTGAATATTGCTTTAAAGGGCTTCTATGGCCTTATGTAGAGGTCGTGTAGGGGTAGTTTGTGCTCGATGTAGGGGTAGGTTCCTTCGTTTTTTGCCTTTCGTAATCTTTAGGTTTGAGTAACCAATGTAGCCAGGCCAGAGGTCTGGATATTTATCAACTCAAACCAAATATTATGATTAAAAATTTACGATGGTCAATTCATTTCCTTTTTGGGCTGCTTCTGATCTTCCTGGGGGAAGGTGTCTATGCCCAGAATACCCTGGTCAAAGGACAAGTCTTAAATGAGATCGATCAGCCGGTAGCCGGCATTAGCATCAAGATAAAAGGAAGCACTACGGGAACCACTTCAGCGGCAGATGGTAGTTTTTCGATTAGGGCGGGCGCAAAGGACATTCTGATTTTCTCTGCGGTCAGTTTTAAAACACAGGAAATCTCCGTTGTTCCAGGGAAAGACATCATTGTAAAGATGATTATGGATATGAAAGGACTGGACGAAGTGGTGGTGGTGGGCTATGGTACTCAGAAAAAAAGTAACCTGACCAGTGCGGTCAGTTCTGTAAGCGGAGAAAAGTTAGACCAGGTCGCGTCGAATAATCCTGTAAATGCTTTACAAGGACGTGTTGCGGGCTTATCTGTTAGCAGTCCTGGAGGTAATCCAGGGCAGTCTTCAGATGTTCGCTTAAGGGGGGTGGGAACTTTTGGTGTACACCAGCCATTGTACATCATTGATGGCGTTCCAGGCGATCCGTATTATTTAAGTAGTAATGATGTTGCTTCTGTTGAGGTGCTGAAGGACGGTGCTGCTGCCTCTATCTATGGCTCCAATAGTGCCAACGGGGTCATTCTCATCACGACCAAAAAAGGTAAAAAAGGAGCGCCAATAATTGATTTTTCAGGTTACTACAGCGCGGTTAATCCGACAAAAAAATACAGTTTCCTGGATGCGAATGGCTATAAGCAGGTGCACAATCAAATGTATACCAATGCTGGTGAGTCGGCACCGGATTTTCCAGCCTATATCACTAAAGCCAGTAATAACAATACCGACTGGCAGAAGCTGATCAACCGTCAGGGCATTTCACAAAACTATAACCTGGGTTTAAGTGGGGGAGGAGATTACCTGACCTATGCTTTGAGCGGCGACCTGACCGACGATAAAGGGACATTTATTGGATCGAGTTTTAATAAAAAGTCTTTTAAATCGAGGAATGATTTTACAAAGGGCATACTGACTGTGGGAAGTAACATTACCTATACGGAAACCATGTCTGAGCCAGCAAAATTTGATGTTAAAGATGCCTATTTCCAATCACCTTTACTACCTGTATATGACACGAAGGAAAAATACGGATACGCATTGACTGAAAATGGTTTGCCTAAATTTCAGAATCCGATAGCGGCTGATCATTTCCTGGAAGCCAATACCAAAATCAAATATCTGGCCGCCAATATGAAGGTAGGACTTCAGTTGTATAAGGGCCTGAAATATACGGCTAACCTCAGCTATATCTCTTCACAGCAGGAAGATTATTCCCACCATCCGCCCTATAGAGCCAATGCCAACGATCCTGCAGTGTCTTATCCACAGGTGTATGACAAAATCTCTAACTATAAAGAGCGTTTGATGGAGCATTTGCTCAACTACGACTTTGATATCGATAAACACAGTTTTAAACTGCTTGCAGGCTATACTGCACAGGAGAAAACCAACCGGTATCTGAGCGCAACTGTAGATGGCAAGACCATTGTCCGCACGGTAGTGAATGGGAAAATTGTTGAAACGGAAGTGCCTGCAGGTTTTAGCAATCCGGATTTTAACACCATCAACGCAGGCCTGGGTGGTACTTTTAATGCTACAGGATCCAACAATAAATATGTTCGCCTGTCTACACTGGGTAGATTTAACTATGCCTACGACAATAAATATTTGTTACAGGTTTCCGTGCGCCGGGATGGCTCTTCTGTATTTGGAGAGGACAGAAGATATGGGGTATTCCCTTCTGTGTCTGCAGGCTGGAACATCAATAAAGAGAATTTCCTGAAAGAAACACCCTGGTTAAATGCTTTAAAACTCAGGGCAAGTTATGGCGAACTGGGTAACGAAGGCGCATTAGGCTTTTATGACCATCAGGCCTTGATCACAACCGACAATACCTGGTATGGTGGTTATGTACAAGGTTCAGGGGCTACACCATGGCCAGGTTCAGCCAGTTATTCTTTACTGAACAGGGATTTGCGCTGGGAAACTATAAAATCTACAAATATTGGACTTGACTTTGGTCTGTTCAACAATGCGTTGACAGGATCATTAAACTATTTTAACAATACCACCGACGGTTTACTGATCACCAAAGAAGTACCGCCATCGGCTGGATTAAATAACCCCATCCTGAATGTAGGAAAGATTGCCAACAAAGGACTGGAACTGGAAGCCAATTATAAATTCTCAAAAGAAGACTGGCATTTTGATTTTGGTGGTGCGTTCAGTTTGTTGAGAAACAGAGTGATCAGCCTGGCCAATACCGATCAGATATTGATGGGAACCGGATTAAGGTACGGAACAGACCATATTCCTACACAAACCAGGGTAGGTAAAGAAATCGGTGCTTTCTATCTGTACGAAGCCAATGGTCTGTTTCAGTCTGATGCAGAAGCTGCCAATTATAAAAATTCAGCTGGTGAGCGTTTACAGCCGGATGCCAAAGCTGGCGATGTGAGGTTCCGGGATACCAATGGAGATGGGGTAATTGACGAGAAAGACAAGACTTACCAGGGCTCAGGTTTTGCCAAAGTGGAGTATAGCTTAAACATGAGCGTAAATTATAGGAATTTTGATTTGTCACTTTTCTGGCAGGGCGTAGGGGGCAATAAGATTTATAATGGTAACCGTTTTGAACTGGAAGGTATGGATGCCGGAAGAAATTTCCTTTCCACCACGCTGGATGCCTGGACACCTCAGCACACCAATACAGATATGCCTCGTGCAGTGCTTGGTGATCCAAATGGAAATGCCAGAGAATCGACCCGGTTTTTGGAAAATGGAGCTTACCTGAGGTTAAAACTGATACAATTGGGTTATACGCTCCCGGCTAAGGTGCTTCAAAAGATGAAGGTCAACCGGTTAAGAGTGTATTTAAGTGCCCAGAACCTGGTTACAATCACTAAATATTCAGGTCTTGATCCCGAAGTAGGCAATTTCACAGTACTGGATACAGGAGTAGACCGCATGCTTTATCCTCAGAACAAGAGATTACTGGCTGGTCTTCAACTCACTTTTTAACCTAATTCTATTTTCTGATGAACACAAAAAAATTATATATATTCCTTTGCCTGCTGCTGGCAGTTGCAGGATGTAAAAAAAGCGAACTGGAACAAAATATTCCAGACCAGTTAACTGTAGATAATTTCTGGACCAGTAAAGAACATGCTTTGTCTGGGCTGGCTTCGGCCTACTCCCAGCTGGAAGGCTTTGTTGCCTGGGATAATTATGTAGAGGCCAGGTCAGTAAGAGAATTTTATCGCGAAGATTATGTAGTCCCGGGAGCTGATGCCTATAACTATCCCTGGTGGACCGAGCATTATAATTTTAATTTCACTTCGGGAAATTATGCTATAGATCTGCTTTGGAGAGAAAACTACAAGGGCATCAATTTTTCCAATCAGGTGATCGAAGGTCTGGGTAAAATGAACAGTACAGCGATTGATGACGCAAGTAAGAATCAATTTTTAGCAGAGGCAAAATTCTTGCGTGCCTATTACCATTTTAAACTGCTTAGTAATTTCAGTAAAGTCATCATTCGGGATAAAGTACCTACTTCAGAAGCCGATCTGTCTAAACCCTTTTCTTCCCGTGCTGAAGTCTATGATTTTATTTTGAAAGACTTGAAAGAGGCAGAGCCGAATCTTCCTTTAAGATCTGCTCGTCCTGCCACAGAGCTGGGCAGGGTAACAAAGGGTGCGGCTGAAGCTTATTTAGGCAAAGTGTATCTCTATCGCGCAGGCGAAGATAAAAACAACGCTTATTATACGGAGTCTGCTGGTTGGCTCCAGAAAGTAATTCTTTCCACAGAATACAGCCTGGATCCCAAGTTTGTAGACATGTTTAATGGCGTGACCAAAAATAGTGTGGAGTCTGTTTTTGAATTGCAGCAGACGGCTGATGCTTCGAGCGGGGCCCGTTACCGTTCTTATCTGAGCGATTGGGTAGCCGCATCAGAACTGGGTGGCTATGGTGAAATCTATGGTACGCCACGTTTGCTGAACGAGATGACCAAGGAGGGTAAAATAGTCAATGGCAAATACGATGCAAGGGTATACCAGACTTTGTATTTCAATGATCCTTATTTTAACAATCCTGCAGATCCTCAGATTTACGGAAGTACCTACAATGCATTATTTGGTGCAACTGCAAAGACCATTGCTTTTCGTAAATGGATACCGGCAACTCCAGACCGTATTGGTTTGTCCAATGCGATCAATGTTCCTTTAATGCGTTATGCCGATGTGTTGTTGATGTATGCAGAAGTTTTAAATGCGCAGAACAATGCGGAGGCCTCTAAATATATTAACCTGGTACGCAAGAGGGCTGGTTTGCCAGATGCGCCTTCGGGCGATCAGCAAACAGTATTTAACCAGATTGTACATGAAAGGGTGATGGAATTTACGCTGGAGGGTAGTCGGTTTTATGACCTGCGAAGATGGGGCCTGCTTAGCCAGAATATGCAAGCCGCGGGAAGAAGTTTCAGCCCCGATAAGGCCTTTTACCCAACACCGCTTAAAGAGGTGACCAACAACCCTGATGCTCAATAAATAAGATCTGAATCTATCATTTGGAAGGCTATGAAAATAGCCTTCCATCATTATATGCCCATGAAATGTCTTAAATTCTTTGTTTTAATTTGCTTCGCCTTATTCCTGACGCCTGTGCTGATGAAAGGGCAGAATGCAGACTGGGAAAATCCATCCATACCCTCCAGGAATGTAGTAAAACCTCATGCCTGGTTTCTTCCAAACCAGCCCATGCGACAATCTTTGGATGGGATATGGAGGTTTAAAATCGTTCAGAATCCATCATTAAGGTCTTTGGATTTTTTTAAAAATACGGATCAGACCAAAGACTGGGGTCAGATAAAGGTTCCTGCACACTGGCAGACGGAGGGTTATGATAAATACATCTTTACGGATGTGGAATACCCGATCCCACCAAACCCACCCTTTGTACCTAAAGACTATAATCCAGTTGGATCCTATCAGCGCGATTTTATCCTGGATCCTGCCTGGGCAGGTAAACAGGTATTTATTCATCTCGGCGCGGTTAATTCCTTCTTCTATATATGGATCAATGGACAGCCGATAGGTTTTAGCAAAGACAGCAAAACACCAACAGAGTTTGACATTACCAGAGCCCTGAAAAAAGGAAAGAATACCGTATCCCTGCAAGTTTTTCGCTTTAGCGATGCTACCTATCTGGAAGGGCAGGACATGTGGAAGCTTAGTGGGATTGAAAGAAGTGTTTTCCTGATCGCAAGACCGGTCTTTCATATCGCCGATTTTCGCGTCAAGGCGACACTGGACAGCGCCTATAAGGACGGACTTTTTGACCTGAATGTGGAATTCAACAGACAACCTGCAAAAACCGAAACAGGCAGTCTAAAGGTGGAACTGATGGATGTTTCCGGAAAAACGGTTTTCCAGGAAAAGCAGCCGCTGAAATCTGTGGGGAGTTTTAATTTTGCTTCCAGGATCAATGCAGTTAAGGCCTGGAATGCCGAACATCCAAATCTATACACCCTTACCATCAGGCATCTGAATGCACAGGAACAAGAAGTAGAAAGTATTACCCGTCAAATTGGTTTTAGAACAGCCGAAGTTAAAGGTGGCCTTTTTCTGCTTAACGGCCAGGCCATTAAGATCAAAGGCGTAAACCGCCATGAACATAATATGCTGACGGGTAAGGTGATTACAGAAGCTGATATGCTTTTGGACATTCGACTTATGAAGCAAATGAACATTAATGCAGTAAGGGCCAGTCACTATCCCAACGGAGAACGTTGGTATGAACTCTGTGATCAGTACGGTTTATATGTTATAGACGAGGTGAACCTGGAATGCGACGGTATGAGTTTTACGCCGATGGAAACCCTTTCAGGACAGCCGGAATGGAAAAATGCCTATATGGACCGTACACAGCGTATGTGGGAGCGGGACAAGAACTTTACCTGTATTATTACCTGGTCGTTGGGCAATGAAAGTGGATTTGGGACCAATTTTGTAGCCACTTACAATTGGATCAAGTCAAAAGACAAGACCCGTCCTGTACAATATGAAGCCACAAAAGATGAACGTTATTCAGACATCTGGTGTCCAATGTACAAATCCATTAGTATTATGGAAAACTACGTGAAAACCTGGAGGAGCAGGCCGATGATTCAGTGCGAATATGCTCATATGATGGGCAATAGCGGGGGTAATTTAAAGGACGACTGGGATTTGATCTATAAGCATAGACAATTGCAAGGTGGTTTTATCTGGGATTTTTCTGATCAGACTTTTGCCCGTAAAGACGAAAAAGGCAATAAGATTTGGGCCTATGGCCGGGACATGGGGACTGTAGGTTTGACCAGCGATACCAGTTTTTGTGCCGACGGATTGTTAAATTCTGACCGTACTTTCCATCCGCAGGCCTATGAATTACAAAAGGTTTACCAGAACATTTCTTTTGAGGCTGCTGATCTTGAAAACTACAAGATCAAGATTAAAAACAGGTTTGACTTTAGTAATTTATCAGCCTATCACCTGCGATGGTTTATAAAAGGGGAGGGAGCGCTGATCTGCTCAGGAAAACTTCCTGAAATTGCACTTGATCCACAGCAAGAGAAAGAAATCCATATAGAAGTCCCTCCTTTTAAGGCGAAACCAGGTGTTGAATATTTCATGACACTGGAAGCATATACCGGGAGTGCTTCCGGATTATTAGACAAGGATTTCATTATAGCGAAAGAGCAGTTTAAACTTCCATTTGAGATTAGACCGGTGGCCGCAGTGGTGAGCAAAGCTGAAAAGTTGAAGAGGCAAGTGGTGGGAGAACACCTTCGCTTTTATGGAAAAAATGTCATGATCGGATTTAATCAAAAGACCGGTTTGCTGGAAGCCTATGAAATTTCCGGCAGGCCTGTGATACAACAAGCTTTGGAACCCCATTTCTGGAGGGCAGCAACCGATAATGATATCGGTAACAGCCTGCAGATCCGGAGTAAGGTTTGGCAAAATGCTTTTCAGACGGCAGAATTGAAATCTTTCGAAAATACCATGGCGGGTAAAGACAGGGCAGTAATTGAGACAATACATGAGCTGCCTGCTGTAGGCAGTACCATCACCACCAGATATATCGTGCATAGCGATGGAGATATAGAGGTGAGCTATCAGATGAAAAAGGGTTCAGGTTCTGTGGCTGAGCCGCAAAGGATTGGCATGAGGATGGTCCTGAACCCGGAATACGACCAGGCCAGCTGGCTTGGCAAAGGGCCTTTTGATAATTATGCAGACCGGAACTATGCTGCGCATACCGATGTGTATCATATGCCTGCAGATTCTTTGTTTTATCCATACCCAAGGGCACAGGAGAGCGGTTACCGCACCAGTATCCGCTGGGTTTCCTTACAGAACAGAACCGGAGAAGGCTTAATGGCTATTGCAGGTACGTCATTGTTAAGTACAGGTATCCTGCATTTTGATATGAAGAACCTTGACTTTGATAAAAATGCGCCCAAGAATGTGCATGGCGGATCTATGACCAATGAAAATTTGATCTGGTGGAATATTGACCATCAGCAGATGGGCGTAGGGGGAGACAATAGCTGGGGAGCGCAAACTCATCCACAATACAGGCTTGCCTACCAGGATTATGCTTATTCTTTTACATTGCGGCCAATTTTTAAAAATGAACAATTAACAGAAAGGTCTAAACCTTAAGATGAAGAAATTATTTTTTGTACTACTCAGTTTTGGGCTGAGTTTTTCTTATGCACAAAATACCCGAAGCAATTTCCCCGATGTTTTAAAGCTAGGTTATCAAGTTAAAGGGACCGACCGCATTGAAACGAATGTATTTGCTGATTTAGGCGCCTGGCATGCCTATACCTTACCTTCGGATAGCAGAGATTACGGTTCTTTTATCGGCCCTTTGGTCATGGATATGAGTGGCCAGTGGCTGTCAAATTCTATCGCTAAATTATCTGTAAAGGAAAAGGGCAAGACTATAGATCTGAAAAAAGGACGGATATTACAGCATTATTACCCTGGAATGCTGGAGCAGGAAATCCAGGTAGCACAGCTCCGGATCATACTACAGCTTATTTATGTTTCCAGTACAGAAGCTATGGTGCAAACACAGATTTTTAATCGTTCATTACAGAAACGTAAACTGGCATTGAGTTGGTCTGGTCAGGTGCTTTTGAAAGATGCTGAACTGAAAAAGGATAAAGACGGCATTGCTGTTTTTTTTAATAAGGATCATGTTTTTCGTTTGAATTTTTCCGGTAAAAAGGATATTCAGATTCTGAAAGATAGCTATCAGGCCAGTCAGCTGCCCGTAAGCCTGGCGTCAGGCGGGGTTTACCAGACCATATACACGCAGCATTATCACCCTGAAAAAGCTTTAACTCTTTCCTCGGCCGGACATACAGATTTTAAAAAAGCGCAACGGGCAAACCAGCTGCGCTGGAACCATTATCTTGATCAATACTTTAATGCACCAGGGCAGCCGATCAAAGATCCCACAGAGCGCAGGATGGCAGTCAAATCTGTAGTCACCTTGATCACCAACTGGAGGACTAAGGCTAAAGACCTGCTCCATGACGGAGTTTTTCCATCGCTAAACTACCAGGGGTTTTATGGATTTTGGAGTTGGGACAGCTGGAAACAGGCCGTTGGCCTAAGTTATTTTAATCCTGAACTGGCCAAAAGCAATATTTTATCCATGTTCGACTATCAGGATAAATATGGTATGGTGGCTGATTGTGTGTATACGGATAAAACGGAAAACAACTGGAGGGATACCAAACCGCCTTTGGCTGCCTGGAGTGTATGGAAAATCCAGCAACAGGCACCAGACCTGGCCTTTTTGAAGCATATATATCCCATGCTGGTTAAATACCATCAGTGGTGGTATACGAATAGGGACCACAATCAGAATGGACTTTGTGAGTATGGATCAACAGACGGAACGAGAATTGCTGCGGCCTGGGAAAGTGGGATGGATAACGCCGTTCGTTTTGACCTGGCTAAATTATTGAAAAACAATGATGCTGCCTGGTCACTTAATCAGGAATCAGTAGACCTCAATGCGTATTTGTATGCAGAAAAGGGGTATCTCGCTCTGATCGCTGAGACCATTGGATTGTCGGAGGAGGCCAGACAGTGGGAAAGCGGACAGGCATCCTTAAAAAGCAAGATAAATGCAACTTTCTATCAGACAGAAAAGGGCTATTACCATGATAAATTATTGGATGGCCGGTGGATGGAAGCCGAAGGGCCTGAAGGATGGATCCCATTGTGGTGTGGCATTGCCGATAGAGGGCAGGCGGAATCGGTATTAAAAGTAATGCTGGATCAGCATAAATTTAATACGTTTGTTCCTTTACCAACGCTGGCTGCTGATCACCCGGGATTTGATCCCCTGAAAGGATACTGGAGGGGCCCGGTATGGCTGGACCAGGTCTATTTTGGTTTAAGCGGATTGCAACGATATGGCTATGCTAAGGAGTCGGCCCGTATGCTGCAGCAACTCCTGAAAAATGCAGAGGGATTGTCTGCTCAGGGACCTATACGTGAAAATTATCATCCCATCACTGGCAAGGGCTTAAATGCGATGAATTTCAGCTGGTCTGCAGCCCATTTATTAATGTTATTAAAAGAAAACAAGTTATGATACTTTCCGAAACCCATATTAAAAAACTCATCAACGACCATTATCAGATGGAAGTCTCCGTACAAAAGATGGAAGGCTATGAGGATCAGAATTTCCTGCTCGAGGACCATACCGGACAAAAATTTATTGCAAAAATTACCAGCGGAGCAGACCAGTTCCCGTTTTTGGAAGCACAGTTAAAAGCGATACAGCATCTGGCGCAAAAGGGGCATGATGCGATACAAGAGGTGGTTAAAAATAAAGAAGGTAAGGCTTTGACTTCTTTTGTTCAGGAGGATACTCTATTGGCATTAAGGGTGCTGACTTATCTGGACGGTACTTTTATGGGGCATTCGGCTGTACGACCACCTGCTGTTATGGATAGCCTGGGTACTCAATTGGCCATGATGGATAAGTATCTGGAAGATTTTAAACATCCCGCAGCTTACCGCTATACGGAATGGGACCTGGCCAGGGTATTGGATTGCCGGGAAAAGCTGGTGCATATTAAAGACCATGAAAAAAGAACCATGGCCGCTTACTTTTTGCTGCAGTATGAGGTGGAGGTGTTGCCCCTGCAAAATCAGTTAAGAAAAGCAGTTATTCATAATGATGCGAATGATTATAATGTGCTGGTTAAAGACGGAGTCGTTACCGGAATCATAGATTTTGGAGATATGGTGGAAAGTCAACTGGTGCATAATCTGGCCATTGCTTGTACTTACGCCATGTTTAAGCAGTCAGATCCACTGGCCATTGCAGAACGGCTGGTAAAAAGTTATCATAAAACTTATCCACTCACAGAAACTGAACTTTCTGTATTGTATTACCTCATTGCGGCCCGTTTGTCTATGAGTGTAAGTACTTCGGCACACCAAAGAACGCAAAGCAATAATCCGCACCACTTTATTTCAGAGGAGGATGCCTGGACACTTTTATACCAGTGGATAAAGATCAATCCTCTGCTTGCCAGGAACAGATTTAACCTTTGTTGCGGATATGCATCTGTTTTTGTTCCTGACCAGGCATATTCCGCTTTAAAACAAGCAAGAAAAGAGAATATTGGAGCCAACCTGAGTATCAGTTACAGGAAAAATCTGAAAATTAGCCGGGGAGCACTGCAGTACCTTTATGACGATCAGGGACGAACTTATATTGATTGTGTCAACAACGTAAGTCATGTTGGTCATTGCCACCCGGTAGTGGTTAAGGCCATGCAAAAACAACTGGCCAGGCTGAATACCAATACCCGTTACCTGCACGACAGTTTGGTAGAATATGCCCGCCTGCTCACGGCTACATTACCTGAAAAGCTGAAAGTATGTTATTTTACCAATTCTGGTAGCGAGGCAAATGATCTGGCGATCCGGATCAGCAGGCACTTTACCAAACAAAGAGATGTCATCGTACTGGATCATGCTTATCATGGTACTTCCACTGTCGCTATGGAACTCAGTCCTTATAAATTTGACGGGCCAGGCGGAGCTGGTCAGCAGTCTTATATCCACAAGGGAATGAATCCAGACCTTTATCGCGGGCCTTACCGTTACGGAGATCCGGAAGCCGGTAAAAAATATGCTTCGGATATATCAGACACCATTAATCGGCTTAAAGAACAAGGTACCGGTATTGCTGCCTTTATTTGTGAAACTTTACTTGGTGTAGGCGGGCAGATTCCTCTTCCGGATGATTATCTGAAAGAAGTTTATGCCCGGGTGCGCGAAGCTGGCGGTTTGTGTATTGCAGACGAGGTGCAGGTGGGTTTTGGACGAGTGGGTGAGAAATTCTGGGGTTTTGAATTACAGGATGTGGAACCGGATATTGTTGTTCTGGGTAAGCCTATAGGTAATGGACACCCCCTTGCAGCAGTGGTGGTCACAGAAGAAGTAGCTGCAGCTTTTAATAATGGTATGGAGTATTTTAATACCTATGGTGGAAACCCCGTGTCTATGGAAACCGGAATTGCCGTGATGGAAGTGATCTGGGACGAAAAATTGCAGGAAAGAGCGCTGGAGACAGGCAATTACCTGCTCGGGGAACTTAAAAAGCTGATGTCGAAGCACCAGATCATTGGAGATGTAAGAGGCAAAGGTTTATTTGTAGGTGTAGAATTGGTTACCAACCGGGAAAATCTGAGCCCTGCGGTTCCACAAATTGATGAAATTGTAGAAAAAATGAAGGAGCGTGGTTTTCTGATCAGTACAGATGGTCCCTTGCATAATGTGCTGAAAATTAAACCGCCAATGGTGTTTAATATGGAAAATGCATCTGCTTTAGCTGCTCATTTAGATGAGGTTCTGAAAGCTTATTGATGATAATATTATAAGGCTATCTAAATCCTTTTGATAGCCTTATAATATATCTTCCTCACTGATGATGTTGTTCTTGAGTGCAAAAATAACCAGACCGGCCATATTTTTTGCATTGATCTTCTCCATAATCTTTATTCTGTGCCCTTCAACGGTTCTCTTGCTTAAAAATATTTTATCTGCAATTTGCTGAGCAGTGTATTGCTGGCAAATCAATTTGATGATCTCTTTCTCTCTTTCCGTAAAGAAGATTTCTTTTTCTTTGCCCGATTTAAAACGGCTGCGGACAATCATAGAAGCCAGCAGGGAAGAAGTATGGCTGCAATAGTAGTTTTTTCCTTCGTACACACTGGTTACAGCATCTATGATCTCATTTTTATGAGCATTCTTTAACAGATAACCGCTCGCCCCTGCTTCGAGCATCTCAATGATCAACTTCTCTTCGTCAAACATGGATAGTGCAATCACTTTAACTTCTGGATATTTTTGCCGAATCAATTTTGTGGTTTCTATTCCGTCCATAACAGGCATTTTAATGTCGGTAAGTACAACGTCTGGTATCTTTGAAGCAACAAGTTCAAGGAGGTGGAATCCATTGGAAACCTGTCCGCAAATGCTGAAGTTCTGCTGTCTGGATAACATTAAAGATAGACCATCTAAAAAGATCTCATGATCATCGGCTATTGCAATGGTGATTGGGGGAATCATATTGTTTTAAATTTATAAATTAATTCACAGGTATTTTTATAATAATTTCACAGCTGTCTCTTATACACATCTGACGCTGCCGACGAACGTAAAAAAAGGTTTTTTGGGGGGGGGGGGGGGGGGGGGGGGGGGGGGGGGGGGGGGGGGGGGGGGGGGGGGGGGGTGGGGGGGGGGGGGGGGGGGGGGGGGGGGGGGGGGGGGGGGGGGGGGGGGGGGGGGGGGGGGG
>NZ_JAELTV010001197.1 GCF_016429005.1 Pedobacter sp. ASV19
ACACGATACTGATATTAATAAAAATTTGGTTCAAAATCCAGGTTATTAAAAACTTTAAACTGTAAAATAAAGGGGACTATTCATTTTTGGATGGTCCCTTTTATTTTAATGAAAAAAACTAAATTAGTGTATCAGATCATAAATTAAGTATTATGTATATTAAAAAAAGGCAAAAAATTTCTTTAGTTATCACGATAGTAATGCTTTTACTTGGGGTGTTTACAGACTTGCATTCGCAAGATGTTTATTTTAATGATATTAATGATATTCCTATTAAAAATAAGAAGTATGAAGGTTTGGATGGTTCACCTTATGTTGTCGATGTTTGGATAAAGGGCTCTGTGCTTTTTGAAGATGGGAAGAGCAAAAGTGATATTTATCTTAAGTTCGATCAAGTTGAAAAATTGTTAATCATTAAGAACGGTAATAATGAACCTGTCTCTAATAC
>NZ_JAELTV010001198.1 GCF_016429005.1 Pedobacter sp. ASV19
GTTTAATTGTGTGTAGAAAAAAAGGGCTGGTGATCACCAGCCCTGTATTATTTATTTGCCAGCCAGGGTTTTTTCCAGCAAAGCCTTAAGTGCGGGATCCGATGGTCTTGGAGAATCTATCGTAACGATTTTTCCTTCTTTGTCGAATACCATGAAACGGGGGATTCCATTGATTTTATAATATTTCGCTATGTCGCTCCATCCTGTCGCAAATAACTGTAAGCCACCCAGCTGATCATCTTTAATCATCTTAAGCCATTTGTCTTTGTCCTTGGCTTCGTCCACAGAAATACTGACCACTTGTACATCAGTACCTTTCATTTCCTCTTCCAGTTTTTTAAGGTAGGGTATTTCTTCTTTACAAGGTCCGCACCAGGTTGCCCAAACATCTACCAGAACTACTTTACCTTTCAGATCAGACATTTTTACCGTTTTTCCTTATTTATC
>NZ_JAELTV010001199.1 GCF_016429005.1 Pedobacter sp. ASV19
CATCTACCTAGCTTGAGCAGCCAGTCGAGCACGACCGACTTCAGGATCAGATCGATCAAGCCCAACAGCAACGAGAGCACAACCACCACGGCCATAATAATGCCGGTAGTCTTCAGCGTTTCGTCACGAGTGGGCCAGACCACCTTGCGCAGTTCAAACTGCGACTCACCAAGGAAGCCGCGAACGCGGCGACCGGGGCCCGTAAAGGCGCCAATGGCCAGTGACGCGACCAGCGCGACCAGCACACCCAGCAAGCGTACCGATTGCGGCACGGAGCTGTCGCCACCGAACCACGAATACGCAAAAACGCCGGCAGCCAGCACCAGCACGGCCAGCACCAGCTTGGCGATATCGGCGCCGCTGGCGCCCTTGGTCTGTTCTGCCTTCGTATTCATGCGACGTGATCGGATGAGAGAGGCATCGACCGTGTTACGGCCTGTATGCCAT
>NZ_JAELTV010001200.1 GCF_016429005.1 Pedobacter sp. ASV19
CTACACCGGCTAACGTTCGTCGGCAGCGTCAGATGTGTATAAGAGACAGCCTCCCTAGTTGGGTTTTTAATTTCATAGGTGAGGTACATAGCTACCTGAAAAATTGCCATCTTTAAATCCGTCACTTCTAGCAGATTCCCTTCATTATCGATTATATATCGTTTCATTGTATGAAATTTTGGGGGATTACTCCCCCATTGAACAATCAATTAATTCAAGGCGCTTGCCCCTGTTTTGGTAAAGTCCATGCACAAATCAAATGCGGTTTGTGTACGGGTTAGTGCTGTCCCGTTCATGATCGATTTGAATTTGCTTTCATCATCTTTATAATTGCGCACATTCTGAAAATAACCCGTTACTGAATTGTAAGCGCCAAAAACTGTCCCCCTTGTAGTGTCTATTTGCTGTCTCTTATACACATCTGACGCTGCCGACGAACGTTAGC
>NZ_JAELTV010001201.1 GCF_016429005.1 Pedobacter sp. ASV19
TCAAAAAAGCTTGATTTTTTTTGGACAAAAAACAGCAAAATTCGGACCATTAATTATCTTACTTTCTGATAACTGGGTATTGTTTTGAGATCATTTAACAAAGCACTTAGTTATATTATTTTTTATGCAACTACATATTGAATAAAATGAAATCCTGGGGATATCTGAGGCAAATCAGAAAGAGACAAAAAAAGCTGTTTAAACTTATAATATAATTTGCATACGTCACGATAAATTTACAACTTCATCGTTTAAGAATAAGTTTATAAAATAAGTACTGTAAATAATTTTGCCCAATTTGAGGAATTTATTACCTACTTATCTACATATACTCTATTTTTGCAGCAAATCATTTATCACAAAGCATTGAAAAATAAACATTTGTGCTCACGCAACACGATCAAAAAAATGAGTTGGTTCTATAACATTGGATTGATATCTATAC
>NZ_JAELTV010001202.1 GCF_016429005.1 Pedobacter sp. ASV19
ACCCCCCCCCCCCACATCTACGCCGGCTGCCGTTCGTCAGCAGCGTAAGAGGAGAAGAGGAAACAGGTGATGAGATCAAGGAAATTTCCTTTTCTTTTATCACTTTTTCAAAACCTGTGTAACGTGAAATTTTATCCTGATAATCACAAGACAGATTAATCATGATAAATAAACCTAGGATTGTTATTGCTACGGGCGAAATTTTATTATACATATTTTGGTTAGGCTATATATTTTTAAAAGATGTAAAGACCATTAATTTAAAACAAGATTTTCTTGATAATAAGCTGAAAGTTCAGGAACTTCCTTTTGAGGAATAAAAACATCGCTTACCTCAAAATCTGGACTTAAAGTAAATATGTAGGGACTATTTACAATCTCAATTTTTTGGTCCTGTAAATAAGCAGGTGGTAGATTAAATATATTAATATTTGATAACTGGTAT
>NZ_JAELTV010001203.1 GCF_016429005.1 Pedobacter sp. ASV19
GCAGCCGGCTGTTCAGCCGGAGCAGCAGCAGCCTTCTGAGCCTGGTCAGCAGCCTGCTGAGCCTGGTCAGCCGACTTCTGAGCGTCCTGCGCGGACTCCTGCGCGCCGTTGCTGCAAGCCGCCAGCAGCGCGACGAGCGCAGAGGCGAGATGGGTACGCGTGAACTTCATGGTGACTCTCCTTTGCCGTGGAATGCCGTTTGGCGGGCGTATTAATAGCGCTTTCGTGGAAAATGCGCCACCTAATTGTGTAAAGAAGCGAAAACGGTTAACCCCGCTTACATCGGCAGCCGGCTAGGCGGCTGCCGACGATAGCCTGCTCAGTCGAGGCATTCCACCGCAATCGCCGTGGCCTCGCCACCGCCGATGCACAGCGAGGCAACGCCACGCGTGAGGCCGCGGGTCTTGAGCGCGTTGATCAAGGTCACCACCAAGCGGGCACCGCT
>NZ_JAELTV010000124.1 GCF_016429005.1 Pedobacter sp. ASV19
CCTCAGATTGGCTGATCACTCTTTTGAACATCAGAGGGGTATCTGCACTTCAGGGGAAGATCATCAGGTTGGAACCCAAAGGTATTGTTAAGGGGAGACGCCTATACAAACGGCATTACAGAAGCTCTGGTGCTGATCCGGAAACAGGGCGGGTTAACCTGGTGAGGAATTGTTTTTTTGAACCTTCCTCCAGACCTGCTCATCATTGGGTTTCAGATTGTTTACAACGGATGGAGATTGCCTTTGCCTGGAACAAACCGGTGATTATAGACACACACAGGCTAAATTATATTGGCCATTTGGTGGAGTCTAACCGCACAGAGAACCTGAGGCTTTTAAATACTTTATTAACAGAGATGCGGAAGAAATGGAAGGATATAGAATTTATGCATTCTCAACAACTGGCAGATTATTATAAGGAGGTGTTATGAAAGAAAAAATTGTATTTATACTGAACAGTATTGATGGCGGTGGGATAGACCGGGTGGTCACTACTTTTGCCAATGAAATTGCACAGGCTGGTCAATATGAAGTTGTTCTGATCTTGCTACATCGTAAACCACATTTTTTTGCACTTCATCGGGAGGTAAAAGTAATAGAAAACCGAGCCGATCGTAAGGGGAGTTCAAAATTGCGTTATATGCTTAGAACCGGCGCTTTTATACGCCGAACCTTAAAAGCATTGAAGCCATTAAGGGTGGTTTCTAATGGCGAATGGTTAAATTCTTTTGTGTATCTCGCTTCCTGGGGCCTTTCCTATCCCGTTTATTTTACAGATCATTCTAATCCGGAACGTAAGGGGCAGTCTCCTTTTCCATATCTGGATAAATTGATCTATCCACGGGCAAGAGGGGTACTTGTTCTTTCTGAAGCAGCAAAAGAGAAAGTAAAAAATGTATTTGGACAGCAACGTGTGTTTGTGGTGGATAATCCAATTTGTTTTCCTGAGGCCCGTGCGGTGGAGAAAGAAGAGGTGGTGATTTGTATGGGTAGGCTATCTCCTGAAAAAGGACAGGATGTGTTGATCAGGGCCTTTTCGAAGGTTGAAAATAACTGGAAATTACACTTGCTTGGGGATGGTAAGATGAGGCCCAGTCTGGAGAAACTGACAGATGAGCTGGGTATAAGGAATAGAGTGGTTTTTTTAGGTCTGCAGCAGGATATTGCAGGATTTTTGTCGAAAGCGAGCATTTATGTAATGCCTTCGCACACCGAAAATTTTCCAATGGCGCTTTTGGAGGCCATGTCACTTGGTTTGCCTTGTGTGGCTACCAATTGTATGCCCTGGAGAAAAGAAAATGACTTTATAAAAGGCGGTTATAACGGGATTAAAGTGCCGGTTAATGACCCCGAAAGCATGGCCGCCGGACTTCAAAAGTTGATGAAGGATGCCTCGCTACGAGCGCAGTTTGCGGAGAGGGCTGTGGAAATTAAAGACCGATACAGTTTGAAGTACATCGTAAATGATTTTTTAACGGCTTTAGAACTAAATACTTTATCATGAAAACAGGAACGCCTTTGATCAGTATTATGATTCCTGTGTATAACGGGGTAAATACGATACCTTTTACCATTCATTCTCTATTGCTGCAAAGTTATCAGAACTGGAAGTGTTTTATAGTGAATGATGGATCTACAGACGGAACTGCTGCTTATCTGGACAGCCTGGAGGATGAGCGCTTTCAAGTGATCCACCTGAAAGAAAATAAAGGGAGACCTTATGCCAGGCAGGTTATTCTGGATGCTGCGGAAGGTAAATATATTGCCTTTCTGGATGCAGATGACCTTTATCACCCTTTAAAACTGGAGAAGCAGGTACAGATCCTTGAAAATTGTCCGGAGGTATTGATTACCTGTTGCGGAAACGCGAGTTATAATGACAACTATGCTTTACAGACCGTTAGAGGAAAGGGTAAGGGGAAGCCTACGAAATACCGGATTGGGGATCGGCAGAATGTGGTGTTGAGAACCGCTATGATTCGCCTGGAAGAGGCAAAGAAATGCAAATTCAATTTGAAGTTGAATATGGCAGAAGATAATGATTTTACGGGAAGGCTTTTGCACGACCGCTATTTTCTGACTACAGGGGAGACTTTGTATTATTATTCAGAGTTCGTTTCAGTGACTGGTGAAAAGGTGCTGGAATCTTATTACTATGATGTCATTTATCATTTAGGCCTGCTTAAATATGGTGTTTGGACAAATCTGAAGTCGGTTTTTTTAACGGCAGCAAAGTTTGTTGTGACAGCGGTTTTGTTGCCTTTTAAGGGGGTTGAGTTCTTTCTCAGAAAGAGAGGGGTATTGCCTGATGCGCTGGAAATCGCAGAGTTTGAGCAATTAAAGAAAGCGTTAAATCTAATCCCGGCAAAATATGAGTAAAAAGGTATTGATTGTGGCTACATCGGATATTCATTTGCAGGTTTTCCACCTTCCTTATCTGAAAATGTTGAAGGATAAAGGATACGTGGTAGATGTGGCTGTTGAGGTGAGAGGAAATGGAAAAGTCCCTTTTGCAGATCATTTGTTTAATCTGCCATTTAAACGCACTTTGTTTTCATATCAGCTGCTGGAGGCTTATCGGGGTCTAAAAAAGATCATCCGGGAAGGAGATTATGCACTGATACATTGCCATACACCTATTCCTTCGGCGATGACCAGAATTGCTGCCGGATCAGCAAGAAAGAAAGGAACGGTAGTTTTGTATACAGCTCATGGATTCCATTTCTTTAAAGGAGCCCCTTTGTCCTACTGGTTAACCTACTATCTGGCCGAGAAGTACCTTTCGCGGAAAACAGATGCGATTATCACGATCAATAAAGAAGACTATGATCTGGCCAGCAAGAAATTTTATGCAGGCAGGACACACTATATTAAGGGAATTGGTGTAGATACATCGAAGTTTCGAAAGGTCGAACCGGTTAGTAAAGAAAGTTTCAAGCGGGAAATGGGTTATGAACCCAATAGCTTCATCTTATTGTATGCTGCCAATTTCATAGACAGAAAGAACCATCGGTTTGTATTGAGGGCATTGGTTGGATTGAAAGATCTGATCCCGGAAATCAAAATCCTGTTTGCAGGTTCAGGAGCCAGAATGCAGAAAATGATTGATTTTACGACCAAACACGGGCTTCATGCTTACGTCGATTTTCTGGGTTTCAGAAAAGATATGGATCGTTTGCTGGCTATAGCTGATGTGAGCATTTCTTCCAGTAAACAAGAAGGCCTGGGCCTTGCACTGGCTGAAGCCATGGTTTGCGGTGTACCGGTAATTGCGAGCGAAGACCGTGGCCATAAAGAATTGATTGAGCATAATGAAACTGGGTTTCTATTTGAGCAGGAGAACGAACAGGCCTTTATAGATAGTGTCTTTAAACTCTATCAGGACCGGGGCCTTTCTGCAAAGTTTGTAAAGAATGGTGTTCAGAAAATCCGGCAGTTTTCTATTGAAAATTCGCTGGCGTCTATGGATGAAATTTATGATATGTATTTAACAGAGAAGAGATGAATATTCAAACGATTAAACATTCCCTGATCTCTGCCGTTAAAAACCTGCCTGGAAAATCTATTGGGAGAAAGGTGGTGGTTATCGAGTGTGACGATTGGGGAAGCATTGGGATGCCTTCTGAAAAAGTATACCGTAAGCTTTCTGATGCCGGACTTCCGGTTGGAAAGAACAGGTTTTATGAGGAAGATACTCTGGAAGATGCTCCAGACCTGGAAGCTTTATTTACCGTGCTGAAGAACTATCGGGACAAGCGTGGAAGTCACGCAGTAATGACGCCTTTTTGCAATATGGCGAACCCGGATTTTGAAAGAATAAAATCTGGTGGCTTCCAGCAATATTACCCTGAAGTGTTTACCGAGACATATAAGCGCTATGGAAGGACCGCCAGGATGATGGAACTTTGGCGGCAGGGAATTTCGGAGGGTATATTTGTTCCGGAGTATCATGGAAGGGAGCATATTGCTGCTGACTTGTGGTTACGGTTTCTGCGTGAAGGGGATGCAAAACTCAGGAAGGCGTTTGATAGTGGTTTTGTTTGTTATTCTCCACCGGGTTTGCCGGCATATGCAAAGGACTTCAGGCCTAACTTTTATATTATTGGAGATCATGCAAGGGAAGGGCTGAGGCGGTCTATGGAAGAAGGGATTGATCTGTTTAAAACTGTTTTTGGTTTTGCACCGATTGTTTTTAATGCACCTAACGGGGTTTTTCTGCCAGAGTTTAATAAAAACCTGGTGGAAAAAGGAGTGAGATTTAATGCCGTTCCAAGAAAACGGCTGGATAGGAATGAGGAAGGGCAATACAGGTATCGATCCTATATTACAGGTCGTCGGACCACAGAAGGCTTGACCTGTTATGTCCGGAACTGCAATTTTGAGCCTACAGATCTGGCTTATAGAAATACTGATCATGTAATCAACCAGATTCATGGAGCTTTTCTGTGTGGAAAAGCGGCCATTATTGGGACGCACAGGGCCAATTTTGTTGGAGGGATGAAGCCGTCTTGCAGGGAGAAAGGACTTTTGGAACTGGATATTTTGCTGAAGCGAGTGCTGAAGAGATGGCCGGATATAGAGTTTAGGAGTTCACGTGAATTTACCGATTTGTTGTTATGAAAAGAACGTTCATTGTTGCTGTCTATAAATTGTACAGCTGGCTGAATGGCGGAGAAATTGGCCGCTACTTTAAAGAAGTTAAGACAGTTCACGACCATACCCGGTCCATTGAAGATGCAGAAATACGCAAGTACCTTTCTGAAAGTGGTTTTGAAGGAGAATTGAAACTTGCCCCTTTGATGATCAAAAAAGACATCTCTGCACGTTTGAAAACAACCGATAAAAGCAGGATTCATTCTTTTGCATTTACTGGGGGTTCCTATGGAGAGCCCTTTAAGGTGCCTTATTCTAAAGCCCGCACCCTGGTCAGGACAGCTTCTTTTAAATATTTTAATGAAATAGCAGGTTATCGTCTGGGCGATCCGTTTTTATTGATCGCCGCAAAAGAAAAGCCACATTGGAAGCAATTTCTAAGGAACGAATACCGTTTTGTTCCGAAGCGATTAACAGAAGAAAAAATAAAAGGAGTTGCAGATCTTTTGATTGCGAAAGGGATAAAAGTGATTATCGGATTTCCTTCAGTGGTTTATGAATTGGCTTTGTTTATCGATAAACACCCGGTAAAACATCAGGTAAAGGCCATTATTTTTACGTCAGAACCCATTATTGAAGAGAAAAGCGCTTTCATCAGAAAGGTTTTCAATTGTCGGGTAACAGACAGGTACAGCAATGAGGAAGTAGGGCTCATTGCGCAGCAAAGGGAATTCGGGGGGACTTATTTTACCAATCGATATAATGTGTTGGTCGAAATTCTGGACGAACAACTCAACCCGGTTAAAGAGGGAGAAACAGGGAGGGTTGTGGTAACGGATCTCAAAGCTGATATTTTGCCCATTGTGCGTTACGATACCGGTGATCTGGCAGTTGCACACCGATATGAAAATGGGCAGCTCCTGGAGCTGAGAAGTATTTCTGGAAGGGTTACGGAGCAAATCTATACCACTGAAGGTCATGTTATTGCGCCTTTAGCGTTGGGGCCTTTGATCCATATGCCTTTAACAAAGTCGGGATATTATAATCAGTTTCAATTCGCTCAGGTGGGACAAAGACATTATGAGCTTAGGATCAAAACTGAACAAGGTCTTCCCGATGAAATTGTGGGGAAGATTGAACAGAATTTACGGGTGATTCTTGGAGCTGATGCCCAGCTGATCTGTAAGTTTTTAAAAGATATCAGGCCGCAAAGTTCAGGTAAAAGGCCAATTTATAAGAATGAATGGTTAAACCGTAAAGAGCGTTAAGATGTATAGGTTTTGCTTCAAAAGAATGTTTGATTTTATAGGTGGATTGTTCCTCCTGGTCCTGGTTTCGCCGATATTTCTGATCACATTCCTGATTTTGAAAATTGACTATAAAGGGGATGTTTTCTTTAGACAAAAGCGACCGGGGTATAAGGAACAGCCTTTCTTTATTTTAAAGTTTAAAACCATGAGGGATACCAGGGATGCCTCGGGCGTTTTGTTGCCAGATAACCAAAGGGTCACAGTTGTAGGGCAAAAAATCAGGAAATGGTCGGTTGATGAGATCCCACAATTGATTAATGTGATTAAAGGGGATATGAGTCTTGTCGGACCGAGGCCACTCCTGTTTAAATATATTCCCTTGTATAATGAACAGCAACGTAAAAGGCATAAGGTTAGACCAGGGATGACGGGGCTGGCGCAGGTAAGCGGGAGAAATTCAATTTCCTGGGAAAGAAAATTTGAGCTTGATTGTGAGTATACAGAGCGCTTGTCTCTTTGGCTTGATGTGAAAATTCTTTTTCTCACCTTCTTTAAGGTGATCAGGCGAGAGGGTATTAATCAAAGTGTGGAACGTCCAATGCTGCCCTTTAACGGGACGAATTGAAGGTGATTCCATAGGTGAAATATATAGATGTTAAATTAAAAGACACATAATATGAGAAATTTGATCATTATTGGAGCTGGAAGTGTGGGCGGGCACATCGCTAATAATTTGAAATTATATGGTCTTGAAGATAGATTGCTGGGTTTTTTGGATGATGATATCAAGAAACAAGGCGGTTATATGTTTGGTTATCCTGTAATTGGACCGGTATCCTGGATTTTAGATCAAATAGATTACGACGTGGTCATTGGTATTGCGTTTCCTTCTATTAAAAAGAAAATCCTGGACCTGATCGCTGCAAATGAATCGCTGAACTACCCAGCCCTTATTGCCCGGGATTCCTGGATTTCCAATGACTGCAGGATAGGAAAGGGGAGTATTATCTACCCTGGTGTATGTGTGAACTATGGTTCTGTGGTCGACGAATTTGCGGTGTTGAATATGAATTGTGCTGTGGGGCATAATTGCACCATTTCGTCTTATTGTTCTTTGGCTCCTGGGGTTAATCTTGGTGGTCATACCTATCTGGAAGAGAGTGTGCAGATGGGGATAGGCGCCTCTACAGTTCAGGGTTCAATAATCGGAAAAAGTGCTATTGTTGGTGGGCAGGCGATGGTCATTCACCATGTTCCTTCTGAGGTGACCGTAGTAGGGGTGCCGGCTGCCGGCAGAAGAACATTTATTTTGAAACCACACCCGGATACCGGGGAAGTGCAGCTTGCCCAGGCGGCTGATCAATAGTGTTTTAAGTGTATTCTTGTAAATAAAATTGCACTTCATTTACATATAGTTTCATAATAATATCAAATAAATACCAAAGCTATATCTATTGTTTATTTTCGAGAAATAATTTTTTGTCTGGACTATATGATGTCCTTAATAGAGTTTTGAATTCCGCATTAAAAAAATTTATATGAAATCTAAATTTACGCCTTTATTACAGTGTTTTTTGGCTCTAATGCTTTTCAGTATTGGATGTAAGAAAAAAAGTGAAGATGTTCCTGATGTTTCGAAAGAAGTCAGCTTCAGGGAAATGGTTGTTCCGAATGGATTTAACTATTCAACGACGCAGTTGAAAAACTTAAATGTTAAAGTAGGTCTCTTAGGCGGCGAAGCTTATGAAGGCGCCAAATTTGATGTTTACCTGGACAATCCTCATGATTATATTGGTGAGCCCGAAGAGTTGAACAAACTTCGGAAGGTCATGTCAATTACTTTAAATAAAGAAGGTAAATACAATACCGAATTAAAGTTGCCTGGTTATATTGAAAAGATTTACCTGGTTTCCAAGTCGGTTGGTATTCCTGATTATTTCGAATTAAGTGCCTCTTCAACAGGGTTTAATCTGAATTATATGCCAGTTAATCAGGAAGTGACCCGCTCTTATAGTTTGATGAACAAATTGTCGAGCGTTCGTGGAGCGGTTAGCGCTGGTAACCTGGGTGCCCAGGCTATAAAATCCTGGAGTAATGTTGGTTTCCCGGATTATCTTATTGATCCGATCCCGGTGCCTGCGGCATTTTTAAACCGGATTAGTGCGGCGCTTCCACGTGGACAAAAGGTAAATACTGATTTTATGGGTTCTGGTGCTCCGAGAACAATTGTACTGGATTTAAAACCCGGACAAACAGCTGATGTGAACATTACGTTCCTTTTTGCGAACTCTGCCAATAAAAATACTTTAGGGTATTACTGGTATCCAACAAATACTCCCCCTGCGTCAGCGGCTGCAATAGTGAATAAAGGTTATATTTTTCCAAGCACTTCCAGAACTACTGTTACAGATTATAGTGGTTTAGTAGCTGGTAATACGGTAAAATTAACCGGTCCAAATGCCGACGGATCTTTTCCTCCGAATACTTCTATTGGATTTTTCCTGATCGCGAACGGATTTACACCAAGCAGTACTGTAGGTACTCCAGGAACCATTAATACGGGAAGAACAACTTATTATTCCAATAAGAATTTCAATGTGGCTGGTACTTCCGGAAATATGAATGGTGTTAAAGAGCGGATGATTGCTATTTATGATCAGTCTACGAATAAAATTGTATGGTCTGTGGAGGACGGTACTGATGGAGATTATTCGGATGTTGCCTTTTTTGCTACATGGAATCCTAATGAGGCCATCAATACTGATGAATTCCCTAAGGTTCCTACTGTTCCAGGACAAACACCGGATATCATTTATACCCCGTCGGCGAATACAAAGGGAACTTTATTGTTTGAAGATTCCTGGCCGAAACTTGCAGATTTTGATATGAATGATATGGTTCTTAATTATAGACATGCTGCAAAGGTAGATGACTTTGGTCAGCTAGTTAGTGAGGTCAATTTCAGCTTTGATCTGGTAGCGGTTGCTGCTAAACAGAATAACGGTTTTGCTGTTATGATTCCCAATGTTGCTCCTGGTCTTGTCGCTTCCATCAGCAAGCTGAACTTCAGCGGTCAAAACATAAATACCATTCAGGATATTACTTATTCAATAGAACCAGGTCATACGAATGACCTGGTGGTGAAATTGTTTGATGGTGCATCAACCATAATGGGGGGTGATTGTATTAATAATGAAGGATCTGGATGTGTTGTTGGTGGTACAAAGACATTTTCTTTTACCGTGAAATTTACCAGCCCGGTTAAGGTAAGCGATTTTAATAACATTTCTCCGTTTATCATTCCAAGAGGTAACAGGGCTTTTGAAACGCATTTGGCTAATCAGCGTCCAAGTATAAAAGCAGATACCAGGTATTTTGGTACAGATGATGATGGTTCTGTTCCGGCACAAGGGAAATATTACCTAAGTAATACTAAAAATAGTGTAGGCAATATCAACTGGGCCGTGGAGGTTCCTGAGCAGATTCCTTATCCAAAATCAGGTGTTTCAATGACGCTGGCCTATCCGAATTTCGTAGAGTGGGCTAAATCAGGAAATACGCTTAAAAAGGATTGGTATACTAACGGAACAGGAAACAGGGTGATGTCTAAATTGGTTAACCCGCCTAACTAGTAGGGGTTTTATCATGCTTGAGCAATGCTGCTTAAGCATGATTAGGTTAGGGATATTTTGGAATGAGATTAAGGCTTATAAATTTTGCAATTATTGTTTACTACTGTTTAACAGCTCTTCTGGGCAGAAGATCTAAAATAGCGGAGGATGAGGACCTTAATCAGAGGGGAAAGATTATCGTTTCCCTGACGACAAAACCAGAAAGAATAGGTAAAACCTGGCTCGTTGCAGAATCAATTTTAAGACAGAAGAAAAAACCAGATGGATTGATTCTTTACGTTGCCAGAGATGAGTTTGAGAAAGAGAATGCTTTGCCAAGAAGCATTCTTTCTCTGAAAAAAAGAGGACTGAAAATTGTGTTTGTGGAGGATAATTTAAAGCCTCACAATAAATATTTTCATGCCATGTGCGCTTATCCGGAGGCTGATATTTTAACAGTAGACGACGACAAGATCTATACTCCAAATTTAGTTGGTAACCTGACTGAGTATAGTAAAAAGTACCCGGGATCGATTTGCGCGGTACTTGTTAGAAAGATTATGGTGAAGGACCGGTTGGTCAATAGTTATTTGAATTGGATGATATCCAGGAAGAATGCCGACCCATCGCATGCCTTGCTGAGCCTGGGAGTGGGTGGGGTACTTTTTCCCTCTGGCTCACTTCATTCAGATCTGTTTGACGTGGAGCGGTTGAGAAATAAGGCTTTATTAACGGATGATTTGTGGATAAAGATTATGGCTTTGAGAAAAGGGACTAAAGTGGCTTCGGCTGCGGGGATGTTCGATTATCCTTTTGTTTCTATAGTTGGCCTGGGTAAAGAACAGTTGATGAATTTAAATGTGCTGAAGGGACAGAATGATATTGTTTTTAAAGATTTATTAGAAACTTATCAGATAGATGTGGGTCAGCTTGCTGAGGGATAATAAAATAACCGAATGAGAAGAGTGGAATTGCTTGGGCCATCGGGTGTTGGAAAGACATTGCTGTACCATCAGGTATCCAGCCAGATCCAGCATAGAAGGTTTTTAAACATAGAGGAAGCTTGTTTGAAGGCGGCAGTGGCCAAACAACCTGTATTTCCTTCTTTGAAATACTTGTTTTATCTGGCACTAAAATCTGGGTATTTTAAGTGGAAGCGACAAGGTCTGTCGCATCATATACTGAATGAGGAAGGGGCAGGAGAGGAGAGAGTGGGGTATTGGTTAAGTTTTAGAGTGCTGGAAGCGTACTTACTAAAGGAGAAGGATGTTGTGGTGGTGAAAAAAAGACTGGAGAATTTTGTAAGGAATGTACAAAGAAATCAGGTATTGGATAAACGCCTGGAAAGGGACGATCTGGTCTTTTTTGATGAAGGATTGCTTCATCATCACCATGGGTTTGGACCGGAACTTTTTCATTGTTACACACCTGAGGAAATCCAAACTGACCAGGGTTTGAAAATAGAAGGGGTTGTGTTGTGTGACTTGTCGTTTGGAAAGAATATGGAACGTATTCTAACCAGAAAAAAACAAGGAATTAAAACATTTAGCCATGGCCATTTGGAGGGTGTTGCGTTGGAAAATTATGTTTTTCAGGCAAGGTTGGAATACCAGTTGAAGGTTGGAGTACTGGAAAAAATAGGCGTTAGGATATTGCGCATCAATATGGAAGATGATTTACGGGACAATGCGGAACGGATTGGCCTTTTTATAAATAACCTTACTAGTTAGAGTAATTCGAAATATGAAGTTAAAATTATTATGCATCGCGATGGTGTGCTTATTTGTCACGAAGACTTATGCGCAAGATCCAAGGGTTTCACAGTACAATTCTATTCCTTTGCTGGTTAATCCGGCACAAACTGGAGACTTTGATGGCAGATACAGGATTTTAGGTCTGGCTTCGAAGGTATATACTGATGTTTCTGAAAATTATTTCTATAATGCTTCGCTGGATTACCGTATCGGAAAATCAGGCAGCTGGGCGGTAGGTTTGAACTACCTGCAATCCGGATCGAAGGATTTTCCGATAAACGGACGTTACTATGGTTTGTCTGTTGCTAAAGGAATTTTCTTGGATCAGGCTCATGTACAAGAGTTAAGACTGGGTGCACAAGCGAGTTATATTAAAGGTCATATTGATCAAAATAAAGGGAGTTATGACAGGTTTCTTGACGTTGGCGCATTCAGACATGAAAAAAGAAGTATTACTGAGCCAAATTATATTGGTGATGCTTCCTATCTGAATTACAGTATAGGCGCTAAATATCTATTTACGCTGGACAGATTAAAGGTCCAGACCGGTTTTTCTGCTTATAACATTACCAATCCGGAATATAATTTCCTGTACAAGGGTAGTCTGCTAAAGCGCTACAGGGTAACTGCTTTAACCAGTTTATTTTACCAGGTAAGTCCAAAAAACGGGCTTAAGGTGGAGCAGTACTCCTGGAAAGAGGGGGTTTTCTTAAGGGATTACAAAGCCAAAAGGGATACTGCTGGTATACATGAAACAACCTACGGGATTACCTGGATGAGGTTTGCCAAAGAAAATGTATGGTCGCTGGGTTTATTTACGCGGTCATGGCAGAGTGGTTATGTGGTTGCAGGCATGAATCTGTCTGACCGGTGGGGTTTGAGTGCGAGTTATGAGGTGCCGTTCCTGAAATCCTATTATGATGTGTCACACCTGGAACTGGGAATTTCTTTTTATCCATTTAGAAAAAAGGCGCCTAAGTCTGAGGTTCCAGACCGTATGAACAGGCAGATACAAGCCTTGCTCCCATTTGGAACAAGTTTTTGCAGTCCTTGTCCGGATCCGAAAATGGTCATGCCTGAGCCTGTCAAAGTGCAGCCCGTACTTCCTGAAAAACCGGCAGACAGTATACCTGAGAATAAAGACCTTCCTCAAATTCTGAGATCAAATGAGGGTGCCGGTTTACTGTATAAGGATACTATTTATTACAATTTGGATAAGTATAATATCAGACCGGATGCACGTGAAAAATTAGACCGGATTGGTTCATTGATGAAGAGATTTGATTTTCTTTCACTTCAGGTACAGTCGCATACCGATTTAAGAGCCAACGTTGCCTATAATCAAAGATTGAGTGAAAACAGGTCGGGTTCTGTTGAGGCTTACCTGATGGGTGCAGGAATAAATCCTGATAAGATCACCAAAACCTGGTTCGGAAAATCTAAGCCAATTTATAACTGTGCTTCCTGCGATGAAATTAAGCAGGAAAAGAACAGGAGAAGTGAACTTAGTCTGTACGGCTTTAATGAGGATAACATGAAAGCCATGTTAAGAACTAAGTTTTTCGGAGACGAAGTACAGACGCTTGGCCAGTTACAAGAAAAGATCAAACAACTGGTTGCTTTAGATCAGACAGCTTCCGGAACGCCGGTTTTAACACAAAGGAAACTGAATGAAACGGGTTACTATACGGTTCAGATAGGGGCTTTTAAAGATTTGGAGAACAATTTAGTTGTAGATCTTAAAGGGTTCAGGCTCTTCAACGAAAAGGGCGAAGATGGCTTCAGAAGATATTTTTATGGTGTTTTCGCATCTAAGGAAGAGGCACAGGAGGCATTAATAAAGTTAAAAGGAATGGGTTTAAAAGAGGCCTTTGTCAGGAGCATTACTGTCTCCCTGAAGTAGAATTTAAGTGAATCATTAGGCATTAATTTTTTAATATGAACAATTCATCAAACATTAAAATCTGGTTAAGTTCTCCCCACATGAGTGGAAAAGAAATGGGATATATTGAAGATGCTTTCAAGAGCAACTGGATTGCACCTGCCGGACCGCATATAGATGCTTTTGAGCGGGAGTTGTGTGCTTACAATAGCGTTGGGCATAGTGCTGTTTTAAGTTCTGGAACGGCTGCTTTGCACCTGAGTCTGCTGTTGCTGGATGTTGGGCCGGATGATTATGTACTTACCCAAAGCCTTACTTTTGTAGCCTCTGCAAATCCAATTAAATACCTTGGGGCTACACCTGTTTTTATTGATTCAGAGGCTTCGACCTGGAATATGTGCCCGGAACATCTTGAAATGGCTATTCTGGATTGTTTAAAAGGAAATATAAATACAAAGTCAGGAAAGGGGCCTTCCAAATTACCTAAGGCAATCATTCCTGTACATTTATTCGGGATGCCTGCAAATATGGAGGAGATCTTAAGAGTGGCTGATAAGTATGGCATTCCTGTTGTTGAAGATGCAGCAGAGTCACTGGGCAGCACTTATAAACATAAAGCCTGTGGTACATTTGGCGATATGGGGGTATTTAGTTTTAATGGGAACAAAATCATTACAACGAGTTCTGGTGGCGCATTGGTACTGTCTCTTATACACATCTCCGAGCCCACGAGACAGGCAGCTCTATCGCGTATGCCGTCTTCTGCTTGAAAAGGGGGGGGGGGGGGGGGGGGGGGGGGGGGGGGGGGGGGGGGGGGGGGGGG
>NZ_JAELTV010001204.1 GCF_016429005.1 Pedobacter sp. ASV19
CTTACCATTTATTAAAACAGATCCCAAACCTTCACTAAAATCTCCAACACTTGAGTACCGACCGGGTAACATTATCATACAGCCAAAATACGAATCAAACGACATTGACCTTAAACTCCACAATATGCCAGAATTCAAAGAAGGCCTTGCACGTGTTCGTCTAAATGGCAAAACTGGATTTATAGACCAAAAGGGTACCGCAGTTGTACCAATTATTTATGATGACTGTGATCTCTATATGGATAAAAATGGTTTTTCTGTTGTTAAGCTTGGGAAAAAATATGGAATTGTAAGTAAAACAGGTAAAATTACTGTTGCCCCAACCTATGATTATATTACTAAAGCTTATTCCTCAGAAAAATTATATACGGTTAAGCTTAAGGAAAAATATGGTTTTATAAATTCGTTAGGTAAAGTTGTAATTCCTTTGAAATATGACAGTAC
>NZ_JAELTV010001205.1 GCF_016429005.1 Pedobacter sp. ASV19
GGTGTACTTCCAACCAATATGTATCTATACGGCATCTTATCTTATATCATTATGTACCAAGACAACAGACCGACAAAAGATTTTATGTCTTATATTTCTGCTATTACCTCAAAAACGAAAGCAGAACTTGATGCCAGTATATTAAGCCCATCAAATGATGTGAATGGATTGGTTAAAAAGAAATACAACATCATTATCAACTATTACAAAACGAAATACAATATAGACTTGCAGGCGATAGGGAATGCCGGCGTAATTAACTAGGTATGAGAACAAGGATCTTAGTTTTACTAACTGCAATATTGTTTGCAATTCCTGCTGCATATGCTGCGAAGATTAAGGGAAGCAAATGGTGTAATCGTCATCACCACAAAAAGGGGGCATGGCAAATTGCAGACTAATTACCAGAACCAGTTCGGTTTTTCAAAGGTGGATTTCTCCAGG
>NZ_JAELTV010001206.1 GCF_016429005.1 Pedobacter sp. ASV19
CCTTCGCTTAAGGAAAAAATAGGATCCTCCAGGAGCAAAGATGGTGGTAATACAATGATGACAAAAGAGTTTGAGGGAGGATTTATACACATGATCGGCGCTAATTCACCTGTTGGTTTATCATCCATTGCCGTAAAAAAGGTCTATGGAGATGAAACTGACCGTTATCCAACTAACGTAGGACAAGAAGGAGATGTAATCAGCTTAGCTGAAACTAGAACCATGACTTTTGGTGATTCAAAAAAGATATTTCTTACCTCTACCCCTACGCTAAAGGGTTCCAGTATTATCGATAATGCCTTTCAAAAAACAGGGCAAAGACATTATAATGTTCCCTGCCCCCACTGCAGTGCATTTATAGTTTTAGAGTTTGAGCAGCTTCGATATGAAAAAGACAATTACGATAAAGCTTACTATGAATGTCAGGAATGCCAGGGGCAGATT
>NZ_JAELTV010001207.1 GCF_016429005.1 Pedobacter sp. ASV19
CAGCACGACCATTTCGTCGTAGCCGGCCACCTCTTCAAAGGTGCGGCGCAGGTACTCGCCTGGATCGACCTGATAGCCGGCGAACCAATCCTTGTAGGCCTTGACCACGCGCTTGGGCGTATCGAGCAGACCTTCGCGGCTGGGATCCTCGCCCGACCAGCGCAACAGAATCCGCACGGCCTCCTCGGCCTGTTCGCGGGTGACTTCGGTCGGTTCGTGACGCTCGCTCATGCGGGTTCCTTCGGGTACGGCTTGAGACCCTTCAGTGTAACGCCCTCGTCAAGCTCCGGGCGGGTGGGGCGCGACAGGTCGGGCGATCAGCCACTGCACCGCCGCGTGCGGGCGTCAAGTCTTGCGCTTACGCCGGACACGCGGCCGCTTTACACTCGACCAAAATCAAGGGAGTGACAGCAATGAAACCGGGATTCGCCATCAGTTTATGTC
>NZ_JAELTV010001208.1 GCF_016429005.1 Pedobacter sp. ASV19
AGTGTTAAGAAGACGAGCGAAAGCGAACCGATCGATGAGGTGTCGAAAGGATTGGACGATGTCAGAACCGGGAACCAGTAGCTCCCCGGGATAAGTAAGGAAGTTACCTGTTTACTGACCTTACGGCATCCGGCATATAGACGGCGTGATCTCAACACAGGCTTTAATGCGGAACGTGCGAACCTGTCGTAGCGATGCCAAGGGAAAAGCTCAAGCCGGAGTGCCAGCAAGAGGGAAAGTACCGATGCGCTTCACGGGGGCGGAACTCCTCGTACTACTGTTGAAGGCTCTGTAATGGGGCTGGAGGGAAGGGGGAGTATTATTCAAGTTTTAGAAAACATAGAAGGAAACTGCTTAACAGCAGGAGGTACAGAAATGAAGAAAACAAAACCATTTACAATTGGAAAACTAGAAGTAATGAATGCTTACAACAAGGTTAAAGC
>NZ_JAELTV010001209.1 GCF_016429005.1 Pedobacter sp. ASV19
GGATGATCTTCAGCAATTAACACCCCCATATCAATACCATAAACAGCAACTGAACTAATAAAAATAAAAGACATTGGTAATTTACCATCTTTAGAAAAAGCCTCACACAATTTTTTTGTTCCTAAAAAGTTTACATCAAAAAATTCATTTATCTCTTTCTCGTTCTTAGGAATAGAATGAGCCTTCCCAGCGCAATGAATAACAGTTCTAATGTCGCCGGTAATTCTTAAATCATTGTCTAATAAATCAAAATTATAACGGGCATCTTTATTCCTGCCTAATAATGAGATGCTATAACCAGCACCGTAGAGTGACTTGTGTAGTATTGACCCCAAAAATCCTGAAGCCCCCGTTAATAAGAAATCTGTTTTATCATTTGTTGACATATTGCAATATCTTTTTTACAATTCGAAACATCCAGAAATGCATTGGTGGTGTAATGT
>NZ_JAELTV010001210.1 GCF_016429005.1 Pedobacter sp. ASV19
TGATATCGTAATCCACCAACGGTTCAAATGGTTTTCAAGAAGCAATAACAGATATATTAAAACCATTAAGAGAGCACATAAAATGCATCATAAGCACCTGGAAAGACACCATGGAGAATCCTTCGGGATGTTATTCGCCGCGAGAAAATACTGGCAGCAGCAACAAAAAAAATGAATATGGAACACTTTGATTATATTATTGCAGGTGGAGGGTGTTCAGGTAGAAGTTTAGCTGTCCGGCTGTTACCTTACCTAAAGGAGAACAACAAACAAGTATTGCTTGTAGACAATATTGTTAAAAAAGCTAATGATAAAACCTGGTGTTTCTGGGAAGAAAAACCGGATCTGTTCGAACCTGTAGTATGCAAAAAATGGAAGCATTTATCTTTTTCGAGCTCTTTTATTTATCAGGAATCCGACATATATCCTTACCAGTACAAGAT
>NZ_JAELTV010001211.1 GCF_016429005.1 Pedobacter sp. ASV19
TCAATAACCAGGTAAGTGCCTTCTTTGGATCTGTTGAGTTTTGCAGATGCCGTTTTCTCCTCACGGGTCTTAAATTTTCTATTTGGCTTACTGGCAGATTCATGCGCATCCGGATACAGATATATGATAATATCTAGTCCGTCATTAGTTGCTGCTAAAATATCTTTTTGCTCTACGTATGCCATTATTTTGGGTATAAATTGTATGTTGTTTTAATTTGTTAGTTATAATCTTGGAAGCCCGAAAAGATCTACTAAGTAGGCTTCCAAAAGGATGAATCTGTGTCTATACTGCCTATTAACTGACATTTGATCGTTATGCAAATCTTCTGCAGTAAATACCCCGGATCCTTTGCGGTTGAATACCTGGGCACATTTGTCTCTTGAAATCCTTGGGTTATACTTTTGCATCATTTGATAGGCCATTCTTCTGGCTTCTGCTG
>NZ_JAELTV010000125.1 GCF_016429005.1 Pedobacter sp. ASV19
TGCTTTAGGAAGTTTACCGCAAGTTGATCCTTCCTATGTTGAATCCGGGATTGAGAATTCCTTAATATCAATTTTATCAACAAAAAAAAACATTCTATTAACCGGCTCTTCTCTATGTGGGAAAAGCCTAATGGCCGTTTACCTTACTAATAAGCTTTTTGAAAAAGTCCCTGATTTGTCCTTCCGATTCACCAGTAGTCTATTGGAAGCCGAGAATTTCCTTCTTGATAGCAGTGCCGAAACCAGATTGTGTTTATTGGATGATCCTTTTGGCACTGGATATAACGATTCCACATCCGGAGGTTATCACAAGTTTAAAACTCTTGTTGACCAGGTAGTGGCAAGAAATGGGAAATATCTTATAACAACCTCGAACCTCAAAGCGCTATCCGCTATTACAACGGAAAAAACCATTCTAAATGATTGGCAAAATATAACAATCACCGACCGATCATTTTTACAATCCCTTTGGGATAGCTACTCGAAATCCAATCCTGACGAGATGCTGGATAAAATTGTTGTTAATATCCTTAAGAATGATCCAAAAAACGTGCTTTTACAACCAGGACAGCTCAGGTACCTTCAGCGCAATGGACACCTCATAGAAACCATGAATGATGCTTCTGTAAGACACATGGCAAATTTCAATTCCCTTGATATAGAAACCAAAATCAAAAGCGAGGGAAAACCAATCATTGACTTCATGCTGCTAATGGCGATTACCAGCACTTACATCAACGGACTTACCACGCAAGAGCTGTGTTTCTTGCAAGATAACGACGCGGACTATACCCCAGGGTTGAACGACAAAGAACATCATTTGGGATTCCGCGTTATAGGAGGAGGTCAATCAAAAAAAACTGTATTAGCTCAATATCATGAATTACCGGCGCTATCAAAAGATATCGAGAATTCATTAGAGAGCCTAATTGCAATGGGTATATTAGAGTTTCGCAATAGTGAATTTGCATTTTCTCACCCTATCTATGAAAGCGGCGCTAAAAGGCTGCTAAATGCTACCAACAATCCTTTCGCTACAAAGCGTATATTGAAGATTTTAGAAAAGGCGACCGGAAGCTTAAGCACGAACACTGCTATCAATGCACTGAAGAGTTGCTATATAATAGCCGAGTATTTCAAGCAAGATCCATTGACAGTGAAAGACCTCTTATGTATTGCAGAAATGGCTCTGAGGTCTACGTTTGTAAACGTGCGAACACATGCTCTTCACTATATTATTAAATTTATAAATTTTGCAACAGAAGAACAACGTAAGAAAATCGAAAGCTCGATCAGAAATAATGATTACTATGGTTCAGACTTTTATTATCAGGATGGGATTGCTTTCATTCCCAATCAATCCTACTTTTCTTTCCAGGATGGGATTGAAGATAGGTTACTAGGAAGGCTTCATGCTGATGAAATTTGGGAGCAGTATAAAATTGCACCTTCCCACCTGTCTACTTCTGAAGCATTTGATGTGCTGGAGCATTTAAAAAGGAGTTCAAGAGACTCCAAAAACAGAATTGACCATTCTATAGAATTGCTTACTCCTTTTATGAGATACGATGAGGAGTTTGTTGTCGCTGAAGCAGCATATTTATTGGCCGCTAGCTTAAATGACCAAACCTATTATTCAAACAAATGGTTGTTTGTTGAAGACAGACCTATTGTCAAGGTCCAATTATTGAAGGGGCTATTAAAGGCATGGCCTTATTTCGAAGATGCCGCCGTATCAATCGATGCTGTTGCAAAAATGAAGAGTTTTCTTGATAATAGGTTTTCTGCTCTTGCGGCGCTTGATTTTTTTACACAATTCAATTCAGGGCATACTTCCTTTGCGTTTGATTGGGAAAATGAAGTAGAGGAATTTGCGGTTACCAAATTATGGGATTTATGGGCCGACCTCACTCCTGTATTCTTGAAAAACCTACCTCAAAATATCCATTTTCATAACGCTAGATTTGTTGATGCTATTCGACACGCGAAGGTTAAGGACAATAAAAAGCTCTTCTTAATGAATTTGCCATGGGGTGGGGTATGGAGATAATTTTCAGGCCGTACTAATCTCAAATGCCATAAGGGAGATTAACCGTTTTGTAAATGCTGTGCATCCGATTTCCCGCGACATCAACGAATCTGCCTATCTTGGCGATTTGCTGGTTACTGCTTACTCGCAGTTTAGCAGGAACCGGACTTTTGGTAATATGGTAGGTAAAGGTTATACAGTTAAATCTGCTCAACTTGAAATGAACATGATTGCCGAGGGCTATTATGCAGCCAGTTGTATGCACGTAATCAATAAAAAATATAAGGTCGATATGCCAATCAGCAGAGCGGTATATGCAATTTTATATGAAAAGCACTCCCCTGTTATTGAGATGAAGTTACTAACAGAACAACTGAATTAAACCAAACAATTCCTTCCTATAGATGTTATTATGTTGGTGATGAGACGCTCGTAATGATGGTCGGGTTGCCATTAACAATTTATATACATATGAAAAGGAAATTTTTATTCGGTGTTGTTGCCTTTGGGTTGGCAACTACATTTGCGCTCTCCACACAAGCACAGGAGAAAAAGAAAGAATCTATAGGAAAGAAAATTGAAAAGACTGCTGATAAGGTCGGGAATAAAACTGCTGAGGTTGCTGTAAAAGGAACCTCTAAAGTAGGCGATAAGACCTGGAAAGGTAAGATGGCACCTGATGGTTCTGATGTATATATTAACAGTAAAAACCGTAAATATTACGTCAATAAAAGAGGGGCGAAGGTTTATTTGAAAGCCTCTCAGATCAGAACCAGACCAGAGAAAAAAGATTAGTCGTTATCAGAATTTTAGAAACCGGACCCTGTTCCGGTTTTTTTTATGCGCTTAATTTTATCTGTGTAATATTTTTGTTTAAATACTACTATTATTGTAGATATAATGGACTATATTTGTTTTTCACCAACTAAACTATTCTATGAGAAGATTTTACCTAATGATTATACTGCTTACCGGACTGGGCTTTTCTACTTCTGCTCAAACCATCAAGGGAGTGATCCGAGATACCGTACAGACAATTATCGGGGCTACTGTATCTGTTTCGGGACAAAAACAGCGGGCCGGAACTGATGCTTCCGGAAGGTATGAAATTAAATTAAGTGCGCCAGGCACTTATACAGTGTTTGTAACTTATATAGGCTATCAGACTTTGCAGAAAGTTGTAACAGTTAAGTCCGGCGAAATTAAGGAACTTGATTTCCTATTACAAGCTAATAATAATAATTTAAACGATGTCGTTGTAGTGGGATCAAGAAGTGCCCCGCGTTCTTACTTGGATACTCCGGTTCCTGTAGATGTGGTGGATATTAAGAAGCTTACACAAAATGCGCCTCAGGTTACGCTTAACCAGATCCTTAACTTTGTTGCGCCTTCATTTACTTCTAATGTGATGAGTCTAACCGATGGTACAGACCATATTGACCCAGCATCCCTTAGAGGGTTGGGGCCCGATCAGGTATTGGTTTTAATCAATGGTAAAAGGCGTCATACAACTTCCCTGATAAATATCAATGGCAGTTTGGGTAAAGGTTCTGTCGGTACGGATTTAAATGCGATTCCTACTTCTGCAATTAAAAGGGTAGAAATTTTGCGGGATGGTGCTGCGGCACAATACGGATCAGACGCCATTGCTGGTGTAATCAATATTATTTTAAATGACAATGTCGATCAACTTAATTCAAGTGTAACTGCAGGTGGTTATGCTGGGAAGCATTCTGATGGATTGGATGGACAGACAGTACAAGCCAATGTAAATTATGGTGTTGCTTTAAATGATAAAGGCGGCTTTTTGAACTTGTCAGGTTCTTTCGATTATCGGGATTTTGCTTCACGTACGACACCTTATAAAGGTGTGATTTTTACAGATTACAATAACCCGGCTTTGTACCCTACGCCAACGGGAAAGGATATTACAGACGCAGAACTGCAGCGACGAGGACTGAGCCGCTCAGATTTTGTTCCGAATATCGGTCAGTCTCAGAACAGGGGAGGAGCTTTATTTTTCAACTCTGTGATCCCGGTTTCCAATGGTGCGGAAGTGTACGCCTTTGGGGGGGTAAATTATAGAAATGGCCGTTCAACTGCTTTTTACCGTACGCCACGTCAGCTCACTCAAAATATAGCAACTATTTATCCCAATGGATTTTTACCTGATATCGTGACCAGTAATCTGGATCAGTCCATTGCCGTTGGAATCAGAGGTAATCTTGGATTGTGGAAGGTAGATTTGAGTAACAATTTTGGAAGGAATAAAATAGACCTTCAGACAGAAAACTCCCTGAATGCTTCGATGCTTACTGCTTCTCCAACTTCTTTCGAATCGGGTGGGTTTGCTTTTTCGCAGAATACCACTAATCTTGACTTTTCTCGTTTCTATAAAAATACATTGAAGGGGCTAAATGTTGCTTTTGGGTTTGAGAACAGGTTGGAAAACTATAAGATTATACCTGGTGAAGAGGCTTCTTATATCAATTATGGTAATGCGATTCAAGTAGGGACGGATGGAAATGGGAAACCTATCCTCGTACCGGATCCAAAGGGAAATATCGCTACCCGGTTTGCAGCAAACGGACAGGCCTATGCTGGCGGTGCACAAGGATTTCCAGGAATCAGTAAAGATAATTTAACCAATGCTTCAAGGTCTTCGGTAGCTGCTTACGCAGATGTCGAGGCTAATTTTACTGAGAAATGGTTGGTGGATGGTGCTTTAAGATTCGAAAACTATTCTGATTTTGGTTCGACATTGAATGGGAAAATTGCCACACGTTATAAATTCTCAGATCAGTTCTTGTTGAGAGGGGCTTTCAGTACCGGATTCAGGGCGCCTTCTTTACATCAAAGATATTTCAGTGCTACTTCTACGGTATTTGTAGATGGAGCTTTTGTAGAATCCGGAACCTTTGCCAATGACAGCCGTGTAGCTCAGCTTCTCGGAATTCCCAAACTGAAACAGGAGACCTCAGACAGTTATAGTTTAGGTTTTACATCTAACCTGGGGCAATTCAAATTGACGGTTGATGCCTATTTAATTCAGATTAAGAACAGGGTGATTTATACCGGTCAGTTTAGTGGAAGCAATGCCGCGGGCGCAAGTGCCCAGGATAAAGAGATCTATGACCTGCTGCGTCAGGCCAATGCAACTACAGCTCGTTTCTTTGCTAATGCTGTAGATACCCGGACTAAAGGTCTGGATGCGGTGTTAACATACACCACGCCTTTAGCTACAGGAACTTTCCGTGCTGATTTTGCGGCAACTTTATCGAGGACAGATATTGTCCACGGTATTCATGCCTCTCCTTTATTAGCAGGTAAAGAAAATATTTATCTCGATAATGCGAGCCGGATCTTGATTGAAAAGGTGACGCCACGTTTTAAAGCAAATCTGACTTTAGACTATACTGTAAATAAATGGAATGTATTTTTAAGGAATGTATATTTTGGCGAAGTATCCCAGCCAACCAACGTAGCTGCCAATGAGCAGGTTTTGCCCGGACGTGTCATAACAGATGCTGGCGTAGGTTATAGTTTAACTAAGAGCCTTAAATTAACCCTAGGATCAAATAATATATTTGACGTATATCCTGCAGAGCTTTTGCCGGGAAGCCAGGGGACGTCTGGTATCTTATATCCGAACCAGGCTCCTCAATTTGGTTTTCTGGGCAGATACGTATTTACACGTCTGGCACTTAGTCTTTAAAATAAACCTCAATACAACCAACCTAAACCAAAAAAGCCCCGGAAATTTCCGGGGCTTTTGTTTATATAAGGGAGAGATTAAGACCTGCGTCTTCTATCTCCACCGTTTCCTCCACTGCTTCTTCCGCCTCTGTCTTCACGGCTTCTTCCAGAGAAGTCTCTGAAACCACCGCCACCGTTTCCACCTTCACGTCTTCCACCTTCACGACGGCCACCGCCAGAACTTCTTCTGTCTCCGCCACCACCACTATAGCTGCGGGCACGGCCACCACCACCGCTTCTGCTTTCTGCAGGGTCTCCGGATTTTTCAATCCTTACACCACGGTTGTTGAATTGGATATCTTTAAAGTTGTTAAACAAAGCATCTACGCTGGCATCTTCCACTTCAAAGAAAGAATAAACTCCTTTAAGGTCAATCTTGCCAACATTTTTACCGGCAATCTTACCATTGTTACATACAAAAGATAGAAGATCACCTCTGGTGAAATCATCCACAGAGCCTAAGTTGATGAACAGGCGGGTATAACCATCGCTGCTTCTTCTTGGACCACGCTCTCCTCTTTCACCTCTTTCGCCGCGTTCTCCACGGTCGTCAGCGGATGCATTCAGATCTGGTGCATTTTTGTAATACTCTAAAAAGCGGTTAAACTCTAAAGAAGCAAAACGTTTGATGACATCTTCTTTGCTCAATTCTGCAAACTCATCCATAATGCGTGGGATGTACTGATCAATCTGATTGTCATTTACTTCTACATTATGAACTTTGTGTACTAAAGAGAAAAGTTGTTTTTCACAAACATCAAAACCTGTAGGTAATTCAGCTTTTGTAAACTGTTTACCAATGATTCTTTCGATCTGACGGATCTTACCAATCTCTTTAGAGTTAATGATACAGATTGAGATACCTGTTTTTCCCGCACGACCTGTACGACCGCTACGGTGGGTATAACTTTCAATTTCGTCAGGAAGTGAATAATTGATAACGTGTGTTACGTTATTCACATCGATACCACGTGCAGCAACATCAGTAGCAATTAGCAATTGCATGTGTCTGTCGCGGAAACGTTGCATAACCTTGTCTCTTTGTTGCTGAGAAAGATCTCCGTGCAATGCATCTGCATTGTAGCCATCTTTAATCAAATGCTCGGCAACATCCTGGGTATCCATTTTGGTTTTGCAGAAAACCACAGCGAAGATTTCAGGGTTGAAATCCACAATACGCTTAAGGGCAGCATATTTATCTCTTGCACGTACCACATAGTACTCATGCTCAATATTTACGTTACCTGTGTTTTTTGTTCCCATGGTCAGTTCGGTTGGACTGTCCATGTAGTTTTTAGCTATTCTTCTTACCTCAGGAGGCATAGTAGCAGAGAATAACCATGTTTTTTTATCGTCAGGCGTAGTAGACAAAATATCGTTAATGTCTTCCTGGAAGCCCATGTTCAGCATTTCATCTGCCTCATCAAGTACTACATATTTCACATTTGTGAAATCTATAGCCTTGCGGCCAATGATGTCCAACATACGGCCCGGTGTAGCCACTACAATTTGTACACCGTTTCTGATCTCACGCAACTGTTGCATAATGTTTGCGCCGCCGTAAACGGCAACCACATTAGCACCAGAGATGTTCTTAGAGAAATTCTTGATGTCGCTAGTAATCTGTAAGCAAAGCTCTCTCGTAGGGCATAAAATCAATGCCTGTGGCTTATTGCTTTTAAAGTCTATCAATTCTAACAGCGGCAATCCAAATGCGGCTGTTTTTCCTGTTCCTGTTTGGGCCAAACCAACAAAGTCATTATTGCCCTCTAACAGCACAGGAATAGCTTGTTCCTGAATAGGTGTTGGATTTTCGAAACCTAAATCCTTTACAGCATTAACAACGTCATCACTTATCCCCAATAATTTAAATGGGTTTGTCATGTATTATTTAATTAAGCCGCAAAGGTACGCTTTTAAATTGGTATTTTACTGGTAGTTAACTAAATAAAAACGCCCACGTATTCAGTAACTTAGCGTAAACGGTCCGCTGACCTGATCAGCTGCTCATCTTTTCGGATGCCTCTTATGGCGAGAAAACAGAATGCAATTGCAACCAAGGGCAGAAAAGCACCTGCACCGAATGAGGCACCGTCTAGGCCACCTGGTATTTCTCGGGCAGATTGAAAGATCCAGAAATTCAGTGCGGCAATTAAAATGATAATTAAACTACAAATCCGTTTTTGAAGTGTTCTGTTGCGGAAAAGGAATATATTTACAAAGGCCAGTAGTGCAATAATGGCATTGGAGATCATTAAAGGCATAAATACATCTGCACTGATATGGGTTTCTGATGAGACATTTTTGATCTGGTGCAATCCGTTGGTATAAACAATATATTCTATCCCATTATGCATTTTGCTCACGACAGGTAAGGTCAATAATATAAACAGGGTTAAACTTGTTAACAAAAGCCACACCGATTGTATTCTTTGTATCATAGCAGTTCAATAATTTCAGCAAATATATCAAAACCTTCCTTTTTTTTGATTCTTTTGAAATCAAAGAAGAGAATATCAGTTAACTTTGTGCTATTGAATACACAACGTTTTTTTATCGAACTGTCTTATAATGGCACGGCTTATCATGGCTGGCAGATACAACCTAATGCTCTTTCTGTTCAAGAATGTTTGGATAAGGCATTGTCAATTTTTTTTAGACAGAATATTGTAACGCTCGGCTGTGGCCGTACAGATACCGGTGTTCACGCTTCGCAGTTCTTTGCTCATTTTGATCTGCCTGAAGGAGATTATGCCAATATCAACAGTAAGGTAGGTAGTATTAATTCTCTGCTTCCTTATGATATTGCTGTGAAAAGAATCTTTAAGGTGGATGAGCAGGCGCATGCAAGATTTAACGCCACTTCAAGAACCTATCAGTATCATCTCCACTTTCATAAGGATCCTTTTAAACTGAATCGTTCCTGGTTGTATAAGGGAAACCTGGACGTATCGGCAATGAATGAAGCTGCGGAGCTGATCATGACCTATACAGATTTTTCCTGTTTTAGTAAGTCCAATACACAGACTTTTACTAATAATTGCATAATTACAGAGGCGTTTTTTGAACAAAACGACGATGGACTTGTCTTTACGATAAGAGCTGATCGTTTTCTCAGGAATATGGTGCGTGCTGTGGTGGGAACTTTGATCAGAATAGGGAAAAAAGAAATTAATTTATCCGACCTTGCAAAGATTATGGAAAGCAAAGACCGTAGTCAGGCAGGTCAGTCTGTGCCCGCCTGCGGATTGTATTTGGTTCATATTGATTATCCTTTTGTACACTAATCTATGTCTAAAATAACTGGGGATGCTTTTAATGTTGGTTTGCTGAAGAGAGTTTTTCAGTATGTTAAACCTTACCGGGGCATTTTTATCTGGTCTGTTGTTCTGACCATACTGCTGGCTCTTATCGCTCCGGTAAGACCTTTTTTGATTAAATATACTTTAGATAACTATATTCTTACTTCTGCCTATGGTGGGCTGGTAAATATGACGGTTTTGATGGTGTTTCTATTGGTATTGCAAAGCATCATTCAGTATAGCCACACCTTATTGACCAATACCCTTGGACAGTCTGCCATCCGCGATCTTAGGATTAACGTATTTAACCACATTACCCGTCTTCGGTTAAAATATTTTGATAAGACGCCCATCGGGCAGCTGATTACCCGTACAGTTTCCGATCTGGAAACCATCTCCGATATTTTTTCCGAAGGATTGATCGTGATCATTGGTGATATTTTGCAGGTTATAGCTATTATTGTTTTTATGGTTTATTCAGACTGGGAGCTGACGATTATTGTGTTGTTGCCTATGCCTTTGCTGATCATGGCTACTTCTATCTTTCAAAAAGCCATCAAGTCTGCTTTTCAACAAATCAGGACGGAAGTATCCAATCTGAATACTTTTCTGCAAGAACATATTACAGGAATTTCCATTATTCAATACTTTGCCAGGGAAAAACAGGAATATAATAAATTTGAGAAGATCAATTCCCGTTACCGGGATGCCAATATCCGTTCCAACTGGTATTATTCTATCTTTTTTCCGGTAGTGGAAATCATTTCAGCAATGTCTATGGGCTTATTGGTGTGGTATGGGGCTAAAAGTATTTTAGCTAAACCTCTAAATGTAACGCCTGGCACCATTGCAGAATTCCTCATGTTTATTAGTATGCTGTTTCGACCTATAAGGGAGCTTGCAGATAAGTTTAATACACTTCAAATGGGGATGGTAGGTGCCGAAAGGGTATTTAAAGTTTTAGATACAGATGAAGTTACTTTAAACGAAGGAAGTTATGCTCCTGAAAAAATGAATGGCTCGATAAAGTTCGATAAAGTATGGTTTGCTTATAATGACGATAATTATGTGCTGAAAGATATTTCATTTGAAGTTCAGGCAGGGCAAACTGTCGCCCTTGTGGGGGCTACCGGTGCTGGTAAATCATCGACTATCAATATCCTGAACCGCTTCTATGAAATTCAAAAGGGGAAGATCACAGTTGACGGAACAGATATTCATTCCTATGAGCTCAATTATCTAAGGAAAAATATAGCAACCGTATTACAGGATGTTTTTCTGTTTTCTGATACTATTTTTAATAACATTACCTTAAATAACCCGTCTATTAGCATGGAGGAAGTAGTTAATGCGGCTAAAAAAGTTGGTGCCCATGATTTTATAGAACGTCTGCCCTCTGGTTATCAGTATAACGTGATGGAGCGCGGTGCGACCTTGTCAGCAGGGCAGGCTCAATTGATTTCTTTTATCCGTGCCTTGGTGTATAATCCGTCTATCCTGGTGTTGGATGAAGCAACATCGTCTGTAGATACAGAGACAGAAATGCTGATTCAGCATGCTATTGAGAACCTGATGACAGGCCGTACTTCTATTGTCATTGCCCACCGTTTATCTACTATTCAAAAGGCCGACCAAATCATCGTATTAGATAAAGGAGAAATTAAAGAAAAAGGAACGCACCAGGAGTTACTCAAAATTGATGGTTATTATAAAAAACTATATGACTTGCAGTTTAATTCTGTTGGAATCACAAATTAATTGCATATGTCCTGATTATTTGTTCTGTAGCTGGTTTAAAATTGTTTTGAACTGAATAGATTAATGGTATCTGTAGCATTCTCGGGATTATCCAAAAAAGTTCTGAGCTCATCTGCGTAAGCTTTACGAAAAGTTTCATTGGAGGGACAGGATTCAAATTGATTTCTGGCTTTTTGAACAGGTTCCAGATTTTCATGTATACATTCAAGATAATTATTTTTATAATATTACAGCCGGACGGAAACTTTGTTGAAAGTCTCCATTGAAAACTCTATATGTTTAGATTGTAATAAAAATGGTAATCAATTTGACAATCCATTTCAATTACCTTAGCTTTGCAACAAAAAAATATAGATACATGAGTGTTTTAGTAAATAAAGATTCAAAAGTTATTGTTCAGGGTTTTACAGGAAATGAAGGCACTTATCATGCTTCTCAAATGATAGAATACGGGACTAACGTTGTTGGAGGGGTTACTCCTGGCAAAGGAGGACAAACTCATTTAGACAGACCGGTATTTAATACAGTTAAGGATGCGGTTGATCAGGCCGGCGCCAATGTATCTATCATATTTGTTCCTCCTGCTTTTGCTGCAGATGCCATTATGGAAGCTGCTGAAGCAGGGATTAAAGTGATTGTTTGTATAACTGAAGGTATTCCTACCAAGGATATGATTCAGGTTAAAGAATATATTTCTGACAGGGATTGCCGTTTAATTGGCCCGAACTGTCCAGGTATCATTACCGCAGGTGAAGCTAAAATTGGTATTATGCCAGGCTTTATCTTTAAAGAAGGTAAAGTAGGTGTCGTATCAAAATCTGGTACGTTGACTTATGAAGCCGTTGATCAGGTGGTTAAAGCAGGTATGGGTATCACAACAGCTATTGGTATTGGTGGAGATCCAATTATTGGTACAACAACTAAAGAAGCTGTTGAACTGTTGATGAATGATCCTGAAACTGAAGGTATCATCATGATTGGTGAGATTGGTGGTGGCATGGAAGCTGAAGCTGCACGCTGGATCAAAGAAAACGGAACAAAACCAGTAGTTGGTTTTATTGCAGGTCAGACTGCTCCGGCCGGACGTAGAATGGGACACGCAGGTGCGATTGTTGGTGGTGCTGATGATACCGCTGCTGCGAAAATGAAAATCATGGCCGAATGTGGTATCCGCGTCGTAGAAAGCCCGGCAGAGATTGGTGCTGCTATGGCTGAATTGCTAAAGAAATAAAAGATCTTCTTGTATAATGTTAAAAAGCTCTGGTGATATTTCATCGGAGCTTTTTTATTTCAGGAATTAATCTTACTTTTGTACCCGTTGAGCAAAATTTGTGCTTGTTTTACTGCCCGGATGGCGAAATTGGTAAACGTTGCGGTCTCAGAAGCCGTTGGAGTACAATCCTTGAGAGTTCGAGTCTCTCTTCGGGCACAAACTAATTCAATAATAAAAACCCTGGAATGATCATTCCAGGGTTTTTTTATGAGATTGTTTTTTAAAGACAGAATGACATAATTATTACCTTGCCTTTAAACTATGTGACCCGGTATTTCGTATATTGAGTAAACGAATTGCACAGATGAAAATATTATGTTATAAAACATTCCTTCTTGCGGGAATGTTAGGGACAACCGCCCTTGCAGCCTGTGCTCAGAAGGAAAATAAAGATATTACTGTTAAATCGACCAAGAATATGGAATGGAATAAATTAACCCCTGAAGAAGAAGAGATTATCGTACATAAGGGTACCGAATATCCTGGTACCGGTAAATTGCTAAACAATAAATCAAAAGGTGTATATGTATGCAAGAGATGTAATGCGCCTTTGTACCGTTCTGAGTCTAAGTTTGATTCTCATTGCGGATGGCCGAGTTTTGATGATGAGATTAAAGGTGCGGTGTTAAGAATCCCGGATGCAGATGGATCAAGGACTGAAATTGTCTGTGCCAATTGCAAGGCCCATCTTGGACATGTATTTTTAGGAGAGGGTTTTACAACGAAAAATACGCGTCATTGTGTAAACTCCATCTCAATGAATTTCGTGCCTGATCAGCAATAGAAGCCTGAATTTTGAAATTTTGAAAGCCGGAACAGCCACTGTTCTGGCTTTTTTATTTTATAAACGTTTAGTTTTCTTATCTTTGCGGTTTCACCAATAAAAAAGTATATGAGGTATTGTTTGATTTTACTGGGTATGTTCCTGTTTTTACAAGTTCATGCACAAGAAGATAAAACAGGACAGGAGGAGTCTAAAGAACATACGAAAACCGGGATGGCTACTTATTATGCCAGGCGGTTTGAGGGTAGAAGGACGACAAGTGGAAAAAGATACAGACGTCATAAATTGACCGCTGCCCACAGGACTTTGCCTTTCGGTACGATTGTGACAGTAACTAATCTTTCTAACGGAAAATCTGTGGATGTGGAAATCACCGATCGTGGTCCTTTTACAAAAAGGTATATTATAGATATTTCGGAGGCCGCGGCTAAGGCTTTAGGCTTTTTCAGAAAAGGACAGTCCAAAGTTGAAATCAGTTACGATACTAAAGGCGTTTAATCTTCTTGTCTCAAAAATTTCATTTAAGGCTTGTCAAATTTTTCGCTGATTTTTACGTCAATCTTATTTCAAATGCCTTTGAATTTTGCAACCTGTTTGAACTCAGAATTTTAATTTTATTAACAGCCTATTCTTTAAAACCAGAAGTTTAAAAAGGAATAACCAGCAAGTTTTCCGGGTAATTAATGTGTCAATTTCTTTGTTTGTTGTTGATAAAAATGCACAGTTGTTAACAACTATTGTAGCCAACAAAAAGGCTTGAACCTGTCTCTTATACACATCTAAAAAGGGGGGGGGGGGGGGGGGGGGGGGGGGGGGGGGGGGGGGGGGGGGGGGGG
>NZ_JAELTV010001212.1 GCF_016429005.1 Pedobacter sp. ASV19
GCGTGTCTGAAATTAATTGTTGATACGATACGGTTACGAATGTCAAAGTTAGAATAAGCCAATCCAGGGCTATTTGGATTTAAAGCCTGATTCAACTGCCAGTTAGACTCCATAGAGTTACGGATACCGTTGGTGATATCCTTAGACTGTCCATAAGTATAAGCCGCCATAATGTCTAAACCAAAAGGTAATGACTTACTGATTTGACCTGTTAGACTATAGCGATATCCTTTATTTGTATTAGAAAGCAAATAAGCATTGGTATACAAAGGATTGATGGCTTGGGTTCCATTCACCTTTTGATAAATAGGCTGCTGATGGTTCACATCATAAGGATAGTATATCGGCGCATCTACAAGGTTAACCATCTGGAATTGTAGGTCATGAATAACTTTAGTATAAATAGCCTCTACAGTAAATTTCCATTGATCATCTGTTTTAT
>NZ_JAELTV010001213.1 GCF_016429005.1 Pedobacter sp. ASV19
GGACCAAGCTATCCGCATATTGGCTATTGTATTTTCCCTTAATGGAGGCTTTTATCTTATTCCAATCGGGCTCTTTCACATATGCTTTATTATCGGGTTTCCAAAGCCTATTGTATAATTCTTCTTTCTTTACGATCCAACTTACAATGTTTTTAGAAAACCCTTTATTGTCCATAATACGATCTGATATTTCGGGATTGTTATAGATCAAAGAAAATATCCTGGATTTGGAACTAAAAAATTCAGCACCTTCAGTGGTAGTGAAGATTAGGTTCTCTTTTGTTAATAATTCAGAATCACTCAGCTTACCTAAATAGCCATTTATATATTCTTTTGCTATCTTTTGTGCTTCAATATCCTCACCCAAGTATTTAGCTAATCTTGATAAACCGGGCATCTGTTCGTACTGTAACGTCTTGTTCCGATAAGCCTTGATCAAAGT
>NZ_JAELTV010001214.1 GCF_016429005.1 Pedobacter sp. ASV19
CAGTTCCAGAGCGTGGTGGATCAGTGCGTGCAAGGCGGCGAAACGCTGTTCGCCAACGCCGCGCGCAGCGACATGGCCACCCTCGATATCCAGCAAGGACGCGCCGCCGATGCCGTGCACCTGCTGGAGAGCTACTACGCCGAGGTGCAGGGCTACCAAAATCCCGCGCTGATGCAGTATTTCAACGTGCTGCTGGCCAAGGGGCACTTTGTGCTCTGCGACCTGATCAAGGCGCGCCAGTACGCACTCGCCACCATCACCGGCGCCGTGCAGGACGAATACAGCGAGCCGCTGAGCATGGCGTATCAACTGCTGTACCAGATCGAGAACCTGCAAGGCCATGCGCGCGAAGCGCTGAACTACCACGAAAAATACATGGCGGCGGACAAGGGCTACCTCAGCGATGTCAGCGCCGGCGCCTTGGCGTATCAAACCATCAAGC
>NZ_JAELTV010001215.1 GCF_016429005.1 Pedobacter sp. ASV19
GCAGGTATCTACTCTACGCTAGGCTTAAATACAGGTGTTTTAGGACATACTATGTTTGCTGCGCTAGGCCTTTCTTTGATTGTAGCCAAATCTGCGATGGCTTTCATGGTTATAAAATATTTGGGAGCCGCCTATCTGCTCTATCTTGGAATCTCGAAACTGATTTCCAAGGATAGCCTGATCAATATGAATACAGAGGTTAAACCAGGAAATTCCAATAAACAAAACTTTATCTCAGGCTTTTTTACCAATATACTGAATCCAAAGGTGGCTTTGTTCTTTTTAGCCTTCTTCCCCCAGTTTATCAAACCAGAACTCAGCAGCAGCCCACTGCCCTTTATTATTTTGGGCTTAACCTGTGCTGTTTTAGGTTCTTTGTGGTTTTTTCTGCTTTCCTTATTTGCAGCTTACTTTTCCAGGTCTATCACAGAAAATACGGCC
>NZ_JAELTV010001216.1 GCF_016429005.1 Pedobacter sp. ASV19
TCGTGAAAGACTGGATCCATTTCAATTGTTGAAAGCAGAATATGCAGAAGCAGAGAAATCGATCAGACGGAAAGAATCTGTTTACTGGAAAGAGATGCTTGGCGTATTGAGTTTTGCCTTAAACTATCCGGCAAAGCACTTATCTGCAGAAGATATGCAGCGTCTTCAAAAGACACTTTCACCACTAATTTCCATTGTAATTGCCTATATCCCCCAAAGTTCAAGTGAGGAACTCATGGCCATGCACCAGGCGGGAGTGCTTGATTTAATTTCTGTAGGAGATGATAGCCAGGTAGAACCAGAGGATGAAGGAGGAGCCACTTACAATTATATAGATGAAACTGGTAAAAAGCAGTGATGCGTTATACCGACGTATGGAATGACCTGACCGAACAAATGGACTATTGGGTAGATATGGGTGATCCATATGTGACCTACAAG
>NZ_JAELTV010001217.1 GCF_016429005.1 Pedobacter sp. ASV19
GTTTATAAGAGACAGGGCTATGATGAATCCACATTTCGTATTTAATGTAATGAACTCCATTCAGCACTATATTAATACTAAAGATACTTCTTCGGCAAATAAAGTTTTAACAGGTTTTGCTAAATTGATTCGGAAAAACCTGGAAATCTGTACAAAGAGCTTTATTTCTCTGGAAGAGGAGCTGGAATACCTGGAACTTTACCTGAGCCTGGAAAAGAAAAGATTTGGAGATAAGCTCAGCTATCGTATACAAGTAGATCCGTTAATTGACAAAGATGAGACCTTTATTCCCTCCATGCTGTTGCAACCTTATATAGAAAATGCCATCTGGCATGGCATCATGCCTATGGATAACGGCGGTGAACTGAAAATCATCATCGAACGGGAAGAAGAACTAGGCCTAACCATCAGTATCATCGACAATGGGATCGGTATAAACAA
>NZ_JAELTV010001218.1 GCF_016429005.1 Pedobacter sp. ASV19
GTCTATAAATATAGATGGATCTGTATTGAATAACGTGCTATTTTATTCTTCAGGAAATTCTGAATGAAAACAACAGTGAGTTTATTGGATATAAAGGAAATGTTTTGACCGATGAAGTGAATACGTTTCCTTTTAATGTATTTTGCTGCTTTTTTAAGATACGAAAGAATAATGCTCCAACTTCTATTCAGTAATCATATTGAGTACATTTGGTTATGAAATTAATTTATCTCACACTAATTGCTATATGTGGCCTATTTGCGACAATTTGTTCTATTGTAGCTGAACACAAAGTCAAGAATGCACGTCGTAACCGATGGTTTAAACTACGAATGGGGTTAAGGAAGCCAGGATGGAAAGCCTTCATTACAGTAGCAACAACGTTTTCAATTATATATTTAACTATTCAGCGACTGTCTCTTATACACATCTGACGCTGCC
>NZ_JAELTV010001219.1 GCF_016429005.1 Pedobacter sp. ASV19
TGGGCTCGGAGATGTGTATAAGAGACAGTCCATAATGCCTTGTTATGGTCTTCTAAAATTGCAACGATCTCCGCACGTGTTGTTCTTGTATTGTCGCCCTGAGTAACGAAGTGTTTGAAACTGTTATGAACAGGGTCAAAAAGATTAAGATCTGCACCATGCGTACCGATCCAAAGGTGATTGCTTTTATCTTTATATAATACCTTCACAAGATTTGAGGCCAGGCTGCTTGTGTCAGTATAATTGTAACCATAAGCCGTGAATTGCCGGGTAGAACGATTATAATAATTCAGACCGCCGCCTTCTGTTCCTACCCAGAGGTTATCTTTCTCATCACTAAGGATTGAACTGATGACATTGGGATTTAAGCTTGTTGATTTTTCATCATATTGCCAGGTTTTGAAATTTGTAGCATTGGCGTAACATACATTCTCTCCACC
>NZ_JAELTV010000126.1 GCF_016429005.1 Pedobacter sp. ASV19
ACTGAAAGCGAATAAAAAGCTTTTCCTGATAATCCTTTTTCCCTTGCATGATCTAATTTAATCAAATCAGCCAAGAGCTGAAATTACCTTTTTTTAACGAATGTTAGTTGTGCAACAGCCACGATCTCTGAGGCCGCCTAATGAACAGGTGAAAAATTTTCTGAGCAAATTGCAGAGGGGAAGTGGTCCGGGTAGGGTGCAGAGGAGGTTATTGCCGGGTGGAGAGAGATTATAGCAGAGAGGGTTGTTTTGCAGAGGAGGTTATTTTTTGGCTGGAGTGGGTTCGTTCCATTCGGAGAGGTCTACAAGTATGGGGAGCAGGGATGTTCCTTTTTTTGTGAGGTGATAATTTACCCTTACAGGGACTTCTGCGATGATTTCTTTGGTGATCAGGGTGTCTTTTTCGAGTTCTTTCAATTGTTTGCCCAGGGTTTGATCGGAGATGGTGGGTAAGGCGTTTTTTAAAAGGCTGAACCGGTTGGTGCCTTCTGAAATATGGATCAGGATCAGGGCTTTCCATCGGCCGGAGATGATGTTCAGAGCACCATTGATCCTGCAGGAATCGAGGAGGAAGGCTTTGTTTAGTGAATTTGAGGTTTCTTTCTTCATCTGTTATTTTTGTCTATGCCGCCTTTTGTTAGCGGCTCACTTTTTTTAGAGCTACTCCTTTTTTTGAGCGTTATTGATGCTTTTTTGAGCTAGGGGTACCTTTGTCAAACCTAAATAAAAAATATTAAAGGGGTTTTGGTACTGAATCTAAAGAATGTAAAAAAATGAAAGCAATTGTATTGAATGGTTTTGGAGATGTGTCGAATTTTAGCTTTGATGAGGTGGATAAGCCTTCTTTCCAGGAGGACCAGTTGTTGATCAGGATAAAGACAGCGGCTTTTAATCCGATTGATTATCAGATGAGATTGGGTTGGAGGGAAAGCCGCTTAATGAATTCTCCAATACTGGGCAGGGAGTTTTCTGGTGTGGTGGAGGCTGTAGGCAATTCGGTTACAGGTTTTTCTGTTGGAGCTGGTATGGGCTTTCTGCAAAGGTGACGTGAATCAGGTGCTTATAAAGCCAGAAATTGCAATGGGTTTGGCCTACGTATTTTAGCCGGTTTTGAACTGTTTATACTGGGCATTAATTTTTTATTTTCGAACTTGCGATTTCGCAATTGAGGGGTCGTGATATCGCACTAGTTTAGGGGTTAATATTAAACCTTAAACAATAAATAGTATGAAAAAAGTTTTTAAATCTGGTTTGCTGGCTGCCGTAGCGCTGGCTGGGTTGTGCAGTGCTTTTGCATTTAAAAGTGCTGATGGTATTAAAAGGTCTGCAACGACTTTGGCTTACACTTATACGCTGAGTACATCCACCGGTGCCCGTATTGCTGGCAACTGGAGCCCTATTACTTCTGGTTCTGGCCCAAGCTGTGGTTTGGTCGGAGAGACGCCATGTAAGGTAGTCTTTGATTCCGGAACGTATACGGATATCGAGGCTTATTTGACTGCTCAGGCTTTTTCAAGTGATGATGACGTTGCTTTTGGCCCTGGAGTGAGTAGAAAACAGTAAAAGACTTATGCGGATGCATGTTGATTAAGTTTGGATTGAAGAAGGCCGCTGAAAAGCGGCTTTCTTATTTATAGATAGAATGAAAAATAAAATATAAAACCTTTTTTTGTCCATAGTGGTTATAAGTCAATCTTTACAAAAGCTAAGAATTATATAAAGGAGGACAAGCAATGTCAGATTTACTGTTTAATTGATTTTGATAAGATTATTGAAGAGGATAAAGTAAAACAGTTCAATCAAGACCTTGAAGCAATATTGAAAAACAAGCAAATTCAGGTTTTTATAAATAATCCTTGTTTCGAATTTTGGTTTTTATGTCATTTTGAAAAAATAGCGGGTGCTTTTAAGAATTGCGATGCGGTTGCGAATGAATTGAAGAGATATGTAACTGATTATTGTAAAAAACAAGAGTATTTACGAAAAAAGGGTATTTACTCCCACTTGAAAGGAAATTTAGTATCTCATGCTATTCCTAATTCAGAATCACTTGAATTGGATAGAGAAGGCAAGTCTTCGAGTTTCCCCAGATCCGAGGTTTATAAATTACTTAAAATATTACTCCATCTTGAGTAATTAAATGATTAGAACTGAAATTTAATGAATATCTGGTTTTTATCTGGTAGTTAGAACTATACTGAATATGACAGAGGAAGCAGTAAAAAAACAACTCCACAGATCAATCAGGACATTAAAACTGAGACTTGGAAATTATGCTGGTATCTCCGTTTTGCTGATTTCAGTGCAGGAATGCTCCGTCCGCTTTGCACCATTGCCATAATCATAACAAGAAGCAAATTCTTGTTTGTCCAGATTTACTGGTTTATAATACTGTCCCATAAAAATTGATTTTCGTGAATTAAAAAAGGTGAAGCAAAATGCTTCCCCTGATACTGTGCGCAGAAGGTCTGCTAATCGAATACCCGGTATAACACATACTTAATTCATGCTCCTGTATTCATTTGGTGTCATGCCTGTTTTTTGTTTAAAAAGCCTGGTAAAGTGTTGCTGATATTTGAAACCCAACTCATTTGCTATGTCATTAATGGATTTGGAAGCATCAAATATTTTGTCCTTGGCCTGATCGATCAATTTGGTCTGGATATAATCCAATGCCGTGTTGCCAGTTTCCTTTTTGATCAGATCCCCAAAATAATTTGCTGATAGATATAGCTGTTCAGCGCACCAGGCAACGGTAGGCAAACCTAGCAGTTGCGCCTTATCCGACCTAAAATAATCATTCAGCAGGTTTTCAAAACGAATCAGAATATCTTTATTTACGTTACTACGGGTAATAAACTGACGGTCGTAATACCGCATACAGTAGTTCAGGAACAGTTCGATATTTGACACGATGAGCGTTTTGCTATGCTGGTCAATATTCATTTCTATTTCCGTTGCAATTTTTTCCAGGCATTCTACAATTGTTTTTCTTTCTTTTTTAGACAAATGGAGTGCTTCATTTACTTCGTATGAAAAGAATGAATAATCCTTGATCGCCTTACCCAGATGTGTACCCTTTATCAGGTCAGGATGAAATACGAGTGCATACCCCGTTGGCTTAATCAGTTTTCCGTTGCTGTTCACTCCGTAGACCTGCCCCGGAGAAATGAATACCAGGGTGCCATCATCATAATCATAGTTCTGGCAGCCATAGACCATATCACCACAATTAATATCTTTTAAGAATACCGCATATATGCCCATATAGTATCTGTAGTATTGAATGGCTGGTACCTCATCAAAATTAACTACGCTTACCAGTGGATGCAAGGTATCAACCTTTAAATAGTTATTATATTGTTTAACCGTATCTATTCTGTCAACCTGTTCCATCATCTATTAAATTACCATACAAATTTAGCAAACCCGGCAGTGATTAAGGCAGTCCAGAGGCAAAATCAGTAAAAGTGGTAAAAACATCCGTATTCTGTATAAAGCAGTTTACCAACAGCTTACGAACTTTGTATAATGAAACAGATGGAAGATAAAGTTGTTCTTATTACAGGAGCGGCACAAGGTATTGGATTTGCCGCAGCAAAAGCATTTGCAGAGGCCGGTGCAAAGGTAGCGTTAGCCGATTCTGATAAGGATTTGGTAAACCAGGCAGCAGAGCAGTTAGCAGCAGAAGGTTATAAAACGCTCGCAATTGTCTGTGATGTTTCGGATGATGCCCAGGTTAAGGCAATGGTTGATAAAACAGTGGCAACATTCGGAAAACTCGATGCAGCCTATAACAATGCGGGGATTCAAAATGAACTGGCAGACGCAGCGGATCAGACGAGTGAAGACTTCGACAGGGTTACAGGGGTTAACCTGAGGGGGGTATGGAGCTGTATGAAATACGAATTGCAACAAATGCGTAAACAAGGCAGCGGGACTATTGTGAACTGTTCGTCCATCGGTGGTATTTTAGGTGGGGCGCAGAGAGGAACGTACCATGCAGCCAAGCACGGTGTGATTGGGCTTACCAAAAGTGCTGCCCTAGAGTATGCGCCTGTTGGAATCCGCATCAATTCAATCTGTCCGGGACTGATCCACACGCCAATGGCCGATAAAATGATGGCGGGTGGCCAGCAGGATACGCTGGATGCAATGTTAGCAGCTGTTCCAGTCGGTCGTCTGGGAAGGCCGGAAGAGGTAGCCAGTACTGTGGTATTCCTATGTAGCGATGCGGCAAGCCTGATAGTTGGCCATACTTTGGTCGTGGATGGCGGTTACAGTATTCAGTAAAAAACTTTAAAACAGATATGGAAATGCCTATCATTTCGGAACGCCGTACTTTAGGAAAAGGAACTGCCGCAATGGAAGTTTCTGCATTGGGCTTTGGCGTTATGGGAATGAATTACCATCGTGGTACCCATCCAGATGAAAAAGCAATGATAAAACTGGCTCATCAGGTAGTGGAGCGCGGCGTCACCCTTTTTGATACGGCAGAAACTTACGGACCTTTTTTCAACGAAGAACTGGCAGGCAAAGCATTGAGCGGGTTCAAGGACAAGATTGCCATTACCACAAAATTCGGTTTCAACTATGCAGGAAACAAAATCAACGAAATGCCTGCTGGAGCAAACAGCCGACCGGAACGTATCCGTGAAATGGTGGAAGCCTCTTTGAAACGCCTGAATATTGATGTGATAGAATTGCTGTACCAGCACCGCCCTGATCCTAATGTACCCATTGAGGATGTAGCAGGAACGGTTAAAGACCTGGTTACCGAGGGGAAAGTGAAACATTTTGGGCTATGTGAGGTCGGAGCAGCGACTATTCGCAAGGCGCACGCCATACAGCCTGTTACCGCTATACAGAGCGAATACCATTTAATGTGGCGTGAGGTGGAAAAAGAAGTATTGCCCGTATGTGAAGAATTGGGTATCGGTTTTGTGCCATATAGCCCCGTAAACCGTGGTTTCCTCACAGGAGCCATTAACGAGTACACCAGTTTTAATTCTGGCAACGACAACCGGAATATCCTGCCACGGTTTACACCAGAAGCGATACGGTCCAATCTTAGAATTGTGGAGGAGCTGAACAAATTCGGACATACAAGAGGCATTACCATTGCACAAGTAGCATTGGGATGGTTGCTGCAAAAAGCCCCATATATAGTTCCTATTCCGGGAACGACCAAGCTGTCACACCTGGAAGAAAACCTACGCGCAGCTGAATTTACTTTCGCGCCACAGGAATGGAGCGAACTTGAAAAAGCCATAGCAAACATTACCATTGTCGGCGACCGTTATCCTGCTTCGGAGCAAAAACAGGTACAAAGCAAATAATAATTTCAAAAAGTAAATATGAATTATATTAAAAATATAATAAGGTCGATTACTGGTCTAAGCATCATTTTTGCTTCATATTCCTGTAGTGATCAGAAAAATCAAAATATAATGACAACACAAGAGACTTCAATTTTTCCAAAAGGCAATGCGGCCCCAAAGGACTGGTTTACTGGGGAAGCTTTTATACATCCGTTGTTGGCAAAGGATAAGAACAACGATTTCGCATTGGGCAGTGTAACTTTTGAGCCAGGGGCGAGAACACTTTGGCATACCCACCCTAAAGGACAGGTATTGATTGTTACGGAGGGTAAGGGATGGTATCAGGAAAAAGGAAAACCTGCACAACTGATAAAAAAAGGTGATGTGATCAACATTCCCGAAAACGTGGAGCATTGGCACGGCGCATCTGCAAATACCAAGATGATACATATTGCCGTTACGAACTATCAGGGGGAAGAAAATGTCACCTGGCTCAAGCCCGTAACCGATGCGGAATATCAGGAAGTCAATAAAAAATAGTTCAATGAATATATTACTTAAATATTTATTATTTTTTTGTTTAATCCTAAATGTCAGCACCATGAATGCACAACATCGAACAGTTAACGAAAATATACTAAGCATCCAACAACAAAGTATTGTAAGCATTTCAGCACTAACAGCAACAGGCGATCTGGAAAAACTAAAAAGTCAGCTAAATAAAGGACTGGATGCAAGGGTTACTATCAATGAAATAAAAGAGATTTTGGTTCAACTTTATGCATATTGCGGTTTCCCGAGAAGCCTGAATGCCCTCAATACATTTAAAACAATCTTGGACGAGAGAAAATCAAAAGGTATTCATGATAGTTTAGGTAAGCAGATTGTAATTGAAAATGATACAGCTGATAAGTACGAACAGGGGAGAAAAGTTTTGGAAACATTAACCAAAATTCCGCAGCCAAAACCCGCTCCCGGTTTCGGGGAATTTGCCCCCCGTATTGATGCCTTTCTGAAAGAACACCTGTTTGCCGACATTTTCGACAGCGATGTGCTTACCTATCAGCAACGGGAATTGGCAACTATTTCGGCACTTGCAGCCATGCCAGGATTAGCATCACAGTTGCAAGCCCATATAGGAATGGGTATGAACACGGGAATTACAGCAGAGCAGATAAAAACCGCGTTCGATATTATCGAAAATACGATAAGCAAAGAACAGGCTGAAAAAGCAAGAGCCGTTTTAGCAGATATGAAGAAGTGAAAAATCAATAACTATATAAAGATTTTGCGCAAAGTATAACACAACAATACCATGAGTATAAAAACCACTGACATTTTTGAACGGTTGAAGAACGGCGAAGCAATCCCGTCTGGTGACCCACAGGCATACAGGTTGCGTGAGGCATCTTATGCTACGATAGAATTGCTTGCTAAGATGAACAACTCAGCTAATCCAGAAGAGATCAGGAACTTATTGGGCCAGATTACGGGCATGGAGATTGATGGGAATACCACGGTGTTTCCGCCTCTATACATCAATTATGGAAAAGATACCAAAATTGGGAAAAACGTTTTTATCAACTTTGATTGCACTTTTCTTGGTCTGGGCGGTATTACCATTGAAGATAACGTACTGATAGCGCCAAAAGTAAGCCTGCTATCAGAGGGACATCCGGTAACGCCGGAAAACAGGGGGGCGTTGACGGTGGGACGCATTCACATCAAAAAAAATGTTTGGATTGGCGCTAACGTTACCATACTGCCGGGCGTAACCGTTGGAGAGAATGCAATCATAGCAGCTGGGGCAGTCGTTTCAAAAGACGTTCCCGACAATACAGTAGTTGGTGGTATTCCGGCAAAGCTTATTAAAACAATAGTTTAAATTAAATAAAACAGCTAACTTTTGAGGATTACATAGACATCCCAAGTATTAATATTCAAGCTAAATAAATCTCACTTAAAGTTCCTTGCTTCCGGAAAAATCTCCCCCTGTATTGCCTTGGCGGTCTTCACGCGCTTATCCTTGGTTTTATAATCCTCTGCCGGATGTTCATCAGCCCTGGATGGGGTGAGCACATCGGGATCGCCGCCGCCCGGCACATTAAGTTGCCGCAGCAGCCCCGACATGTTGTACACACGCCGTACAATAACATGGGTCACTTCACCCTCCCGTTGTAATTTGCCCTCTACCATAAGTAATTTGGATTGTATGATCTCTTTGCGGTACTTATCAAACAGCTTTGGAAAAACAACCAGATTGGCAATGCCTGTTTCATCCTCAATGGTAATGAAACAAACCCCTGTCGCTGTTCCTGGTCTTTGCCTTACCAGGATCAGTCCGGCTACCCGTACCGGTGTGCCATCCGGCCAACGGTCGAGTTCTTTGGTGGTCAGGATGCCACCGGCAAAGAGTTGCTTTCGTACAAAGCTGACCGGATGTGCTTTTAAGGATAGTGAGGTGGTACTATAATCCTGCAAGACATGTTCCGATGCAGTCATAACAGGTAAGGACACGGGCTTTTCGTGGTCGCTTTCCGATGGCTGGCCGTCAAACAAACCAACAGGCCGGTCATTTAATGCGGAAACTTCCCATAAGGCTTGACGGCGGTCAAGGCCAATAGAGCGGAAGGCATCGGCATCGGCCAGCCGTTCCAATGTGGCTATAGATACGCCAACGTCCAATAATACGTGAATACTGGCATAGGCTTTATGCCTTGCCGATACCAATACCTGCATATCGTCTTCCTTTAATCCTTTTACCTGCCGGAAGCCCAGCCTGATCTTGTAATATTTGCCGGTACGGGCTTCAAGGATATTGTCCCAGTCTGAATAATTAATATCGACGGGCAAAACTTCTACGCCATGTTTTTTCGCATCAATGACAATCTGGGCCGGTTGGTAGAAGCCCATTGGCATACTGTTCAGTAAGGCAGTAGCAAAAATCTCCGGGTAATAATATTTCAGCCAGGAAGATATGTAGACCAGCAAGGCAAAGGAAGCGGCATGGCTTTCGGGGAAACCATAGCCCTCAAAACCCTGAAGCTGTTTGAAGACCCGTCTTGAAAAATCTTCCTCGTAGCCACGGGCCACCATGCCCTCTACCAGTTTCTTTTCATACAGGTGCAGCTTGCCATTGGCTTTAAACGATGCCATGCTGCGCCGCAGCTGGTCTGCTTCGGCAGGGGTAAAGCCTGCCGCAACAATGGCTATCTCCATAGCCTGCTCCTGGAAAAGCGGTACCCCTAAAGTCCTGCCGAGTATTTCTTCGAGTTCCTCCGAGGGAAATATTACCGGTTCTTCCCCGTTCCTGCGGCGCAGGTAAGGATGCACCATATCGCCCTGGATTGGCCCGGGCCGCACAATAGCCACTTCGATCACCAGGTCATAAAAGCATTTTGGCCTTAGCCGGGGGAGCATCGACATCTGCGCCCGGCTCTCGATCTGGAAAACACCGATGGTATCGGCATGGCTGATCATTTCATAAACCTTCGGATCATCCTGCGGTACATTGGCAAGGGTAAGGTCAAAGTCATAATGCTCCTTAGCCAGATCAAAAGCCTTACGGATCATGGTGAGCATGCCGAGTGCCAATATATCTACCTTCAGGATGCCCAATGCCTCCAGGTCGTCCTTGTTCCATTCCAATTGGGTACGGTTTTCCATCCGGGCGTTGAGTACCGGGCATATGTCGGAAAGCAGGTTATCGGTGATCACAAAGCCACCGGTATGCTGCCCGAGCTGACGGGGAAAACCTTTGTATTGCTGCGTTAGCTCCAGCACTTTGAGCAGGTGCGGGTCATTGGGATCAAAGCCCTCGCTAGAACCGGATTTACCTTCCAGCCAATTTGGTGTAAGCTCGTAGTCGGATTTAGCTAAGCGGTCAACCGCATCAACAGATAAGCCCATTGCCTTGCCCACATCACGCACGGCACCCTTCCAATGCAACTGCGTAACGGTGGCCACAATCGCCGCGTGTTCCCGTCCATAGTCTTCATAGATGTATTGGATAATTTCCTCGCGGCGTTCGTGCTCGAAGTCCACGTCGATATCCGGCCATTCTTCCCGCGCATCGGACATGAACCGGGAAAAAAGCAGCCGTGATGTCATGGGATTAACGGCGGTAATTGCTAAACAGTAGCAGACCGTTGAATTGGCAGCAGAGCCACGGCCCTGGTAGAGGATACCAAGCTCCTGTGCCTTTTGGGTATATTTATATACCCGTAAAAAATAAGGGGCCAGCTTGCGCCTTTCCAGAAAAGCAAGTTCAAATTCAAGCTGGTTTTTGACCTTATCCGGAATGACAGTACCATATCGCTTATGTGCGCCTTCGAAGGTAAATTGAACTAAACGCTCCTGCGGCGTAAGCCCGTCAATGACCTTCTCTTCTGGTTCGATATATTTTAAGCTGTCCAGTGAAAAGGTGCAAGCGGATACGATCTCCTGCGTACGTGCGATGGCATCCGGGTACTGCCGGAACAAACGGACCATCTCCGGGATTGGCTTCATGTACCGTTCTGCATTCTGGAACAAGCGGAAACCGGCATTATAGATCGTACACTTCTCACGGGTACAGGTTACAATATCCTGTAATTCCCGGCGGTCACGGTCATGGTAATGGATGTCGTTTGTCGCTACCATCGGGATACCCATTTGCGAAGCAAGCTGGTCTATGCGGAATAACCTTTTGATATCATCACTCTGGTAAGAGCGGACTGCAGCAATATAAAGGGCCGGACCCAAAGCCTTCTTATATTCCATAAGTGATGCTTTAAAATCTTCATCGAAATCAAAGCGGGCATTTAAATTATCGGGAGCAATAACGATAAACTTAATCCCCTCGGCATACCGGTACACATCTGCCTTGTATAAATAGCATTCCCCTTTTTCCGTGCGAAGGTTGCCTTCTGTAAGCAGGCCGCATAGCCTGGCATAAGCATCCCTGTCCGTCGGATAAGCAAGCAGGCTTGGGCCATCCATCAAATTAAGGCAGCAGGCCGGTATCAACCGGATGCCGTTTGCTTTCGCTTCAACATGTGCCCGGACAATGCCGGCCATTGTATTGTGATCGGTAATGGCAATTGCGGTATAACCCAGGGCAGCCGCTTGCTGCACGATCTCTTCGGGATGGGAACCGCCCCGAAGGAAAGTAAAATTGGTCGTTACCTGTAACTCTGTATAACTCATCTCTTCTTCTTTTTATTCAGGCAAAAAAGCCATGTATAAACCATTCCGGGTTATCGGCACCATAATGCCCCAGGCGGAACAGCCAGTAACGCGACCCGCTTTCATCCTCGACGGCGTAATAATCCCTGTGCTCGCCCTGCTGGAGCCACCATTCCTGTTCTATGCGTTCCGGCCCGTCTGCCTTGCTGATCTTATGTATCTTCCCTTTGTAGCGAAAGAGCATCGGCGGATAATCCGGTATGGGAGCGGTCACCTCAATGCGTTCCGGTCGGGGCAATAGGTTGATGGGACGCGGCAGGTCATTTCGCCAGGCCAGGGGGCTTTTTTCCTGTAAGGAAGCAGCCAGCTTCACGGACCGCTCCGGCCAATGGTGCTCATCGGGCAGGTAGCGGTGTATGGCATCCATGCCCACCCTTACCCCGATGCGGTCCAGTAAATTCATGACCACTTTATACTCCGAACCCTGGGTAATGTTCCATAGGGTTTCCTGTTCCTGGCTAAGGGCTTCCACAACCGGCGCTTCCAGTAAAAACAATTCAATGCCTAATCCTGGTTTTATGGTACTGATCTTCAGTTCAAAGAGTTTGAACAGATGGGCTACACTTCGCGCAGGGTAATTGGTGCCTATTTCTATCTGCTGCATTTTGCCGTCTATCCTATAGCCTTTCAGTATGGCCTTGCGAAGACCTTTGCCTTCCTGCAACAAACGCAGGTATAGGGTTTCCAGCAGTCTTTTTAGCGCAATCTCAATACCTGTAGCGGTGCGGATCGGCTCCAGGCAAGGTAAACGCTCCTGATAAGGTTCTACGGGCTGTATGGAAACAATAGGCTCCTTAACTTCGCCCAAAGCCTGGGCCAGCCTGTCCAGGAGCAATTGACCAAAGCGCCTGCGCAATGCGCTTCGGGGCATGGTCATAAAACTCCGGATTTGGTAAAGACCCAATTTGTGCATGCGTTCCAGGATAGCCGGTTCCAGCCGTAAGGCAATAGGTGGCAAAGGGGCGAGGGCCTCCGCTTGTGCGCCTTGCCCGATAATGGCCCTGACCTGTCCGTAACGGGAAATGGCCCAGGCTGTACCCACGGTATCCGCTATGGCAGCGCGTACCTGGTAACCGGAACTTTTAAATCTGGTAATGATCTCTTTGAGGTAAGCGCGTTCCCCGCCCCAAAGATGTGCGCAGCCGCTGATATCAAGGATCAGGCCGTCGGGAGGGTCAATGGCTACGATGGGCGTGTACCGGATACATGATTCGGCCAGGGCATGCAACAGTTTGCCCGCCCTTTCCGGTTCCTCTTCCAATACCTGCAAGGAGGGAAGGATGGCCCTTGCATCGGCTACCACAGCGCCAGGTTCAATACCCAAAGCCTCGGCAGCAGCACTCGCCGCCTTGATGAGCTTGCGCCCACGCTCAGGGGCTGCCAAAACAAAAGGTATGTCCCGAAGTTCCGGTTTCAGGAGGCTGAGCAAGTCCGTCGTTAAATGGCGGAACCATATGCTGATAAATCGCCTTTCCATACTACCCGGTTTGCTGCATTACCAATTTTGATACCGGCACAGGCTGGCTTAAATGCTGGAAATAGTTCTCTGCCCATTGCAACTGCCAGGTACCGGGTTTACCATTGCGGATCTTTAAAAGCTCCACATTCCAGCGCGGGTACCCGACACCCGGCATGTCCTCTTGGAGCGCACTGGCAAGCGGGGTTATCTTCCAACGGGCAACACTGGTCGTGTTACCGATCTTATCTGGCCCGGAGCAGCGCAGCATCCCCGTTACCCGGCTTTGCTCCACGGCAAGCTGGAGGCGGCGGGATTCCATAAAGCTGATCCCGCTTACTTCACCGACTACTGCCGAAAGCGCATCACATTTTAAGGCTTCTTCGATAGTCCACAACAGATCCTTTTCTTTTTTTACATCAATAAAGATGATCCGGTCAGGGTCTACGCCAAATAGCTTTAAAGCAGGGGGGAAGAGCGTCCGCCTGGTACCGATCCATAAGCAGGGGCCTCCCTGCGCCATCAGCCTGCTTAAGAGTCCGGCCATAAACCCGGTGGTGGCCGCTGCATCTTCTGCCAGGGGGCTTAAAAATTCATGAATGGCACCGGCAGGAAATACCTTGTTGGGAAAAGCGGCCTCTAAAGGGCCAAGGCCGGTACTGACCTGTTGTGCGGAAGGTTGCCGGAAGCCTTGCATGGAAAGAATCTGCTGTTGTAGTTTTTCTACGATCTCACTTTTTGTCGCTGCACGTTCCATGATAATTAAAATTAAATCCCTATATTTGACATTAATAATGTCAAAATGTTGACATCAATAATAACAATAGGAAATGAACACTCCAAAAATATTTTTCGGCAGCAACCTGAAATTTTTGCGCGAACGCAAAAAAATGAGCCAGGAAGAGCTATCCACTGCATTGGAAATCAAACGCTCCAAACTGAGTGCGATAGAAAACGGGCAAACCAAATCGCCACCATTTGATGATGTTATTAACCTTTCGGAATATTTTAAGATCAGCATTGACAGCTTGTTGAGAATAGACCTTTCCAGGTTAGGGGAACTGAAACTCCGGGAGCTGGAGGCCGGAAATGATGTGTACATGATGGGTGGCAACCTTCGGGTACTGGCAATAACGGTAGATAAAGACAATATGGAAAATACGGAGTATGTACCGGTAAAGGCAAAGGCAGGATACCGGGCAGGCTTTAATGATCCCCAGTTTATTGCGGCCTTGCCCAGGTTCAGTCTGCCCTCACTTCCCAAAGGGAAAACCTTCCGTATGTTTCCCATTAGTGGGGATTCTATGCTTCCTTTCCCGGATGGTTGTGATGTTGTTTGTGAGTATGTTGAAGATTGGAACAGCTTAAAACCGCAAACGCTTTGCATTGCGATCCTCAAAGGGGAACAGGATTTTGTGTTCAAAAGGGTCTCCCTGCAAAACGGTGACCTACTTATGGAGTCCTATAACAGTTTGTACAAACCTTATAGGGTACCTGCTTCTGAAGTACTGGAACTGTGGCAGTATTACAGCTATCATACCAGGGAAATTCCTGAAGTGCAGGACATGCAAAGCATAGCAACGATCATCAAGGATATACAAGCGGATATTAAAGCTGTCTCTTATACACATCTCCGAGCCCACGAGACAGGCAGCTCTATCGCGTATGCCGTCTTCTGCTTGAAAAGGGGGGGGGGGGGGGGGGGGGGGGGGGGGGGGGGGGGGGGGGGGGGGGGGG
>NZ_JAELTV010001220.1 GCF_016429005.1 Pedobacter sp. ASV19
TATCCAGGCTTTGCAGTAAAGACCAGGGAAAGATTTCCCTATGAAGAATTAACCAAGAATCTGATCTCAAAGGCCGAAAACGCAGATGGTCTCGATTGCGGAAAAATACTTAAGATGTATACCGATTTCTTCAAGGATCCCCATTTATGGGTTGGTTCTAATGGATCTCCTTTTTCTTCAAACAGCACTGGTACCTCAGAATCTGTAACTTTCGATATCCGGGATTTCCAGGATAAGGTTAAGATGACGAAAGATGTGTTAGAAGGGGTGTGGTCAACGGAAGGTTATAAAATCGGAATCAAAAAACTGAGTGAGAATGAGTATACAGGTTTTATTATTAATGCAAAATCAGCGCTTTGGAGAGCTGGGGATATCAAGTTTAAATTATTCCGGGATGGCTCTTTTGAGTATGCGTTACTAGACAGATCGAAAAAAAACGG
>NZ_JAELTV010001221.1 GCF_016429005.1 Pedobacter sp. ASV19
GAGTATGATACGTGTTGAACCAAGCCCACTCCAGTCTCGTAAATGCACCGTATTCTGGAATGGCAAAATCAAGACAGGTTTTAGAAAGATCCCTGGTATTTATAATTTTCACGATCTGCGCAGTACGATCTCGTAGATTCTCCAATAAACGAGATTGATCAAGGTGCTCCTCAGAGGGTAATATTGCTTCAGGAGACTGCATCTTTATATTAAAATTCGTGAATATATCTTTAATGGACTGAACTTTTTCATCAGGCTTGCGGTGAGTGGATTCTGTACGTCCGGTCATAGTTTCCGCAGATGCAAACGATTTAAATAGATGATCACCAATTTGCCCCGGAGACCATTCTCCGTCTTGAGGTTTCCTGTTCAGTTCATTTTCGTCTAATGTGTCCAACAACGTAATAAACTCACTTGTTGCTTGTTGAAATGCTTTATCT
>NZ_JAELTV010001222.1 GCF_016429005.1 Pedobacter sp. ASV19
TCTTGATGAAATAAAACCATAATGAGTTGAAAGAGGGGTAGCTCACCAAAGTTGCCCCTTTTTTTGCAGCAAACAGATCGGAGCGTCCAGGAGTGTATAACCGTCTATACACAAAGTGTGTAATTACCTGTAGAATATTTACAATATGGTTCACAATTGTTTGAAATCCAATTTTTTAAGCGAATTAGTGTCTAGATTTAAGTATTGATTTTTAATCGGTGTAACTACTAATGTCAACAGGAGGTTTATGTTATGAAATCAAACTATATCTGGTGTTCGTTGCTGTTAATTTTATTAACCAGCTGTGCGAGACAAAGAAATCTGGTCTACTTCAGCGATTTAAAAACGCAAAGTGATAACATCAGCACAATCGTAAATGACGGTGAACCCAAGATTTTAAAGAATGATGTATTAAGTATCGATGTGAACAGTACCAGTC
>NZ_JAELTV010001223.1 GCF_016429005.1 Pedobacter sp. ASV19
ACATGTGTATATTTTGGTGTGTATTTTATAACCAAAATATACACAGTGGTGATGTTTACCATTAGTTTGGAATAGGGTAACGATCTTCATCATTCTTCCTGATAAAGCCAAGCAAGTTATCCAACTCTCTTTCATCTGAATCCCACCAATTTGTTGACCAGATTCTATGAAAAATGAAACCGAACTTTTCTAACTGTTCCTGTCGAAACATATCCCATGCATACGCTTCGGGGCTGTTATGATATTTAGCTCCATCACACTCTATTGCAATCATAGGCTTGCCCGGAATTTTTGGTTTAATAACCATGTCGATTCTAAACCCTCCTACTTTATATTGCTGCTCAATTCTATCTGGACCGATATGCTGAGCGAGGCGGTCAAATACCTCGTCCTCAAAGACGGATTCAGAACCTATTCCTGGTTCTGAATGATCATACTG
>NZ_JAELTV010001224.1 GCF_016429005.1 Pedobacter sp. ASV19
GTGCATACCCTGGGCGACGCGCACTTGTACAGCAATCACCTGGAGCAGGCGCGGCTACAGCTCAGCCGCGAGCCGCGTGCGCTGCCCAAGCTGGTGCTGAATCCGGACGTGCACTCGATCTTCGATTTCCGCTAGGAGGACATCGCGATCACCGATTACGCACCGCACCCGGCTATCAAGGCGCCGGTGGCGGTATAGCCGCTGGGGCGATGGCTTGTTACCCATGGATGCGCTGTCGCATCCTGCTAAGATCGGCCCGCGCGGCGCCAGCGGCCAGCGGCGCGAGCTGTCCACACTGTCGATGACCCAAGGATTCCCATGGCTATTTCGCTGATTGCCGCGCTGGACGAGAACTTCGCCATCGGTCGCAAGGGACAGCTTCCCTGGCACTTGCCCGACGACCTGCGCTGGTTCAAGCAGCTCACCCTCGGCAAGTACG
>NZ_JAELTV010001225.1 GCF_016429005.1 Pedobacter sp. ASV19
ATGTGTATAAGAGACAGCGGCCCGGCTGGGATGATAGATTTTAAGCTGGATTATAATCTGAAGCCAACTTTTAAGGCTGCATAAGAAGTACCGGCATCTTCAATTCTGAAACCCAGATCAATGCGGTTATTCACTTTATAACCAATACCACCTCCAACTAGGAAGTTTGTACCGTAGCCGTTAAATCCAACAGCCGCACCTAAATTGAAATTCAAAAAGAATTGCTTGTCAACATAATACTTAATTCCACCTTTTAAAGGTAAAAAGGTATAGTTCTCGTACCAGTCATGCTTTGGAAATAAAGTTTCCACACCAGTTGCTAATGTTAAACCTAATTTGCGTTCAGCTGGCCATTCTGCTTCTAAAATACCACCAATACCTACATTGTACGCTTTACTAAACGGAATGAGTAATTCAGGAGAGAGCGTTACTTTTGCT
>NZ_JAELTV010001226.1 GCF_016429005.1 Pedobacter sp. ASV19
TCAGCAGCCTTCGCACGTCCCTCCAGTTTTATATTGTCAGGATTTTGAGGCTCCAGCACCAATGGTACACCACCGTACAAGCGGGTGAGTTCAAAATAAGAAAGTGCTCTTAATGCAAAGAATTGTCCCCTCAACTTGTTCTTGGAATCCTGTGATAGATTTCCCCCTGGAATCTCCTTCAACGCTGTATTACAACGGGCGATATCAAAATATTTATTATCCCCTTTTGTGCCCTGATATTTAGTAGCAATAAACTTAACATCATTAGATACCAGAGATCCGTTTACCCCAATCGCTTTTCTCATAATGGCATCAGAAGAAGAGAAACGATCTTCATCACTGGCATAAATCACATTGTTTGCGGAGTACGCATAGGGAAACGCTGGCATAACCACATCATAGGTATCGTTCAGCAAAAATTGTATAGCACCCTCATTG
>NZ_JAELTV010001227.1 GCF_016429005.1 Pedobacter sp. ASV19
TATTATTTAGCCCGCCACCTTCCGTTCCAATCCATTAGTTGTGCTGTTCATCTTCTACAATGGAACTGATCACATTACTGCTCAGACTGGAATGCTGTTTGTTATTCTGCTGTACTTTAAATGCTGTAGAATAGGGGTAAGCAAAATTGACGCCTCCATAATAGGTGCCTACCCACATGGTTCCACTGATGTCCTGAAAGATGCTGTGGACAGAGTTTTGGGCAATACTCCATTTTAACTCAGGATCGTGCTGATAATTTGTAAAATTTTTATTCGCAGGATCCAATATACTTAAACCTTCCTGGGTCCCAATCCACAACATGCCATCGTTTCTGAGTGCAATTGTCCGGATGTCGTTGTGAACTATAGAGTTTGCGTCCTTATTGCTATGGGTAAAGGAAGTGAACGATTGAACATTGTTGTGATAGAGATTGATTC
>NZ_JAELTV010001228.1 GCF_016429005.1 Pedobacter sp. ASV19
ACACCGGCTAACGTTCGTCGGCAGCGTCAGATGTGTATAAGAGACAGGATATACATTGTATCGATTTCCTGTTAAGATTAACAATGATTAAAGAATCTGAATAAGTTTTATAGATAAATCGTTTGCTATCGGCAGAAAAATCCGACCAAACAGTTGCATTATAATCCTCAATTTTCCAATCGGTATAAGTTGACTGTATAATTAACTTCCGCTTGTTCTTACTAAATCCATTAACAAAGTATGCTATAAACTTACCATTATTACTGATTTTTGGAATACCTTCCAGAGTCGGCCATTTACCATAATCTGTTGTATCTATTAGTTTTTTTTGTGCAAACAAAGTATGGCTATTCCAAAAAAATAGGAATATTAACAGGTAACGTTTCATAGAATGGGATTTATTACTTAATAACCTTGGTTCTGAATTAATTGAGGCCC
>NZ_JAELTV010001229.1 GCF_016429005.1 Pedobacter sp. ASV19
GTTTGAAGTCCAGTCCTGAATATCAATCGTTGGGATTTTGGTCGTTCTGTCTATCTTTATTCTAGAGGCGTCACCACCCCTGACTTCACAGAAAAACAAACTGTGTTCGTTGGTATCCAGCAAAGCGGTGGTCTAATTCCTCTACACGAGCTCATTTCTGACCAGATTAAACAAGCGGAAGTAAAAGATTACATCACTTCTTATCTATCAAACAACCAGGTAAAACTGACCTATTAGGGTAAATAAAAATAAATTAAGATGCCATGAAAAAATATCTGCTCCTACTAGCCACATTACTTCTATACCAATCCTGTAAAAAAAGCACAAACACTACCCCCGAAATTCTTATTACCTGTCTCTTATACACATCTGACGCTGCCGACGAACGTTAGCCGGTGTAGTTCGCGGGGGTCGGGGTGGGGTTAAAAAAGGGGGGG
>NZ_JAELTV010000127.1 GCF_016429005.1 Pedobacter sp. ASV19
CCCCCCCCCCCCCCCCCCCCCCCCCCCCCCCCCCCCCCCCCCCCCCCCCCCCCCCCCCCCCCCCCCCCCCCCCCCCCCCCCCCCCCCCCCCCCCCCCCCCCCCCCCCCCCCCCCCCACCCCTTTTTTTACGTTCGTCGGCAGCGTCAGATGTGTATAAGAGACAGGCTTTACTGGAGCATCTGCTCAACAATAACGGCTCTGGTAAAAAAAGTTTGTCCCTTTCAATTACAGCGGTAGATAAGAAGGATACGATTTTACAAAAATCCGGTGCTTACCGACTGGACATTTTACCTTCTAAAATCACCATTTCCGTGTTTGATAACCGTTCTCTGTTCTATGCTGCTCAAACCCTCTCCCAACTCGTTCATAAAGAGGCTGACGGCAAATATTCTTTACCAGAGGGTGTAGTAAATGATTTCCCTGATATCGCTTTTCGTGGAACTGTGGAAGGATTTTATGGAGAACCCTGGAGCCATCAGGACCGTATGGAACAATTTCGTTTCTACGGTAAGCTTAAGTTGAACACCTATATCTACGGACCTAAAGATGATCCTTATCATTCTTCCCCCAACTGGCGCTTGCCTTATCCCGACGATAAGGCAGGGGAGATTAGAGAACTGGTTACTGAGGCTGATAAAAATAAAGTCGATTTCGTCTGGGCCATTCACCCGGGACAAGACATTAGCTGGAACCTGAAAGACAGTTTGGCGATTGTAAACAAGTTTGAAATGATGTATCAGCTGGGTGTACGTTCCTTTGCTGTATTTTTTGACGATATATCTGGTATTGGTACCAAGGCGGAAAAACAAGCTGAACTGTTAAACTATCTGCAGCATGAGTTCGTTAATAAAAAGAAAGATGTTTCGGCACTGATCATGTGTCCAACCGAATACAATAAGAGCTGGGCAGATCCTCAACCGGGATCTTATCTTAATATTCTTGGAGATCAGCTCGATCCTGCTATTCATGTGATGTGGACCGGGAATACAGTAGTTGCCGACATCACCAAGGAAGGTTTGGAGTGGGTAAACCGAAGAATTAAACGTCCGGCTTATGTATGGTGGAATTTCCCGGTAAGCGATTATACCCGTGACCATTTACTGATGGGGCCGGCTTACGGTTTAGATACCCAAGCCTCTAAAGATATGTCTGGCTTTGTATCTAACCCTATGGATAAGGCAGAAGCCTCTAAAACAGCCATATTTGGAGTAGCCTTGTATGCCTGGAATTTAGCAAAATATGATCCACAGGCGGCATGGGAGGCCGCAAACCTATATATTATGCCAGAGGCTCCAGCTGCCTTTAGGTTGTTTAACAGCCACAACAGCGACCCGGGAGCCAATGGACATGGCTACCGCCGGAATGAATCTGTAGAGATAAAACCTGCCATAGATGTTTTTTTTGCTTCCTTTCAACAGGGGGATTATCGCCCCGATCTTGCTGCTCAGATTAAAGCAGAATTTTACAGGATCATTCCGGTTGCTGCAGAAATCAGAAGCAAGAGCACAAATAAGCGGCTGGTAGAACAAATTTCGCCATGGCTGAGCCAGTTTGAATTACTGGGTAAGGCTGGTGTTTCCACCATGTCTATGCTGGAAGAATGGAATGCTAAAAATTATACCGCCGCAGGAAGTTCTTATTTAAAGGTCGACCAACTGCTGGACAGTATGAAACAGCTGGATAAAAAGGCAAATTCAAACCCTTACCAGCCAGGTATCAAAACAGGTTCTTTGGTATTAACTCCTTTTGTAAAGAATGTCTTTAAATTAATGGGGCCGATGATTAGTAAAACGAGTTCTATTGCCATGCCTCCATCTTTTCTTTTTGAGCAGGCTATAGAGCGTTCAGTAAATTACAGCAATTCAGAAAAGCTTCGCAGTCAGCCCTTGATCTTTGAGGAAAACAGCGTGGCTATTTCTCCCGCTTTAGAGGTGAAATCTTTAAACAAAGGGGAATATCTGGGAATAAATATTGATCCGAAATTGAAGATAACCCAGTTACAATTTAACCTGGAGTCGTCTGATTTGTTAGCTTCTGGTCTTTTTCAATCCTCAGCGGACGGCAAAAACTGGCAGACTTTAAAGGTCAATGAGACTAAAGGAAAAGGCAATTACACTACTTTTACCGGGACAGAGAAATATATACGTTTCTTAAATGGGTCTGAAACGACGAAAACCTTTTATCTGAAAAGGTTCAGAATCATACTGGAAGCTGTAAATTAACTATCTATTTGGATACACCATAATCGTTTGCATGCTTGCGGCAGCGCTATCCATAAGTATTATTTATATCAATAAATCTATATGTATAGATTTATTGATATAAATAATACTGTTTTTCAGCAGTAGCTATATTGGTTTGATCCAGTAACTATAAGTATAGTCTGCAAAAGGAATCCTGTATTCCTTTAGGGGTTGTGCTCCCCAACTATCTATCCCCTGAACTCCAGATTGGTTTAGATCTATATGGAGATAAGCCTTATCTTTCATAACCAGCTCACCCGAATGGTATTGTTTTTTATCTTGCTCCGGGTCTAAATCATCAAGACTATAAGGCAATGCCGAAACGCTTAATAAATTATCCTGATGCAGAATTTGAATCCCCCTGCCTTTGGCATTGGTTAAACTCAACCATCTAACGTCTGTTTTGTTACCACTTTCCTGAGGACGCGCATAAGGGAAGTACTGGTCTTTGAGCTTTTGGTTGTACATGCCGATTAAAGAAGCGCTTTTCCTGTCTGCGTAGTTTTCCCATGGTCCTCTGCCATAAAAGCTAATATTACTGTATTGTTTATCCAATTCCAGATTTGTACCCGCTCTTAATAAAAGCGGATATTTTCCTTTAACAGCTTTAAAATACAAATCCGTTTTCAATGTGCCATCTCCATAAACAGTGATTCGCTGTTCCTGAATCGCTTCACCGCCCATAAGTTCCTTTTTAAAACTTACGGTATAACTTCCATCGTTATTTAAAACAGCCTGTGCCGACAACAACTTGCCTTCCTTATAAGCAGTACGCCATTTACGCAGATTTTTATTGAATCCGGCACCAATATCATTATCGGTGGGTGCGCGCCAAAATGCGGGTTCGGGGCCATTCTGCAATAAAAGATCTCCTTTGTAAACATAATCTTTCAACAATCCATTCGCTCTGTCAAACACCACCTGAAAACTCTTACCCTTAAGGGTATAGGTCGATTCAGTTTGATTAAGCTGTAATACACTTTTAGAGGGCACAGAAACTAATGAGGTGGATTCTGTTGTTTGGAGCGCGAACTGATCATAGGCAATTTCATATCCTTTTTCCAGAAAGGGTTCTGCTTGTTTAAGCACGTAATGTACATTCAGGAAGTACTCTTTACCGGCTTGTTTCTTTGTTTTAATAGCAAGGGGAATTGTAATACTCTGACGCGGTGCGATATCCAGGCTGGAAATACTTCCTTTTTCTGTGATCCGGCCATTTTCAGAAATGTCCCAGTTGAGCTGGACATTACTGATGTTTTTGAAAAAATAGCTGTTGTTGATGCTGATCTTGTTCTCGCCTAAATATTTGGTTTTGATGAATTGATGCGTTTTTTTTACCTGCACGGCCATTGGGGTCAGTTCGCGGTGCGCTGTTACGACGCCCTTTACACAAAAATTGTTATCACTGAAATTCTGGTCTACAGGCCCTTCAAGAGGAAAGTCTCCTCCATAAGCCAATATTCTTTTACCATTTTTCACCGTATCGATCCCCTGGTCTATCCACTCCCAGATAAAGCCTCCTTGAAGTTTTGGGTGATTTTCAATGGCGTCCCAGTATTCATCATAATTCCCCAGGCTGTTTCCCATAATATGGGCAAATTCACTCATGATCAAAGGCCGGGTTTCTTTGCTGTTTGAATATTGAACCAACCATTGAGGGTCTGGATATTGAGGAACAATCATATCTGTATTAAAGTCTTCCTCTGCGCGTTCGTACTGTACCGGCCGCGTTGTATCGGTCTTTTTAAGCCATTCGTAGGCCTCGTACATGTTGATTCCATTTCCGGCTTCATTTCCTAAAGACCAGGTTACTACAGAAGGATTGTTTTTATCCCGTTGGTACATCCGGGTAATCCGTTCAAAATGGGCATTACGCCATTGCTTATCGTTTGCAAAAGTGTAAGCAAGGTCATAACCCCTTCCATGAGATTCAATATTCGCCTCGTCTATGACATACAATCCATATTCATTGCAAAGCTCCATCCAGTAAGGATCTGGCGGATAGTGCGAATGCCTGACTGCATTCACATTGAGCTTTTTCATCATTTCCATATCCTTGCGCATATCTGCATGGGTAAGGGTATGTCCTTGTGTGGCATTGTGCTCATGTCTGTTTACCCCTTTTAGAAAGATGCGTTTACCGTTGACTAAAAAGTCACTTCCTTTAATTTCAATGCTTCTAAAGCCTACCTTTTGCGAAACAACTTCCAACACTTCATTCTTATTGTTTTTCAGGGTGATATACAAGGTATACAGATAAGGGATCTCTGCAGACCATACCTTTACACTGGGTATTTCTTTCTTAAAATAGACTTCAGTATGGTAATTACCCAACACTTCTTTGGCCGAAGAGGCATCTTTCCAGAGTACTGAGCCATTCGCGTCCGCCAACTCAACCTCAACAGAAAAAACATCTGCCTGGCTATGGTTGGTATTTTGGTCCACCCGGTAGTCGTTGACCTTTACCGCTACATCCAGCAAACCATTGGTATAGCTTGGGTCAAGGGTAGAACTCACTCTAAAATCATTCACATCTAATTTAGGTGTAGAATAGAGGTATACATCCCTTTCTATTCCTGAAATCCGCCACATATCCTGACATTCCAGGTAACTGCCATCGCTCCAGCGGTAAACCTCCAGAGCTACAAGATTTTCTCCAGGCTTCACATATTTGGTGATGTCAAATTCAGCAGCGAGTTTGCTATCCTCACTATAACCTACTTTCTTACCATTAACCCAGATATAAAACGCAGATTTAACTGCACCAAGGTGTATGAATACCTGGCGGCCATCCCAGTTTGAAGGAATCGTAATTTTTTTACGATAGGATCCTACCGGGTTGTTATTTTCCGGAATATCAAAGGGTGGATTTAACCGCGCTCCCCTCTTCCTTTGACCAGTAAATTCATAAGGTTGGTTCACATAAATAGGCAAACCATAACCATTGGTTTCCCAATTGGCGGGTACCTTAAAATCTTTCCAGCTGGCGTCGTTATAATCTGTTTTATAAAAATCAAGCGGGCGTTTGGATGGATCCTGTACCCAATTGAATTTCCAGGATCCATTTAAAGACATAAAGTAGGCTGACTTTTCTTTTTCCCTTTTCTCCGCGAGCCCCTTGCTCTCATAAGCATAAGCTTCCGCACGCATGGGCATACGGTTTACGGATACCACTTCCGGAGTCTGAAGTTCGGATGGCAGATTTTGCGCCCTGAGGATTGCTGGTCCAAGGGTCAAAACCATCAAACTTAAAAATTTTGACTTGTTCATGTAATCTTTCTTGTTTGGTTTAAGACATATTTGTGCATGATTTCATGCATTCAGGTTTCATTTACCTTAAATTAAAGGAGAATATTCAAGGCAATATATTTTTAACCCTTATAAATCCACACAAACGTTTGATATCAAAAAAAATTTAAGTAGCTGAACAGAACTAACCTGTTTCAGTCCTGGTTTATACCAACTCCTGAGTGACTATATAATTAGAGCAGAGTAAGTCCGGGTTTTTACAGAAAAACCCGGACTTACTCCGGACTCACACCGGACTGACTCTGCTCTGACTATACACCAGGACCGCAAGATTTAGGGATCATTCCATAACCTCTACCTTCCCATTTCACTCTACCTGAACCACTGCAACATACCCGGTCTCTTCTGCAACATGCTGGTACCCTCCCTATGCAATTTGCTAAGGAAAATTCTCGTACGCTGCGGAAAGACCTCAGAGGTCTGCGGCTTCTTCAGCCGCCTGATCTCGTTAGTCTTGAAGCAGCTGTACAGAATTTTCCTCTAAATCCCCTTCTCTACTATCTTTTTTGCATCCTGATCATCATACTGTGCAATTTGTTTGTTGAGTTCCTTTTTCATCTGCGCCGTAATCTGTTGATAACCCTTTTCCCCATACACATTATGGACCTCATTCGGATCTTTCACCAAATCATAAAGCTCCCATGACTCCACTCTTTTATAAAAACGTATGAGTTTGTATCTTTTATTCCTGATACCGAAATGAGGAGAAACCGAATGTTCCCCATTTTCATAGTAGTGGTAATACAAGTATTCACGGCCTTTGACTTTTTTATCCTTCAATACAGGCAACATGGATTTACCTTGCATATCTCCTGGTATAGAAACCCCCGCAGCATCCAGAATCGTTGGCGCAATATCTAAGTTCATCACAAAATCATTGGATACAGTACCTGGCTTTATAACCCCTGGATAGCGCATGACCATTGGAGTCCGGAAAGATTCTTCATAAATAAACCGTTTATCAAACCAACCGTGTTCACCCAGGTAAAAACCCTGGTCAGATAGGTAAATAACAATGGTATTTTTGGCCAGATGATGTTTATCCAGGTAATCCAGGGTTCTTGCAATGTTTCTGTCCAGAGAGGCAGCTGTACTTAAATAGTCGCGCATGTAATGCTGGTATTTCCATTCTGTAAGCGCTTTGCCAGAGAGATTCCTGGATTTCAAATCAGCCTCTATAGGCAGGTAATACCGATTAAACTTAGCTCTTTGTGCGGCATTCATTCTTTTGATATTGCCATCCTTGTCTGCAGCACCTTCTGAACCAAACATTTTCAGGTCATAACCCATGATCATGGTTTTGGCAATACTCATGTCCTGTACTTTAGCCGCTTCCCTGCCCTGGTAATCGTCATAAAAATTATGAGGCAAAGGAAAAGTTGTCTTGTCGAACATCCCCATATCGGCGGTATCCGGTAACCAAACGCGATGCGTTGCTTTGTGCCCGATCACCAGGCAGAAAGGTTTCGATGGATCCCGCTTGTCCAGCCAGTTTTCAGCAGCATCTTCGATCACATTGGAAACATATCCCTCCACTCTTTTCCGGCTTCCATCCTGCATAATAAAATCAGGATTATAGTACTGCCCCTGATCGGGCAGCACCTGCCAGTAACTAAAACCCTGGGGTTCACTTTCCAAATGCCACTTTCCAATCCAGGCAGTCTGGTATCCGCCTTTTCCAAGTTGTTTGATAAAAGAATCCTGACTTCCGTCAAAACGAGAGTTTTCATTGTCTTTGAAGCCATTTTTGTGGCTATACTTTCCGGTAAGGATTACTGCCCGGCTAGGTCCGCAAATGGAATTGGTCACATAGCCTTTGTCAAAACGAACACCCTCTCTGGAAATCCGGTCAATACCTGGTGTGGACATTAACTTACTCCCATATGCACTGATGGCCTGGTAAGCATGGTCATCAGAAATGATGATGATCACATTGGGCTTTTCCTGCTGAGCATAGGTTTGAAATCCGCAGAAAAGCAATAATAAGGCAAATAGTTTCTTCATTTGTTTTAATTATCCTGGTTTATAGTAAGATTCACCGCCGGAAGACCAAAGGTGGGGTTGACCTGTAAATTTACACTTCTTTTGACACCGGATGTATTTGCTTTTACAGTTACAGGCAATTTAAAATTTCCGGAACCATAGGTCCGGTTAACGGTTGCCCAACTGGCAGATAGATTACTGATCCACCAGCCATCTGTTTGGGTGCTGATCAAAACGTTAACTGTTCCTCCTGAAGCGGGGACAACCGAATTGCTTTCCAGCGAGGCTGAAAAAGCGGATGCTTCTGGCTTAGCAGGCAAGTCCTGTTTTTTACAGGAAATTAACATCAAAAAACAGAACGTTAATGACAGTAGTCTTGAGATATTTTGATTGATATGCATTTCTTTATACAATTTAGTTTGTGTTACCATCCTGGATTTTGGCTCCAGTTTCCGCCTGTCAGTTGAAGCATTCTTTGTTTAATGGGTAATAGATAATCTCTTCCGAGGTTAAAACCATAGCCATTTGGCAATACGTTCTTATAGGGATCAATATACCGCAGGGCATCACCCGAAGCTCCGGTGAGGTATAGATTGACTGATTTTCCGGAAGGGGCAGTATCATAATATAATAGAGAGGATCCATAGAAACCGGTACCCGTGTTTTGACTTGCCATATCACTGCCAACAAACAGTACTCCCAAAGGTCGTTTTCCAGTCAGCAAGACATCGGCGGCAGCCCAACGCAAAATATCATCCAGCCGCATGCCTTCTGCTGCCAGTTCCACTCTTCTTTCTCTTCTTACACATTGAATAACCGGGCTTAAAGAATTAAATGGATAAGATGGATCTGTATTGTATTCTTTGTTTACATCAACCGGGGGCATGCCCGCTCTTAATCTAAGTGGATTTAAAGCATTGGCAATCGCCACAGGATCTCCTCCAAGTTCCGCCATAGCCTCAGCATAATTTAACAATATTTCGGCATATCTGAAAACAATTGCGGGGGCCATGCTTTTAAAATCGTCAGAAACAGCCGATGAGTTGTTGTATTCCAGGAATTTATACAAGGGAAAACCTGTTGTACTTCTGTTAAACCCGGTTTGGTTAATGGGTGGGTAAGCTGGGACATTGACGCCTGGTTTTAAAGGTTGCCCTGGCATAGCGATGGTTTGGCCTAAACGTGGGTCTCTTAAGTCTGGGCTAAGTTCCCTGCCATAAACGGCTTGCGCCTGCTTCCTTTCATTCCCGATGAACGGGCGGCCGTCCCTGGTCAGATAATCATCTACCAATGATAAGGTGAGTCCCATGTCCGCACCATCGGTTGAGGTATATTTGCTAATGCTATGTCCTATATTGTCGTTGGTATTGTATTTTTTCCACAACAAGACTTCAGAATTGGCCGACAGATCTGTGGTGATAAATAAATTCCCGTAATCTTGTAAGGGTTTTCCTGTTGAATATACCGACCAGCGGGAACTGTTGATTACAGTTGCTGCTGCATCTCTTGCCTTTTCATAATAAGACTTTATTTTATCGTCCGTGATGTCCTTCGTAAAAAACGCATCATTCTTTGCTTTATGGTACTTTTCCCAGGAACCTTCATACAAAGCCACCCGGGATTTGAAGGCCAGTGCAACATCTTTATGAACCCTCATGGAAGCACTGTTGGAAGCAACGGGCAAGAGCTCTATGGCTTTGTCCAGATCAGCGAGTATAGAGTCTACAACCAAAGTTCTGAAGTCCCGTTTTACGGCCATAACCTCCTGATCGGCGGGCAATACTTTATTTACCCAGGTAACGCCACCATATTTTCTGATCATGTTAAAATAGATATAGGCCCGGAAAAAACGGGCTTCACCGACATATTTATTGATCTCCGATGCCTGTCCTGTAGCATGCCTGTAATTTTCGAAAAAATAGTTAATTGATCTTATTGTTCTGTATTCGCTAATTGAGGTTGTATCACTTAGAGAAGATAAGCCACTGATCCGGGCATTCACAGAGGAAAAAATCATGTTATCTGTTCCAGCATCGTTAAAGGCGATCCCGCTTCCCCCTACCCCCGTGGGCTGGCCTGGAAATGTATTCTGATAAAATTGGTTCATGTACATCTTCAATTCATTTGTTGAAGAAAGACTGTTGGTTGTACTCAGGGAATCCAGGGGCTGAAGGTCCAGGAAGTTCTTTTTACAAGCAGATAATCCAAGAGCTATGCCTATAAGGACAACTGTTTTTATGGTATTTACTTTCATTTTCATCATCATTTAAAATCCAACATTAACTCCTATAGAATAGACTTTACTTAGGGGATAGATCTTTCCCGGCTCTCCTCCTGCGGTAACGTTTTGAGCATAGCTTTTCCCCGGGTCAACCGCAGCAGCAACTGTTTCCGGGTCCAGCATTTTAGCAAGCCTGGTTATTGTGAATAGATTTTCTCCAGTAACGAAAATATTCACCTTGGAAAGCCTGATCTTTTTAATCAAAGAGGATGGCAAAGCATAATTTATCGTCGCATTTTTAAGCCTCAGATAAGCTGCATTCTGCAGATACCGGTCTGACACCTGCTGTGTTTTATTGATATAAGTACTGATTGATCCTGCGGGAGCTGCATAAGGATTAGGATAATAGGCTCCTGGATTTTGGGGAGTCCAATAATCCAGATGCTGGTTAAATACGGTAACCTGGGCCAATGCGCCAGCTCCCCAAAAATAGACGTCGCCTGGCTTAGGGGCGTAATTCATTTTTCCTATGCCCTGGAAAAGAAACGATACGGAGAAACCTTTCCATTCTACTGCGCCGTTAAAAGAATAAGCGTACCTTGGAGTAGTATTTCCTATAATGCTTAAATCTCCCATATTACCGAGTACATTATTGCCAATATCGATTTTGTTGTCTCCGTTGAGGTCTCTGTAATTCACATCTCCTGGTACCCAGGCTGAAGAGGACAGATAAGAATGGTTCATTTTATTAAATGCGGCTGCCTGATCTGCATTCTGAATCAATCCTGACGTGCGATATCCCCAAATCTCTCCTACATTTTTACCTTCATACCAGGTGTTTGATGGATTGCTGTTTGTTGGATTTTGGTATTTGGTCACAACAGATTTATTATCAGACAACATGGCTCCTATGGAGTACCGGATTCCATTTTCGAGCTGATCTTTCCAGGTTAAAGACAACTCCCATCCATTGGTTCGTAAATTTGCATTGTTACTTAACGGCGGTGTCCCTCCATACATATCCGCGATGTCCAGTGAAGGGCCAAGCATATCCCGGGTATTTCTCTGAAAAACATCAATACTTCCGGTTAAATGACTTTTTAATACTTCGAAGTCCAGACCTAAATTTGCCATCTGAACTTTTTCCCAGGTAACCCCTGGATTGAAGGGTGCGGGCGCAGCGATATAGCCTTCTCTCCCATTTTGGAAATACCATTGCCCCCCTGCTCCAGAGGGACCTGGAATGGTGATATTCATGGTCTGGGCATAAGAATATAATCCGGCGCCAGATTGATTGCCTAAAAGCCCGTAAGATCCTCTGATCTTCAGTAAACTGATCTGATCTTTTATGCCCTCCATAAATTTTTCTCCGGCAAGGTTATAGCCTAATGACACGGAAGGGAAAAAACCCCAGCGGTTATCGGCTGCAAAACGGGAGGACCCATCGTACCGGCCGTTTACTTCTACTAAATATTTGTTCTTATAGTTATAGTTCAGTCTTCCGAAAAAACCTCTGGTTCCCCAGTGCGTTCTGTTTTCCAAGGTCGTTTGACTGCCGGTAGCCAGTGAAAGTCCGGGACGGGAGGCACTGATTAAATCCTGAGTGGAAGAAGAAAGAGCGCTGTACTCATTGAGCTCCTGCTGAAAACCAAACATGGCATTGAAAGTATGGTCCTGATTTAAAACATAGCTATAAGATGTGTACACATTTGGCGAAAAATAATTGGTTGCATTCATATTTCTCGTATAACCGCCAAGAATTGGAATACCGTACTCTGACCTGTTGACGTATTTAGGTGTTCCATCTATACCATAGATCAGGCCGGGCAATTTCAAAACATCCTCATTGGTATTGGTCCGCAGAAGGTTAAAATCTGCCATGATCTTCCAGTTTTTTACAGGTTCCAGTTCCAGTCCGGGTAAAATGGCCAGTGTGTAACTTTTGGTTTCATCTTTTGAGCCTGATTGCAGGTAGGGCACCATAGACATTTCCGAAAAGTTACCATTGAGGTCATAAGGTGAAACATTTGGCCGCATCCTGGCCAGGTTGTGAAAAAACAGGCCTTCGAAACCGGAAAAGGGGGAGACGTAATCAGACTGTGTGAATTTGGTGTTTAGTTTCAACTTGATCCAGCTGTTGAGTTGGGAACTGATGCTGGCATTCAGGTTATAACGTTTATAGTTAATATCTGCATAGCGTAAACTTCCGCCTTCTTTATAGTAAGCCCCCGATATAAAATACTGGGTATTTTTGTTACCGCCGCTTGTGCTCAGATTGTGCGATTGACGCAACGCATAAGGTTTATAATGAAAATCAAACCAATTGGTATTGGCCACACCATTTGCAGAGTTTTCCCAATTGGAATAGTAGTTATCTGTTACCTCCGGGAAAATATTCATTCCCGCAGGGTTATTCACATATTGCTGGAGTAAGGCCAGTTTATCATCAGAATACTGTTTGCTTCCGGTGGCATTGGATGTTGCTGCATTAAAATATTTAGCAAATTCATAAGAATTGGCCATTTCGGGCAATTTTACCGGAGAGGTGAATCCTATATTGTTGGAATAGGATATGGTGGTTTTATCTGCTGTTCCTTTTTTTGTAGTGACCAGGATAACACCATAAGGGGCTCTTGCGCCATATATTGCAGAAGCTGCTGCGTCTTTCAGTATCGAAATGGATTCGATGTCATTTGGGTTGACATCTGATAGGGACATGGCCAAACCATCTACGAGTACAAAGGGACTGTCTCCCCCATTGAGGTTTCCTGCCCCACGTATGTTTAAGTTAAAGCTTTGCCCTGGCTTGGTATTCCCTCCAACAGATACATTTAAACCTGGTGCGATCCCCTGTAAGCTTTGGGTGGCATTCGTAACAGGCCGGTTCTCCAGATCTTCTCCCTTTACTACAGATACAGATCCGGTGAGGTTTATTTTCTTTTGGGTGCCATAACCCACTACAACCACCTCATTCAGTTGACCGGATTCTGCGGTTAAACTAATGGTTAATGGCCCCCTTCCTGTAATTTTAACTTCTTTGCTCACATAGCCTACATAGGACACCATCAGAATTGCATTTTCATCAATTCCAGTCAAACTAAATTGCCCGTTGGGGTCTGTAATTGTTCCTTTAGGACTCCCTTTAACTTTAATACTCGCCCCAGGGATTCCTTGCCCTGTTTCATCCAGAACTTTTCCTTTAATATCTACTGGGAGGACCAAAAATGGGGCTATTTTATCTTTACTGATCGTCCTGTCTTTCACTATTACGGCCTTGCCTTTGATATCATAAACAACTAAGGGTTGATTTTGAAAACTCAGTTCAAGTGCCTGTTCCAGACTTGCTTCCTTAACTTTTATCGAAACTGGTCTGGCATACTGCACTGCGTCCGAAACAAAAATGAGATCGTAGCCACTTTGCCTGCTGATTTCCTTCAATACCTTTTTAAGGGAAACATTTTTTTCGGTCATTGTAATTCTATTTTGGGCAAAGCCATTTGCCACTACCTGGAAAGTAAATGATAACAGCAGTATCACTGTGAGTTTCATGGTCAACAGAATTTTACGTTTCATACGGTGGTGACCGTAGAAATTAAGAGTTAAAATTTCATACATTTGGTTAGCTTGGGTTGATTTGGTTGGGACACAGCATGAACATGCCGCTACCCTTCCTGGTTAATGGATAATTTACTTCTCTCGATAGAAAATGGATTGCCTGTAACCCAATATGGATCCTGTCTCTTATACA
>NZ_JAELTV010001230.1 GCF_016429005.1 Pedobacter sp. ASV19
GCTCCATACAAATTTATAATTAAGCCCGAATATACAAATATCATTAAGAACTTATAAGATAACCGGAAAAACCAATTCTAAAATCCATTTAAGTTTCACTTAGAGCAATATAATTTTTATCTTGGTCTTCTCCTAAAATCAATAAAGAATGAGACCAGTGTCAATACCAAAAGAAATCAGTAAATTTATTGATAACAGAATTACTCGTATTGAAATGGCGCAAATTGCGCTCGAAAACTATAGAAAAATATCCGGTTCTAAGCCTGAAATCTCTATTGTTATTCCAGCTTATAACGAAGAGGAAAGCATTGTAAGTACACTGGCCTCCCTTTGCTCTAATAGAATTGATTTGCCAATTGAAATCATTGTAGTAAATAACAATTCCAAGGACAATACTGAAAGCTTAATTAATGCTTGCGGGGTAATTTGTGTTAATG